>DASWJP010000223.1:0-18561 GCA_036397065.1 Kiloniellales bacterium | reverse complement strand
GTGGTCTTGCCGGTGCCCGACAGGCCGAAAAAGATCGCCGTATCGCCGCCGGAACCGATGTTGGCGGAACAGTGCATGGGCAGCACGCCGCGCGGCGGCAGCAGAAAATTCAACACCGAGAAGATCGACTTCTTGATCTCGCCGGCATAGCTGGTGCCGCCGATCAGCACCAGTCGGCGAGCGAAATTCACCACCACGAAGGTCGGGGATTTGGTGCCGTCCGTGGCCGGGTCGGCGTGCAGAGACGGGGCATGCAGAACCGTGAAATCGGGTGTGAATGCCGCCAAGTCCCCGGCCGTGGGGCGGATGAACATATTGCGGGCGAACAAGGCGTGCCAGGCGCTGTCGCTGATCACCCGCACGGACAGACGGAACTCGGGATCGGCGCCGGCAAAGAGATCCTGGACGAACAGCTCGTTGGCCTGCAGATGCGCCAGGACCTTGCCGTGCAGGCGCTCGAAGGTCGCCTCGTCCATGGCGGCGTTCACCTTGCCCCACCAGACGTGCTCGTGGGTGGAGGCATCGTCGACGATGAACTTGTCGTCGGGCGAGCGGCCGGTGTGGACGCCGGTGCGCACCACCAGGGCCCCGCCCTCGGCCAGGCTGCCTTCGCCCCGGCGCAGGGCATGCGCATAGAGGGCCGGGGTGCTCAGGTTGCCGTGGGCTGCCGGATACCCCCGCAGACCATGGCCTTCTAGGCCCCGCCGCAAGGCCGCCGTCATATCCACCGTGCCATTCATAGCACAGAGGTAACGCAACTCGACGGCGGATGCCAGTCGCGAGTTAGGGGGCGGCCCGGGGATCCGGCGCAGCCATGATCTCAGCCGCCGTCAACCAATGAATCCGGCCGAATCCAGCCACCAGATGGGCACTTTCCACGGCCATGCGGTAGACCCGGAAATCGGCAAAATCGGCGTACGCCGCGGCCGCCGGGTGGCGGGCCAGGAAGCTGGCCCTCAGGGCCTCGCCCTCGGCCCCGCCGGGGACCGGGTGCACCTGGCCCAGAATCGACGCGCGCGGCCCGGTGAGCGGATCGTCCAGGCCGGCGGTGCCGTCGAACAGCAGGGCCGCCCGGGCATCTCGCTTGAGGTTGCGGCTGTGCTCCGCCAGATCGGAGAGCAGGAGGAGCGGGCTGCCCTCCGGCGCCGGGGCGACCAGAACCAGCGAGGCATAGGGCCGGCCGCTGTCGTCACGGGCCAGGGTCGTGGCCAGGGCCGCCTGCCGCGCGGCGGCCATGAGGCGGCGGACCACGGCATCCGGGTGTTCATCCATGGTGGACAGATCCTCAATTTCGCCGCGACTGAACCGGCTGCCAGCATGGAATCGGCACCCTGCGGGCGCAAGTCGGGTCTTGAGCGCGGCCAGCAGTCGTGTGTAAGGTCACGGGTCGAATGCGGTTGGGCGCGCAGGGGGGAGTTTCAATCTAAGGTTTGGCATCGCTTTGTACCGGCCACGGGGCCGCATTCGTGAAATCGAAAATCCCTCGAGCGGGCGCTGCCAGACAACGGAGAATTCCATGACTATCGGAACCGTGAAGTGGTTCAATACCGTTAAGGGCTTCGGCTTTATCCAACCGGATGGCGGTGGCGCCGATGCCTTCGTTCATATCTCGGCGGTCGAACGGGCCGGCATGTCCGGACTGGCGGAAGGGCAGCGGGTCGAATACGAGTTGGTCCGCGGCAAGAATGGCAAGATGGCCGCTGAAAACCTCAAGGCGGCCGGCTAAGACCGGTTGTTTCCCCGGCCGAAAACCGGGGCAACATGGGGCACCGCGGCCGGTCAACCTGGCGCTTTCGGCAATAGACGGCGGCGAGCCACCCTATCCGGCGGCGCGTGTGTCCGGGTCGTTGGCGGCGCCGGGGAGTGGCCGCGGCGGCACCGGCAAGCGGGTGCTGCGCGGCATCTGCTTGAAGTAATCCCGGTAGCACTTGGCGAAGTGAGACGGCGAGACGAAGCCGCTGGCCAACGCCACTTCGATGACCGGCAGGCTGCTTTGCGTCAGCAGCCGGTGCGCCCGTTCCAGGCGCAGCTGCAGATAGTAGCGCCGCGGCGGGCAGCCCAGGTACTTGCGGAACAGCCGCTCCATCTGCCGCGCCGAGATAGCGCAGCGCGCCGCCAACTCGGTGCAGGAGATCGGCTCCTCCAAATTCTCTTCCATCAGGCCGACGGCGACGATCAGCTTGGGGTGGCTGAATCCCAGGCGCAGGCGGAGCGGCATGCGCTGCCGGTCGGCATCGCCGCGAATCCGCTCGTGCATGAAGTGCTCGGCCACGGCGATGGCCAGATCGCGCCCGTAATCCATCTCGATCATGCGCAGCATCATGTCCATGGAGGCGGTGCCGCCGGAGCTGGTGAAGCGCGAGCGGTCGATGCAGTAGAGCTCGGTGGACACCTGGATATCGGGAAACGTCTCGCGGAATCCGGCCAGGCAGTTCCAATGAATGGTGCAGCGATAGCCGTCCAGCAAGCCGGCGCGGGCCAGGATATAGCTGCCGTCGGACAGGGCGCCGATGCGCGCCCCGGCGCGGGCCTGGCGGCGCAGCCAGGCAAGCACCCGCCGGTCGCTGAAGAGCTGTCCGTCCAGGCCGCCGCAAACCACCACGTTGGCCAGCGGCCCGGCATCCTCGATGGTGCTGTCGGCCACCAGTTGCAGGCGGTTGGACGAGCGCACCGGCTGGCCGTCGCTGCTGATCACCCGCCAGTCGTACAGGGTGCGTCCGCTGATCAGGTTGGCGGCGCGCAAGGGCTCCACTGCCGCCGTAAACGCCAGCATGGCGAATTTGGGCGCCGGCAGGAAGCCGAACAGTTTCGGTTGAACGGGGGTGCTCATCTGGTGCAAATCCCTCGGCGGGCCCAACCCAGCCGCGGCCAACCGCGGCCGGGGCCATCCTGGCCTGGCCAGCCTTAACGGGGCTATTCTAGCCCGGCCTTGGCCGGCTGTCTCGGGAATCGCTTCCTGGCAGGGGCCGGACCCTGAAAAAATCCCTGTTTTCCGGGGTTTTGCCCCGCCTCAGCCGCCGCAAAAGCGCCACACTCGCGAGCTATATTGAGGACCGTGAAATTCCCCACCAAGTCTGATCTAATAGGGCGCGAAGGAGCGCGGGCATGCAGAACACCATCGCCCTGGTCGACGACGACCGCAATATCCTGACCTCGGTCACCATAGCCCTGGAAGCCGAGGGCTATAAGGTGCGCGCCTATGCCGACGGGTCGGAGGCCCTGCGGGGCCTGACCGCCAATCCGGTGGATCTGGCCATATTGGACATCAAGATGCCGCGCATGGACGGCATGGAACTGCTCAACCGCTTGCGCCAGGGCTCCAACCTGCCGGTGATCTTCCTCACCTCCAAGGACGAGGAGGTGGACGAGCTTCTCGGCCTGCGCATGGGGGCCGACGACTACATCACCAAGCCGTTCTCCCAGCGCCTGCTGATCGAGCGCATCCGCGCCCTGCTGCGGCGCGAGCGCAGCGCCAAGGATGGCGCCGAGGCGGACGGCGGCGAGAAGCCCCTGCTGCGCGGCGATCTGATCCTCGACCCGGCCCGTCACCTGTGCACCTGGAAGGGACAGCCGTCGAACCTGACGGTCACCGAATTCCTGATCCTCAAAGCCTTGGCCAACCGGCCCGGTCATGTGAAGACCCGGGATCAATTGATGGATGCCGCCTACGGCGAATCGGTTTATGTGGACGACCGGACCATCGACAGCCACATCAAGCGGCTGCGCAAGAAATTCAAGGACATCGACGACGACTTCGGCCAGATCGAAACGCTCTACGGTGTCGGCTATCGTTACAAGGACGCATAGGGACGAGGAGACCGCCGGCGCCGGCCGGAGCCGTGCCCGGCGGGCCGCCGCGGCAGCCGAGCCCGCGCGCCCGGCGGCGGAGCGCCCCGGCGACGAAATCGACGCAGACGGGGCCGCTGAGTCGCCCCCGCCAGCACCTCAGGTCGGTGAGCGGCGCAGCGGGCGCCCCACCGCCCGGCCCGCCGCACCGGGTGCTGTGCTCGAGGGTCTATCGGGGGGTCTATCGGGGGGTCGCTCGGGAGATCTCCCGGGGTCGCTCCCCGGGGCCCAATCCAAGGACCCCGACAAACCTCCGCCCCGGCCACGGCGCCATCGGCGCGGCTGGCCATCGCCGCTCACCCGGCGCATCCTGGCCCTCAACATGCTGGTGCTGCTGATCCCCGTCCTCGGCCTGTTGCACCTGGAGGACTACCGGCAAAGCCTGATTACCTCCGAGCTGGACTCCGTGCGCACCCAGGCCCGCGCCTTTGCCTTGTCGTTCGCCAGCACGACGGTGGTCGAGGCCCAGGCCGGCGAGGAGCGCCTGCTGCCGGAAAGCGCCCGCCATCTCATGCGCGTGCTGCTGACCGATACGCGGGTGCGCGCCCGCATCTTCGCTCGCACCGGCGAGCTGCTGGTGGACAGCTTCCTGCTGATCGGCCCGGGCGGCCAGGTCCAGGTGATCGAGCTGCCGCCGGAGGAAAGCTGGCCCGAGGCCGGCCTGGGCCGGTTCTACGACCGGGCCATGAACTGGCTGCCGTTGACCGGCGATCTGCCGCCGTACCGCGAGGCGCGGGTGCAGACCGCCACCGACTATGTGGAAGTCGAGCGGGCCCTGGGCGGCGAAAGCCGGGGCATGGTGCGCCTCGACCGGCGCGGCCGCCTGGTCATCTCCGTGGCGGTCCCGGTGCAACGCTACCGCCAGGTGCTGGGCGCCCTGATGCTGTCCAAGGACGGCGCCGATATCGAAGCGGCGGTGCGCGACCGGCGCCTGGATATCCTGATGGTCTTCGCCTTGGCCCTGGGGGTGACCATTCTGCTCTCGCTCTATCTGGCCGGCACCATCGCCCGGCCGGTGCGCCGGCTGGCCGAGGCGGCCGAGCGGGTGCGCTACGGCCAGGGGCGGCAGCAGGAGATTCCCGATTTCACCCGGCGCCGGGACGAGATCGGCGATCTCTCCGGCGCGCTGCGCGATATGACCTCGGCCCTGTGGGCCCGTTTGGATGCGATCGAGGGTTTCGCCGCCGATGTGGCCCATGAGATCAAGAACCCGCTCACCTCGTTGCGCAGCGCCGTGGAAACCGTGGTCCGGGTGGAAGACCCGGAACAACAGAAGCGCCTGATGTCCATCATCCTGGACGACGTGCAGCGCCTGGACCGGCTGATTTCGGATATCTCGGACGCCTCGCGCCTGGATGCGGAGCTCTCCCGCGCCCAGACCGAACGGGTCGATGTGGGCCGCCTGGTCCGCAACCTGTACGAGGCGCACGAAGCCATGGCGCGCGACACCGGGCCGCGCTTCCACCTGGCCTTGGAGGCGGCGCAAACATACACTGTGCAGGGGATCGAAGACCGCTTGGGCCAGGTGCTGCGCAACGTGATCAGCAACGCGACGACATTCAGCCCGCCCGGCGGCACCATCGGATTGGCGGTGCGCCGCGACGGGGCCTGGGTGGAGATCGCGGTGTCCGACGAGGGCCCCGGTATCCCGGCGGGCAAGCTGACCGCCATCTTCGACCGGTTCTACACGGAGCGGCCGCAAAGCGAGAAATTCGGCACCCACTCCGGCCTGGGCCTGAGCATTTCCAAGCAGATCGTCGAGGCGCACGGCGGCACCATCCGGGCGGAAAACCTGGTCGATGAGGCTGGCGGCGTGCACGGCGCCCGCTTCGTCATTCGCCTGCCGGCGGACTAGGCCCGCGGATTAGGCATGGCATGACCGGTCCCGATCCGCTGCTGGTCCATGCCACCTGCATCGCCCTCGATGGCGGCGCGGGCCCGCGCGGCATCCTGCTGCGCGGTCCCTCCGGCGCCGGCAAATCGGATCTGGCCCTGCGCATGATCGACCAGGGGGCGCATCTGGTGGCCGACGATCAATGCGCCCTGACCGCCCGCCGGGCGGGCAAGGCCACCCAGATCATCGCCCGCGCCCCGGCGGCCATCGCCGGGGCCCTGGAGGTGCGCGGCCTCGGCCTGCGGGATGTGCCCAGCGTGGCCGAGGCCCCGGTCGCCCTGGTCGTCGACCTGGCGGCCGCCGAAACCATCGAGCGCCTGCCCGAGGCGGCGAGCGAGGAGATCCTGGGGGTTGCCGTGCCGCGCCTCCACCTCGATCCGTTTGCCGCCTCGGCGCCGGCCAAGCTGCGCCTGGCCCTGCGCGGCACCGCCGCGGCCCTGCCCCGGCAGCCGGCCGCCGCGGCCAGCCGCCGGCCGGCCCGGACATCGAAAGCGGGATCGGCTCGCCCGGGTAAACCCAAGAGTAAGCCGCCCGGTAGCCCGCCCGATGGCCCGCCCGAGGGCCCACCCGGTGGCCTACAGGGCGGCGAGCGGCGGCGGGTGACGGTGATCACCGGCCTGTCCGGCGCCGGCCACTCCACGGCCCTGAAGGTTCTCGAGGATCTGGGCTACGAGACGGTCGACAACCTGCCGCTCAGCCTGCTCGATGCCCTGCTCGGCGAAGGCGGGCCGATCGCCGTGGGGGTCGATATCCGCACCCGCAACTTCGCCGCCACGGCCCTGCTCGAGCGCCTCGACAGGCTGCGGGCGGATGAAACCCAGACCGTGACCCTGCTGTTCCTCGATTGCACCGACGAGGTGCTGGAGCGTCGCTATACCGAGACCCGGCGGCGCCATCCCCTGGCCCAGGACCGCCGGGTGGCCGACGGCATCGCCGCCGAACGGCGGCTGGTGGAGCCGCTGCGGGCGCGCGCCGATCTGGTGGTCGATACCTCGGCCCTGACCGCCGCCGATCTCAGGCGCGTTCTCGGCGGCCACTTCACCTTGGCGCTGACACCGGCCATGAGCGTCTTCGTCATCTCGTTCTCCTACCGCTACGGCCTGCCGCGCGAGGCGGATCTGGTCATCGACGTGCGTTTCCTGGCCAACCCCCATTACCAGCCGGACTTGCGCGACCTCGATGGCCGCGACGCCGGAGTCGATGCCTTCGTCGCCGCGGACCCGGCATTTGCGTCCTTTTTCGAGCGTCTGACCGGCATGCTGGAGCCGCTGCTGCCCCGCTACGAGCGGGAGGGGAAGAGCTATCTGACCATCGCCGTGGGCTGTACCGGCGGCCGTCACCGCTCGGTCGCCGTCGCCGAGCGCCTGGCGGAGAGGCTTGCGCGCGGCGGCCGCGAGGTCCACAAAAGCCACCGGGATGTCGCCCGCGGCGACGGGACCGGTGCACAACGGGCGTGAAGTGCGGGGCGGATCGCGCTAAACATGCCCCGGAATGGCTAGCCGGCGGCGGCGCATCGCGACCCAGCAGGGAGCACGGGACAGGCACATGATCGGAATCGTACTGGTCACCCACGGCCGTCTGGCGAGTGAATTCATCGAGGCCCTCGAACACGTGGTCGGCGCCCAGCGCAACATGAGCGCGGTGTGCATCGGCGCCGATGACGATATGGAGCAGCGCCGTCAGGAAATCATCGACAGTGTCGCCAAGGCGGACGAGGGCGACGGCGTGGTCCTGTTGACCGACATGTTCGGCGGCACGCCGTCGAATTTGGCCATCTCCGTCCTCGACCAGGGGCGGGTCGAAGTGATCGCCGGCGTCAATCTGCCGATGCTGATCAAATTGGCCAGCGTGCGCGCCAGCGAACCGCTGACCAGCGCCGTGGTGCAGGCGCAACAGGCGGGACGCAAATACATCAATGTCGCCTCGCAGCTCCTCGCCGATAAGGTGCAATGACGCAAGCCTTCGCGCAGGCGCGGGTCACGATCGTCAATCAACGCGGATTGCACGCCCGCGCCGCCGCCCGCTTCGTCAAACTGGCCACCGCCTTTCAGGCCGATATCATGGTGGTGGCGAACGGCACCGAGGTTTCGGGCGCGTCGATCATGGGCCTGATGATGCTGGCCGCATCGCCGGGCTGCGAGTTGGAGTTGCGCGCCAAAGGGCCGGCGGCCGCGGCGGCGATCGCCGCCTTGGTCAAATTGATCGAAAGCAAGTTCCATGAAGACTGAAAAACCACCCAGCACCGCCTCGCCGCGGGGCGCGTCCGCCGCCCAGGGCGGCCAGCAGATCTTCGAGGGACTGGGGGTTTCCCACGGCATCGCCATCGGCACGGCGTTCCTGCGCGAAAGCGGCGATCTGCAGGTGCAGGAGTATCAGGTGCCGGCCGCCATGCTCGCTGCCGAGGTCGAGCGTTTTCGCGACGCCGTGGGCCGCGCGCAACGCCAGGTGGGCAAGCTGCAAGGCAAGGCCGAACGCTTTCACGGCACGGCCGCCGAGGAGCTGGGCTTTCTGCTCGAGGCGCACCTGCAGATGCTTAAGAGCAACAGTCTGATCGGCGGCATCGAGCGGCGCATCGAAAGCGGGTTCTGCAACGCCGAGGCCGCGGTCATGGCGGAGATCGGCGAGGTGGCCAAGAACTTCGCCGCCATGGACGATCCCTACCTGCGCAGCCGCGGCCAGGAGGTGCGCGAGGTGGGCCTGCGCCTGGTGCGCAACCTGACCCGCACCAATTTCAGCAGCTTCGGCCACCTGGCAGCGGGCAGCATCGTCATCGCCGAGGAGATCACGCCGGCCGATACCGCCTTGATGGATCCGCAGCAGATCGGCGGCTTCGCCAGCGTCCTGGGCGGCGCCGAAAGTCATACGGCGATCATGGCCCGCTCCTTAGGGTTGCCGGCGGTGATCGGCGTCACCGGCCTGATTTCCGGCGTCAACACCGGCGATTCGATCATCATCGACGGCACCCGCGGCCGCGTGGTGATCCACCCGACCGCCAAATGCCTGAGCGAATACGAGACCGTGCGCAAGGCCCTGGCGCGCGAGACCAAGTCGCTCTCCCGCCTGCGCGACGTGGCGGCGGTGACCCGCGATGCCGTCGAGGTGAACCTGCAGGCCAATCTGGAAATGCCGCGCGAGGTCGGCCCGGCCCTGGCGGCGGGTGCCCAGGGTGTCGGCTTGCTGCGCACCGAATTTCTGTTCATGAACCGCGACGATCTGCCGGACGAGGACGAGCAATACAAGGCGCTGGCCGAGATCGTGATCGGCATGGGCGGCCGGCCGGTCACCATCCGCACCCTGGATATCGGCGGCGAGAAGGTCTCGACGGCCCTGGCCAACAACCTCTCGGAAGGCATGAATCCGGCCTTGGGGCTGCGCGCCATTCGTCTCTCCCTGCGCGAGCGCAAGCTGCTGGACGCGCAGCTCGGCGCCATGCTGCGGGCTGGGGCGCACGGACCCTTGCGCATTCTGCTGCCGATGATCTCCACGGTCGCCGAGGTGCAGGAGGTGCGTCAGGCCCTGCAGGCCACGGCCAAGCGGCTGCGCCGGCGCGGCGTTGCCATCGCCGATCCGTTGCCGCCGCTCGGCGTCATGATCGAGGTTCCGGGCGCCGCCCTCTCCGCCGACGCGCTGGCCAACGTGGCCGACTTCTTCGCCATCGGCAGCAACGATCTGACCATGTACACCCTGGCCATCGATCGCGGCGAGGAGCAGGTGGCGCATCTCTATAATCCCCTGCACCCGGCGGTTCTGCGCCTGATTCAGTTTTCCATTCAGGCGGCCCTGCGCGCCCGCATCCCCATTTCGGTGTGCGGCGAGATCGCCGGCGACCCGCGCTATACGGCGCTGATTCTGGGGCTGGGCGTGCGCGAGCTGTCGATGACGGTCAACGCCCTGCCGCGGGTGAAGAACCGCATTCTCGGACTCGACATGCAGGCCGCCACCCGGCGCGCCGAGGTGATCATGGATCAGTACGACTCGGGGCGCATCGCCGCCCTGCTCGACGATTTCAACGAGTTGGGCGTCCGCTAGACTTAACCGATTGCGTGGCTGGTAAACCGGCCGTGCGGCCGGTAGCGGTCCAGATAAGTCGGCAATATCACCTCTACCGAGGTCGGCGTGATGCCGAGATCGGCCAGGGTCCGCGCCTTAGCCGCGACCACATTGTCGCGGCGCAAGAGGCGCACCTGGTCGCGGGTCAGGGGCGGCACCGGCAACAGCTCCAGCGGCCGCGCCATGATCTCGGCCAGGGCGAAGGGGACGGGCACCAGCAGCCGCCGGCGGTGAATCTCGCGCAGCATCAGGGCCATCAGCTCGGCGAAGGTATAGATGCGCGGGCCGCCCAGCTCGTAGCACTGGCCCTTGGCCTCGGCGCCGTCGATGACGGCGGCGATCGCCGCCGCCACGTCGCCCACATACACGGGCTGAAACCGGGTGCCGCCGCCGCCGATCAGCGGCAGGGCTGGGGCCAGCCGCGCCATGGCGGCAAAGCGGTTGAAGAAATCGTCCTCGGGGCCGAAGACGATGCTCGGGCGCAGGATTGTGGCGTCGGGAAAGACGGTCTTGACCGCCGCCTCGCCGGCCCCCTTGGAGCGCGCATAGTCGGCCTCGGCATGCACATCGGCGCCGATGGCGGAGATCTGCGCCAAGTGCCCGGCCCCGGCGGCCTTGGCGGCGGCGGCCACGGTCTGCGCGCCGCGGGCGTGGACGGCGGCGAAGGTCTGGGCGCCGCGCTCGTAGAGCACACCGACCAGGTTGACGACCGCGCTGGCGCCCTGCACCGCCGCCTCGACCGCCAGTTGGTCCTGCAGGGGCGCGCGGATGGGCGTGATCTGCCCGACATCTCCCAGGGGCTTGAGGAAACCGGCCCGCGCCGGGTGGCGCACGGCGACGCGCACGACCCAGCCCTGCTTGGCCAGCCGGCCGATCAAATGCCGGCCGATGAAACCGGATCCACCGAAGATCGTGGCCACACGGGCTGCCATGGCTCTTCCTCCCTCTCCTGCCGGCACCGGGATGGCGCTTGCGGCGCGGTGGCCCGGCGGCGGCGTGCCTGGGGCTATATATCAGGGGGGGCGCCGGCTCGCCAGCCGCATGGCCAGGGCTATGGGCCCGGCACCGGCCGTATTGCCTTGACAGACTCACGGGCCTAGCGAAAATGCCGGGATTCCCTTGGCCTTCGGCCAATCCCCAGCGGCCTTGGGCTCCGCAACGCAACACCGATCAGGATCCGTGCGACCGCACCTGCATCAAGGCGACCTGCCCTCCGGCCTCGATTTCGGCGATTCGGTGGCCGTGGATACCGAGACCATGGGCCTCGATCTGGCCCGGGACCGGCTGTGCCTGATCCAGTTGTCCGCTGGCGACGGCCAATGCCATCTGGTGCAGTTCCGCGATAGAGCCTATCAGGCGCCCAATCTGGCGAAAGTCCTGGGCGATCCGGCGATTACCAAGCTGTTTCATTTCGCCCGCTTCGATCTGGCGGCGATCCAGCGCTATCTCAAGGTCCCGTGTGCGCCGGTCTATTGCACCAAGGTGGCCTCGCGCTTGGTGCGCACCTTCACCGACCAGCATGGCTTGAAGGATCTGTGCCGCGATCTGATCGGCGTCGATATCTCGAAGAAGATGCAATCCTCCGACTGGGGCGCCGATGCTTTGACCGACGAACAGTTGCGCTATGCCGCCTCCGACGTCATCTATCTGCATAGATTGCGGGCCGTTCTCGACGAGATGCTGGCGCGCGAAGGCCGGCGGGAGCTGGCGCAGACCTGTTTCGATTTCCTGCCGACGCGCGCCGCCCTCGACTTGGCCGGCTGGGCGGATGTGGACATCTTCGCCCATTAAGATACCGGATCTACTGGCTTCTGGGCCCGATGGGGGCCTGGTTCGTGCGTTCATCCAAGGTCTGCTATAGTGCAACCATGCCTTGAAAGGAGAACGGGTGTCCATGACTCGGCGGGCTGAGACTCGGCAGGCTGATGAGGCGACGCGGGCGGCCAAGGCCGGGGCTTGCGATTCGCCCGCCGCCGCCGGCCCGGCCCGCGACCTGGAGGCTGCCCGCCGGGTGCTGCGCCTGGGGGCCGAAGGGCTGACCGCCCTGGCCGGGGCGCTGGAAGACAGCCTGCCGAAACTGCTCGACATGATGGCCGCCGCCACGGGCCGGATCACGGTGACCGGCATGGGCAAGTCCGGTCATGTGGCGCGCAAGATCGCCGCCACCCTGGCCTCGACCGGCACGCCGGCGCAATTCGTCCACCCGGGCGAGGCCAGCCACGGCGATCTGGGCATGATCGCTCCCGGCGATGCGGTCCTGGCCCTGTCCAACTCCGGCGATACGGTGGAGTTGGGCGATATCGTCGCCTATACCCGGCGCTTCGCCATTCCCCTGGCCGCGCTCACCCGGGGCGCCCACAGTCCCCTGGCCGAGGCGGCGGACGTGGCCATTCTCCTGCCCACCGTGCCCGAGGCGTGCCCCATGGGCCTGGCGCCGACCACCTCGACCACCATGATGCTCGCCCTCGGCGATGCCATTGCCATCGCCTTGCTCGAGCGCAAGGGCTTCTCGGCGCAGGATTTCCAGATTCTGCATCCCGGCGGCTCGCTGGGGCGCAAGCTGCTGCGGGTCGCCGATATCATGCACGGGCCCGAGGAGTTGCCGCTGTGCCGGCCGGAGACGCCGATGGCCGAGGCCATCCTGGTGATGACCAACCGGCGCTTCGGCTGTGTCGGCATCACCGGCGCCGATGGCCGGCTGCAAGGCATCGTCACCGACGGCGACTTGCGCCGCCACATGGCCAACGGGCTGTTGGACCTGCGCGCCGCCGATGTGATGACCCGCGCGCCTATGACCATCCGCGGCCAGGCACTGGCCGCCGAGGCGCTGGGGGTGATGAACGGCGTGCGCAACACCCGCCCGATCACCAGCCTGTTCGTCGTCGAAGACGACCGGCCGGTGGGCATTCTGCATATCCACGACTGCTTGCGCGCGGGCGTGGTGTAGGAATGCGCCAATGCCCTCGATAACCAGCACCGCCACCGTACTTCCCGAGGGTCCGGCGCCGGTCGCCCCGGACACCCGATCGCCGGCCGGCCGGCAGCCGCCGCGCTTTTCCGGACGCAACCGCTACAGCTTGTTCGTCGGCCTGATGAAGGTGGTGCTGCCGGCCTCGGCGGCGGCGCTGATTCTGCTGGTGATCGCCTGGCCGCAGCTGACCTTCAAGGACGATCGCTTCCGTCTTGGCATGTCGCGGCTGAACCTCGACCAGGCGGACAACCCGACCATGCTGAATGCCCGCTATGACGGCATCGACGAGCAGCGCCGGCCCTATTCGATCACCGCCGACATGGCGACGCAATCGAAGCAGGACGAGGATATCATCGACCTGGAGTTGCCCAAGGCGGACATGACCCTGGAGGGTGGCGCCTGGCTGGCCTTGAATGCCCGCGCCGGTCAATACCACCGCACGAACGAAGTGCTCGATCTCAGCGGCGGCGTCAGCCTGTTCCACGACCGGGGCTTTGAGTTGCGCAGCAATTCCGCCCACATCGATCTGGCGGCCGGCATCGCCGAGGGGACGCAGCCGGTCGAGGGTCAAGGGAACTTCGGCACCGTGCAATCGGAAGGGTTCCGGGTGCTCGATCGCGGCCAGACCATCATCTTTACGGGCAAGAGCCGGCTGGTCTTGCAGCCGGGCGCCAAGGAGGCGTTGCAGTGAACGCGGCCATGCACGCCTGGGCACGCGCCGGGCTGCATGCGGGTCTGACGGTTTTGTGGCTGGCCCTGGCACTGCTGCCGATCGTCCCGGCCGCGGTCCTGGCGCAGGGCATCACCGGGCTGACCGGCGGCGACGAGCCGCTGGAAATCAACGCCGATCAGGGCATCGAGTGGCGGCGCAACGAGCAAACCTATGTGGCCCGGGGCAATGCCAGTGCCGCGCGCGGCAAGATCACGGTCTTCGCCGATGCGCTGATCGCCCACTACAAGCCATTGCCGGGCGGCGGCTCGGAGATCCACCGTATCGATGCCGAAGGCAACGTGCGCATCGTCTCGCCGAGCGAAACCGTGTACGGCGACCGCGGCGCCTACGACGTGGTCAACGGAGTCCTGGTTCTGGTCGGCAAGGATTTGCGCCTGGTGGGCGCCAAGGATGTGCTCACCGCCCGCGACAGCCTGGAGTATTGGGAGAAGCGGCAAGTCGCCATTGCCCGCGGCGACGCCGAGGCGGTGCGCGAGGACAAGCGCATCAAGGCCGACGTGTTGACCGCGTATTTCGAACCGGCGGCGAACAAGGACTTGGAGATCACCAAGGTGGATGCCTTCGGAAATGTGCGGGTCAAGACGGCGACCGAGTTGGCCCGCGGCGACCGCGGCGTGTACTATGTGCAGCGCGAATTCGCGACCTTGACCGGCGCCGTGAAGATCACCCGCGAGGAGAATCAATTGAACGGCGAATATGCCGAAGTGAATATGGCCACCGGCGTCAGCCGTCTGCTGGCGGCGGCGCCGGGAACCGTGGCCACAACCCGCGTGCAAGGCCTGATCGTGCCCAAGCGGAAACCGACCGAGGAACCGAAACAGTGAGCCGCCCATGCCCATGACCGATCGGCGCGATCCGGCCCGGCCGACCGGCGCGGCGCCGCCGCGTCTGGTGGCGGAGAACGAAGGCCTGATCGCCGATAATGTGGGCAAGAGCTTCAAGAAGCGCCCGGTCCTGCGCGGGGTCACATTGTCCCTGCAGCGCGGCGAGGCGGTCGGCCTGCTCGGCCCCAACGGTGCCGGCAAGACGACCTGCTTTTACATCATCACCGGACTGCTCACCCCCGACTACGGCTGGGTGACCCTCGATGGCCACGACATCACCGACATGCCCATGTACCGGCGGGCGCGCATGGGGATCGGCTATCTGCCGCAGGAGGCATCGATCTTTCGCGGCCTGACCGTCGAGCAGAACATCCGCGGCGTGCTCGAGGTGATCGAGCCGGTGCGCGAGCGGCGCGAGGCCATGCTCGATGACCTGCTGGCCGAATTTTCGATCACCCATCTGCGGCGCACGCCGTCCCTGGCGCTCTCCGGCGGCGAGCGGCGGCGGGTCGAGATTGCCCGCGCTCTGGCCTCGCAGCCGAGCTTCATCCTGCTCGACGAGCCGCTGGCGGGGATCGATCCGATCGCCGTTAACGACATCCGCGATCTTGTCTCCCACCTCAAGGACCGGGGCCTGGGCGTCCTGATTACCGACCATAATGTGCGCGAGACCCTGGAAATCGTCGATCGTGCCTATATCATCCATGACGGTGTCGTTCTCATGGAAGGCGCGCCGGAAGAAATCGTTGTCCACAAGGACGTTCGGCGTGTTTACCTGGGCGAAAGATTTAGTCTGTAGGGATTCTCCGCATGGCGGTGACCCAGAGGTTAGATCTTCGCCAGCATCAGTCCCTGGTCATGACGCCGCAGTTGCAGCAGGCCATCAAGCTGCTGCAGCTTTCCAACCTGGAGCTCGCGGCCTATGTGGAAGCAGAGCTTGAGCAGAACCCACTGCTTGAACGCGACGAAGGTGACGGGGGCGGCGGAAACGTCGGGGGTGATGTTGGCGATGAGATCGCGACCGGCAGCGGCGTCGACAGCGACGCCGCGGCAGCGGATGGGCGTGCCGATTCGTCAACCGGCGAGGTCGATACCCACGATCTGACCCGCGCCGAAAACCTGCCCGCCAGTGGCGATGCGCCCCTCGATGCGGATCTCGAGAGCCAATACGACAACAGCCGCGCCGATGACGGCCTGGCCGGCGCCGACTACGGCGCGCGGATCAGCGGCGCCGGCAACACCTTCGATGGCGACGAGCGCGGCCTCGAGCAGCGGCTGTCGGAGCGCACCACCCTGCGCCAGCATTTGCTCGATCAGGTGAATCTGGATCTGCGCGATCCGGCCGAGCGGATCATCGCCCTGCACCTGGTCGAAATGCTTGATGAGTCCGGTTACATGACCGGCGATATCATCGCCCTGGCCGCGCGCCTGGACTGCGATGTCTCGGATATCGAGGCGGTGCTCGGCAAGCTGCAGCGATTAGATCCGCCCGGCGTCTTCGCCCGGACCCTGCGCGAATGCCTGGCCATTCAATTGGCCGATCGCGACCGCCTCGATCCGGCCATGGCGACCATGCTCGATAACCTGCCGCTGGTCGCCCGGCACGAGTACGCGGCGCTGCGCAAGCTGTGCGGCGTCGACGAAGAAGACTTGAAGGAGATGATCGCCGAGATCAAGGCGCTCAATCCGAAGCCGGCCGAGGCCTATGATTTCGAGGTGGCCGATCCGATCGTTCCCGACATCCTGGTGCGCCGCGGTCTCGGCGACAAATGGCTGGTGGAACTGAACAGCGATACCTTGCCGCGGGTCCTGGTCAATGCCCGCTATTCGACCACCGTCTCCTCACGGGCGCGCTCCAAGGCGGACCGGGAATACATCAGCCAGCAACTGCAGTCGGCCAACTGGCTGGTCAAATCCCTGCATCAGCGGGCGACCACCATCCTCAAAGTGGCCAGCGAGATCCTGCGTCAGCAGGATGCCTTCTTTCGCAAAGGGGTCCGGCATCTGCGGCCGCTGACCTTGCGCGACATCGCCGAGGCGATCGAAATGCATGAATCGACGGTCAGCCGGGTGACCACCAACAAATACATCGCCACGCCGCGCGGCATCTATGAGCTCAAGTATTTCTTCACCGCCTCGATCGCCGGGGCCAACGGCGAAAGCCATTCGGCGGAAGCGGTGCGGGATCGGATCAAGGCCCTGATCGATGCCGAATCAGGCTCGAAAATCCTCTCCGACGACACCATTGTCGAGCTCTTGCGTGCGGATGGCGTGGAGATCGCCCGGCGGACGGTGGCCAAGTACCGCGAGGCCATGCGGATCCCTTCCTCGGTGCAGCGGCGACGCGAGAAATCGCTGCACGCCGAGAAACTATAACATACTGTAAAATAAGGAGTTATCTAGGCAACCTGGCCGGAAACCGGGGCTGTTCATGGGCTTGGATCGGGCTATTGACTCACCCCGACTGTGGCCTCTATGGTGCCCCCCATTCGACGACCCGGGCGTGGTCCGAATGCCTAGCCTTCCGGAGGATCCGGGCGGGAATCCTAGAAAAACCACGAGCGAATGCAATTATCCGTGAGGGGCAAACAGCTCGACGTCGGCGATGCTTTGCGGGCGCGCGTGGACGAAAGTCTTTCGTGCAGTCTGGGCAAGTATTTCGGCGATGCGGCTCTGATGTTTCGCAACGGATCACACGGCGGCTTTAACATGATTGACCACCGCACCGATGGCCACATCTGCTGCATCGACCGGCGCGGCAATTTGGGCCAGTAGTCCACCCACGAACCGGATAGCGATGGATATGGATGATCTGATCGACCCCAACGGTATCGTCGCCAACCTCAAGGCGAAGAGCAAGAAACAGGCGCTTCAGGAGTTGGCGAAGAAGGCGGCCGAGCTCACCGGCCAGCCGGAGCGGTCGATCTTCGAGGTGCTGATCGAGCGCGAACGCCTGGGCACCACCGGGGTCGGGCACGGTATCGCCATCCCGCACGGCAAGCTGCCGGAGCTGGACCGGCTCTACACGCTGTTTGCCCGCCTGGAGACGCCCATCGACTTCGATGCCATCGACGAGCAGCCGGTGGATCTGATCTGTGTTCTGCTGGCGCCCGAAGCTGCCGGCGCCGATCATTTGAAAGCCCTGGCCCGGGTTTCGCGCCTGCTGCGCGATCGTTCGATTTGCGAAAAGCTTCGCGGCACCGACAGTGCCGAGGCGATCCGCGCCGTCCTCACCGAGTCGGCGGCCAGTCACGCCGCCTGAAATCTCTAGTGGACGCTGAGCGGCTCCATTTCATTCTGCCGCACCGCCGCCAGCGCCACCTGTAGGTCGGCCATCACGGCAACCTCCCGGCCATCGGCGGTGTGGATGGCAAAGGCCGACTTCCCCTCGATCGTGACGGGCTTGATGTAAGCCACTTCCTGCAAGCCCAGAACCATCAGGTCCTGGGGCGAGATCGTGGTCATGCGTTCGGTCTGGTCCATTGCCTTGTTTCCTTCTCAGCATCCGATCCCTCTTGAACCGGTGTTGCCGGCCTCATTCGCCGCTGGTTAGCGGGTTATCTTGCGCGGCGTTGCTTTGCCGTCCCCAGCCTGAGCCCCAGCTCGGGCCTCAGCCTTGGCCTCAGCCTGGGTCCCGCCCTCGATGGTCACTCCGGCGTTGGCGGCCGGGTCCCGGGTTTCTATGGCGATGCTGCGCACCCGCGGCTCCACCCGCGGCCGCTCCAAATCCACGTGCAGCAGGCCGTTCTCCAATGCCGCTCCGACCACCTCGATACCGTCGGCCAGGACGAAGTTGCGCTGGAATTGGCGCCCGGCGATGCCCCGGTGCAGATAGACTGCCTCCTGGCTTTCTTCGCGACGGCCGGCGATCACCAGCTGGTTGTCGCGAACCTGGATCTGCAGGTCGGATGCCGCAAACCCCGCGATCGCCAAGGTGATGCGCAGGCGGTGGTCGTCGGTCTGGGCGACGTTATAGGGGGGATAGCCATCCGCCGAGGCCTTGGAAATCCGGTCCAGGGCCTGTTCGAATTGTTCGAATCCAAGCAGGAAGGGGCTGTTGAACAGCGATAGTCGGCTCATCGTCCAGCATCCTCCTCATCCGTGAGCAAGGGCTGCCTATACTCACCGAGCCCGCTCATGCGGCGCTCAGCACACTGGCGCGGCCCGTTGGCTGCGGCGCCGCGTGATCTCTATTTGGGGGCCCCGGGTCGCTAAATCAAGCCATCCGCCCCCCAGCATACTC
>DASWJP010000222.1:0-7236 GCA_036397065.1 Kiloniellales bacterium | reverse complement strand
CATCACAGCCACGCGGAACATGCGGCCCTGGTCGAAGCCATCGCCGACCGCCGCACGGACGAAGCCGCCGCGCGCATGCGCCGCCATCTTGAAACGGTCCGCCGGGGCTTGATGGAAAGCTACGCCGACAACGGCTGAGCGCGCACCGTCTGGGCCCTAACCAGTGACGGCCGAGAATTGGGCACGAATGGCTTAGCCTTCAATGGGGCGGCCCACCACCAGCGTCTGGTCTTAGATCAGATTCAAGCTCGTTGTAAGCGGAATCAGGCTGCACGCCCAAGGCATCGAGTGTCTTGCTGAAGAAGCATCTGACGGCGGCGGCGGATGCGATGTCAAAAATGTCCTCGTTCGAGAGACCCTGTTTGCGCAACTCGTCGACATCCCCAGCCGTGATCGATGTCAGCTCCCGCACCACCTTTCCCGCGAACCGCATGATCGCCTTGTCGGCTTCGTTCAACGAGGAGTCCTCAGGCGTGTCGACGATGGACTGAAGTTCCCGGGCATTGTAATGGCCCTGCAGAAGAACGGACCCATGCGCAAGCATGCACTAGGAACTTCGCAATTCCTTGGCCGCCGCAATGGTCACAAGTTCATAGCGGCGAACGTCCAAATTGTTCTTGAGACAACTGATGAGTTCGTTCCAGGCACCCATGACCTCAGGGCGATGGGAGAACACTGCCACCATAACGGGAAGGTAGCCAAAACCTTCCTTCGCGCGGCTGTACATGCTGGCCGTATCGCCTTCCGCGAGATATTCCGGAACCGTTCGGATTAAGGACATATCAAGCACCCGCTTCCACAGCAAAATCGTCAGCCTGGACCATAGCCAAAGCACCGGCGCTCGCCAACATGGGTGAAAGCGAACAGGTTCCCATATCCGTGGTGCCTCCGGCTTCTGGCTACCTGGAAACACCACGCGGCCGGGGAATGGGTCCGGTTCAGGCCGGGTTCTTTGGATATGGCCCGCTTGAAGCGATCAGATCAGGGCGAGTCCGTTTTGCCCGGCGTTTGGAAGAAACGCTGGAGGGTGTCGATTTCGCCGCGTTTCCCATCATTGTCGGCGGCAAGACGTTCGTACAACGCCGCAAAACCGGCAAAAATCTGTTCGGCGGCCGGATCGCCGGTGACAAAGCCGGCCATCTCGTTCATCTCGGGCACCCAACGCCGAGCCTTGCCGAACATGTCCGGTATGCTGCGGCCGAAGCCGGCGAACAGTTGCGCCTGGCTCTTGGCCAATTCATCGCGCAGGGCCTCCCCGGCTCCGGCCCGGTCTGCCGCGAGGATCATTGCGCTGCCGAGCGCGATCAGTCCCTTGGTGACCCCCGCATAGGACATCTTCAAGGCCGAGGCGGCACCCACCGGACCATCCAGCACAGAAACGGCGAGACCGTAGTCGTTCAAGACCGCGACCGCCTTGGCCTGCGGCCCGGACACAAAAAGTGTCGGCCCCGCAGTCCCTTCGCGCGGTGGCAGTCCGATCAGGCTGCCGTCGACGAAGGGGCCGCCCGCGCCTTCGATCACGGCGGCGATCTTGGCGGCTGTTTCCGGGTTCACGGCATTGCAGTCGACATAGACTGGCCGGCGCTTCGCCGGCCGCAGGCTTTCCGCGATGCGTTTGGCCAGCGAAAAGGCCTCGTTGGGCGGAACAACCGACAGGAAAATATCCACGTCGATCAGCTCGGCTTCTTCCACGGCCGTAAATCCGGCCGCGAACGCCCGGGCGACGGTGGATGCACTGCGGCCGGCGAGCGCCGCCCGAACCTCCACCCCGTGCTGAACGAGGCGTGTGCCTAGCGCGGCCCCCATGCCGCCCGGCGCCATGATGGTGACAATCGGTTTCATCGTGTTACCCCAAGACCTCGGTCAATGCCGCCGCTCCCGCCATGGCGATTTTCCCGTCGATGTCCGGCGGGCCGCCGCTGACGCCGATCGCGCCCACGGTCGCGCCTCCAACATTCAACGGCACACCGCCCTCAAGGGGAACCAGATCCGCCAAGGCCAGCAGGCCCTGAGATCCCGAGGCGAGCGCATCGGCGAAAATCTTGCTGGGTTTCTTGAAGCGAAGGGCGGTGCGCGCCTTCCCCAGGGATACGTCGATAGGGGCGATGTGCAGATTGTCCATGCGGATAAAATGCAAAAGATGGCCACCATCATCGACGATGGCTATGGCCACACTCAACCCCTGGCGCTTGGCCTCGGCTTCGGCCGCCAGCAGGACATGGCGTGCGCCGGCGAGAGTCAGCGCCTTCTTATCCACGATAGGGGAATTCGATTCGCGGTTTTTCTTGGTCGTCACGAAGGCACCAGAAATAGATTCGGCGGAGACCGGGGCGTGTTCCTGGGCGGCGCGGTCTTGGCGGGTACCGCGGCCCTGGCTTGGCCGGAGGGACTTCCGGCGAGTGATGCTATCAGGTATTCCGGGCCAAGATCTTGAAAGTTCGGACAGCCAACAAGAGCCAGCCCGAGATCGATCTCCTGGCGCAGGATCTCGATGGCCCGCGCCACGCCTTGTTCACCGCCGGCAACCACGCCGTAGAGCGTGGCACGTCCGACGAAGACGAACTGGGCGCCGAGACAACGCGCGATGATCACATCCGCGCCGCGGCGAATGCCGCTGTCGAACATCACGGCGATCCGGCCACGCACGGCGCGCCGCACCGCCGGCAGTGTCGCCAGTGGCGATGGTAGCGGATCGAACGCCTTGCCGCCATGATTCGAGACGACGATTCCGTCAACACCGATTTCTTCCGCCCGCACGGCATCGTCAGGATGCTGGATGCCCTTCAGCACCAATTGACCCGGCCAGTCCCGGCGGATCACCTCCATGTCGCGCCATGTCTGAATGGTCGGGCTCTGCGTGCGGAAGAAGGTGGCGACCTGTTCGGCCGTGGCGCCCTTGGGCGCATATCGGGCCCAGGTTTCCATCACCGGCATCCCCCCGCTCGCCAGATACTCGGCGATCCACGCCGGATGGCAGAGGGCTTCGAGCAGGATCGGCAACCTGAGCTTCAATGGCAAGGTGAAGCCATTGCGCATGTCCCGTTCACGCTTCGGATAGACCGGATTGTC
Source organism: Kiloniellales bacterium (assembly GCA_036397065.1). GTDB lineage: Bacteria > Pseudomonadota > Alphaproteobacteria > Kiloniellales > J153 > JAJFGI01. The sequence continues at coordinate 4,167 of DASWJP010000222.1, read as the reverse complement.
CACGGTCAAAACCAGAGTCCGCAACCCGCAATCGCGCGCACGGCCGAGAAGATCATTGGTGATGGCCCGATCCTTCGCCGCATACAGATGACACCAGGCATGGTCCGGCGCTATGGCGGCTATCTTTTCCATCGAGGCGGCGCTGGCACCGGAGAGGATGAAGGGTATGTTCGCGGCCTTGGCGGCTTCCGCCAGCATCACATCCGCACCGTGCCGCAGCAATCCGGCAAAGCCGGTCGGGGCGATGCCGAAGGGGCTGGCATAGCGGCGGCCGAAAAGCTCGGCGCCCTGGTCCCTGTTGCCGACGTCCACCAAGTAGCGCGGCAGCAGGCAGTGGTCGTGAAAAGCGCGCTCGTTGCGCAATAACCCCCGCTCATCCTCGACACCGGATTCGATCAGATCGAAGAGAATCTTCGGCAACCGGCGCCGGGCCATGCGGCGCAGATCGCCGATACTGATCGCATCGCCAGGCCTCATCCCTTGGTGGCCTCGACAAGGCGTTCGACAAAATCCTTCAGTTTCATGCCAGGCCGGCCACCCAAGGTGGCGGCCGTCTCGTTGACGTGCGAAAGAACGCCGTCATTGTAGATGCGCCGGGAATCGCCGATCGGCGCGCTGGCGGCGGCGACCGCACCGGCGACGATACCGCGCTCGTCGAGAGTCGGCAGCCGGCTGATGCCGGCGTTATCCAGGCCACCGCCCGCATCATTGAAGAAGACGGCGAAGACATCCGGACCAATCACACCGTCGGGCCGGCCGCGGAACAGAGCCGCGTGGGATCCCGTGATGGCAATGGCACCGGCATCGCCGGGCTCCAGCATCGGCGCCGCATCGAGGCAGATGATTTTGGGTTCACCCGGATTTTCGCGGATCGTGAAGCGCTTGCCGCCGCTGATCAGCGGCAAGGCGCCCGTTGCCACGGTAGCGGAGCGCATGAGATCGGCGCAGTCCCGCACGCTTTGACCCACCTTGCAGCCGATCATCGTGGCCGCGCGATTGACATGGCTGATCAGCCCGTGAGCCAGCATGTGGTCGCCATCGGCGATATGGCATGTGTTGGAATCAGCCGTCGCCGCCGCCAGGCCGATCTGGTCGAGATAGGGCAAGCCGCGAATACCGGCATCGTTCTTGCCGATGCCGGCGTCATTCAGAATGACTCCGCGCAAGCCCCACTTGCCGGCATGGTAGGCATTGTATTCGCCCCCGTAGGAACCGGATACAATCACCTGGCCCTTGTGTTCCTCGCGCACCTGAGAGCTTGCGGAGACGGTGAAGATGCCAATTTCGGCGCGCTTGGCCATTCCTTCGCCTCGAAAACTATTCCTGCGGGCCCAACCGCGCGATCAACGAGGATAGTTCCTCGTACTCCTGCGGCGTCAGGTCCGACAACGGCGGGCGCACCTTGCCGGCGCTTCGTCCAACGATCTCGGCACCGGCCTTGACGATGCTCACGGCATAACCGGGCTGCCTACCCCGGATCTTAAGATAAGGCAAAAGGAAGTTCGTCACGAAAGCATCGTACGTTTCGAGATCATCGCCGAGGACGGCCCCATAGAACGCCGTGGCGCTGCGCGGCGCGAAATTGAACACGGCGGAAGAATAAGCCGGAATGCCGATCGTTCTATACGAACGGGCATAGACCTCCGCCGTCGGCATGCCATTGATCATGGCAAGACGTCCATTCAACCGACTGCGCACCGAGAGCAGCGTCTCCATGTTCCCGACGCCGTCCTTGAAGCCAACGAAATTCGGGCATGTCTCGGCAATGCGATCCAATGTTTCGGCGTTGGGCTGACAGTTGGCGCGGTTGTAGACGATCACGCCCAGGCGAGTCGACCGGCACACCGCGGTGATGTGGTCCCGCAGGCCCTCCTGGGTCGCCTCGGTCAGGTAAGGGGGAAGCAGCAGGATACCGTCTACGCCAAGTCGTTCCGCTTCCTGGACATACTCGATGGCGAGCCGCGTTCCGTACCCGGCGGAGGCGATGATCGGCAGCGCCGAAGCGCTCGCTGTCACGGCGGTGTGGATAACCTCCAGGTACTCAGCCTTGCTCAGGGAAAAGAACTCGCCCGCGCCACCGGCAGAGAAGAAAGCCGCCGCGCCCTGCCCGGAAAGCCACTCGATCCGCGCCGCGTGAGCCCGGGGGTCGAACTCGTTGCTCGCGTTGAAATCTGTGAGGGGAAAGGCGAGAAGACCGCGCGATACGGTCTCTTTCAGCTCGTCGGGAGACATGCTCCCCATCATAAACGCACTCCATCTCGCCTATGCTTGCGCATTGATATATACTCTCGCGCATTATGGATCATGCACGATAATCTGGCAAGAGACGCGCCGGTCTTGCGTGAACGCCAAGGGAATGTCTTGATGACGACCGCAGCACTGGCGGGCGGCGCGGCAGGCCAGGTTCTCATGATCGTGGGACGGCAATGGCTAAGGGCACTTCGAACAAACCATTCGTAAAAACCACTCTTTCGGAGCAGACCTACGAGGCTTTGAAGGAGCGAATCTTCGATCAGACGCTGCAAGCCGGGGAGCGCCTGAATATCGGCCGGCTCTCCAAGGAGTTGGATGTCAGTTCCTCGCCGATCCGGGAAGCCCTCGCCCGGCTCGAGGCGGAACGGCTGGTCGTCTCTGAACATTATGCCGGCTATTCCGTGGCGCCCCAGCCGGACCTGGACTATCTGCATCAACTTCTGGACTTCCGGATTCTCATCGAGGGCCATTGCGCCCGAATCGGCGCCTCCAAGAAGCGCAAGCCGGTGCTCCAATCGTTGCGCCAAACCCTCCAGATCATGGCCGACACGCCAAAGATCGGCACCAAGTACCGGGAGTACCGCCGCTTCATCCTGGCAGACGGCCGTTTCCACCAGGCGTTGGTTGAAAGCGCCGAAAGCAGCGTGATCTCCGATCTGTACGCGTCGTTGCATGTGATCATTCTGCAGTCGCGGCTCTATCTCAAGCGCGAAGGCGGGAGCATTTCGTCCGACGCCGTGGTCGACGAGCACGCCCGGATCCTGCACGCCTTCGAGGAAGGCGATGGGGAAGCGGCGGCCGAGGCGGTGCGGCACCATCTGGAAAGCGGGCGGCGGCGGCTGCTGCAGAGCGCCGAGCGGGCTGCCGAGGCGGAGCGCGCCGCTTCCGCCTAAACGGATGCGGCGGCGACCCTGTGGCGTTGCTGGCCCAAGCCAGTGATCTCCAGGTCCAAGTCGTCCCCAACTTGCAGATAGCGCTGTGGTTTCGAGCGCATCCCCGTGCCCGGCGGCGTGCCGGTGAGAATGACATCGCCGGGCAGCAGGGTCATGCACCGGCTGATGTGGCTGACCAGCTCGGCGACCGGGAAGACCATGGTCCGGGTGTTGCCGCTCTGCCGTTGCGTGCCGTTCAATTTCAGTGTCAGGTCCAAATCCTGCGGAGTCCCTATCTCGTCGGGGGTGACCAGCCATGGGCCCAATGGCGTGAAACTGTCGGCGCATTTGCCGTTCAGCAACTGCCCTGAGGACGCGACCCACGCCCGCTCGGTCACGTCGTTGGCGACGCAATAACCGGCCAGGTGGTCCAAGGCCCGCGCCGCGGTGACGTGCCGGACCGCCTCGCCGATGACCAGCGCCAACTCGACCTCCCAATCCGTACTGTCCGAGCCGAGCGGGATGACCAAATCGTCGTCGGGACCGCTGATCGAGCTCGGGGCCTTCATGAACAAGGTGGGCTTCAATGGCGGCTCGACCCCGGCCTCGGCGGCATGATCCGCATAGTTGAGCCCGACCCCGATCACCTTGGAGACGGATCCGATGCAAGGTCCCAGCCGCGGCTTGCCCGCCACCAGCGGAAGGGTCTCCGGATCGAGCGACCGGAGATGCGCCACCCACCGGGCGTTCAGGAACGGCCCGGCGATATCCGGCACCACATCGGACAGGTCGCGAATCCGGCCGCGGGCATCGAGCAGACCGGGTTTTTCCTGCCCCTGCGGGCCATGGCGCAGCAACTTCATGGTGCCTCCTTTTCGTGACCGAGCGCCGGTTCGACCGTGTCCGCTTCCTTTGCGCCAGTGGGTCCGTGGTTGGGCGGCTGGGCGATGTCATCCGACCATATCCGGGATCATCTCGCCGCGACAGATGGCTGGGATCCGGGTGCTGGTTGGGGTGCGGTTGACAGGATCGTGGATAATGC
>DASWJP010000221.1:0-3965 GCA_036397065.1 Kiloniellales bacterium | reverse complement strand
CCGCGACTGGAGCGGAGCTGGTCTGTGAGCGGGGGTTGGATGGATTGGCGGGGCGAGAGCCGAACGCGGGCTCCGGACATCGAACGGACATGGATCGCAAACTCCTGCACGGCGGACACCGATGGCGAACTAGACGGTCCCGGCAGCCCTCCTGGGCGCCGGGTGGCTAATTCGCGTAAGTCGTCCGTGCAGGCGATGCATGACCATGATGCGGCAACTCTATGCCGGCGGCGGCGGCCCGGTCAAGGTTAGGCCCAGTGCGGCAGGTTTCAGCCGCCGGAGGTCATCACGGCATAGCCGACCGCCACCAGCGCCGGAATGGCGGCCAAGGTGGCAAACAAGATCGGCCCCATGATCCGGCTGCGCAAGGTACCGCCCAGCCGGATGCGCGCCGCCGCCGTATCGGCGAAAAACACCAGCAGAAGAATGACCAGCGCCACCCGGCTGGCCTGCGGCGAAAAGAGCGCCAGGACGTAGGCCATGCCCAGCAGACCGGCGCCGCCGCCGAACAAGGTGGTGGCGCCAAACGGTCCGCTGGCCTTCTTGATCAGCCACACCCCATAGCCCCAGAGCGCCAGGCCGCCCGCCGCCGCGGCCAGCGCCACGGCCGACAACGCGACAGCCGATGACGCCCCCAGGGAGGCGATCCCGGCCACGCCCAGGGCCGCGGCGACCAGCATCACTGCGGCGCTCAATCCGCCGGCCTGGGTCTCCGCCCGCTCCAGGCGGACGAGCACCAAGGTGCCGCCGCCCCACAGGGCCGCCAACGTGGCCAGCTCCGCCAAGGCGACACCGGCGGCCAGATGCCCCCAAGCGAGCCACAGCAACGTCAAACCGGGCACGACCACACGCAGAGTCTCCTGCGGCCGCACCGGACGCTCGGCCATGTCCAAGGCAAACCCGGCGGCGGCGCCCAGGATCGCCAGGTAGAAGATGTGTTGCGCGGGCGACGGCGGCGGCAACGGCGGCACGCCCGCCGACAGCGTCAGGGAGAAGAGAAAGCTGGCCACAACGGCCACACCGATCAGGCGCGGCCCCCGCTCCGGCCCGCCGATCACCCGGATGAACCCGGCCAGCGCCAAGGCAACCAGCAACGGCAGCACACCCGCCTGCATCGCCGGATCGTTCAGCACCGCCGGCGGCCGCCCCTTGCCCGCACGGGATCCCCCCTCGTCGGTCGTCGGTCGAGTTATTGTCGCGCTAGATTGGCGATGCCATCGCGCCGTGGCAAGAGCGCGGCAGAGGGGTCTTACGCCGCCTCGCGGGTGGCGCGGTCGACGATCTCGACGATGTCGGCCAGAATGGCGGTCAAGTCGAAGTCCTTGGGCGTGTAGACGGCGGCAACGCCGGCATCGCGCAGGGCCGTTGCGTCCCCAGGCGGAACGATGCCGCCGGCGACCACGGGGATATCGCCCAGCCCGGCGGCCCGCAGCCGGGTGAGCACATCGGTGATCAGCGGCAGGTGCGAACCGGAAAGCACCGACAGGCCGACCACGTGCACGCCTTCTTCCAGGGCGGTGTTGACGATCTGCGCCGGGGTCAGGCGGATGCCCTCGTAGACCACCTCGAAGCCGGCATCGCGGGCGCGCACGGCGATCTGCTCGGCGCCGTTGGAATGGCCGTCCAGGCCCGGTTTGCCGACCAGGATCTTCAGGCGCCGGCCCAGGCGCTTGGACACATCCTCCACCCGGGCGCGCACGGCCGCCAGCCCGGCGTCCTTGGCGGGCACACCGGCGGCCACACCGGTGGGCGCCCGGTATTCGCCGAAAACCTTGCGCAAGGTCCCAGCCCATTCGCCGGTGGTCACCCCGGCATGGGCGCAGGCGATCGACGGTTCCATGATGTTGCGCCCCTCGGCGGCCGCTTGTTCGAGTGCGGCCAGCGCCGCCACCGCAGCCACCCCGTCACGCGCCGCGCGCCAAGCTTGAAGACGCGTGATCTGATCAGCCTCGGCGCCCGCATCGGCGGTCAAGGTGCCGCCATCCGTGCCAGCCGTCAGAGGCGAGGGCGCGCTGTCCGTGTAGATATTGACGCCGACCACCGGCTGTTCGCCGGATTCGATGGCGCGCAGGCGGCGGCTGTTGCTCTCCACCAGGCGCTCTTTCATGTAGGCGCCTTCGATGGCGGCAACAGCCCCGCCCATCTCCTCGATGCGGGCCATCTCGGCGCGGGCGGCCATCATCAGCTCGGCCACTTTCGCCTCGATCACCGGGGCGCCGTCGAAGATGTCGCCGTAGTCGAGCAAGTCGGTCTCGTAGGCGACGATCTGTTGCAGGCGCAGGGACCATTGCTGGTCCCACGGCCGGGGCAGGCCGAGCGCCTCGTTCCACGCCGGCAATTGCACCGAACGGGCACGCGACGACTTTGACATGACCACCGCCAGCATCTCCAAGAGGATGCGGTAGACGTTGTTTTCCGGCTGCTGCTCGGTGAGGCCGAGGGAATTGACCTGCACCCCGTAGCGGAAGCGGCGCAGCTTTTCATCCGTCACCCCATAGCGCGCACGGCAGATCTCGTCCCACAGCTCGGCGAAGGCGCGCATCTTGCAGATCTCGGTGATGAAGCGCACGCCGGCGTTGACGAAGAAGCTGATGCGCCCGACCACTTGCGGCAGATCCGCTTCCGGCACCTGGCCGGCCGCCTTGACCGTATCGATCACGGCGATGGCATTGGCCAGGGCGAAGGCTAGTTCCTGTACCGGCGTCGCCCCCGCTTCCTGCAGGTGATAGGAACAAATGTTGACCGGGTTCCACTTGGGGATCTCCCGGTAGGTGAAGGCGATGATGTCGGTCACCAGGGTCATGGACGGGCGCGGCGGGAAGATATAGGTGCCGCGCGAGAGATACTCCTTGAGCACATCGTTTTGGGTGGTGCCGCGCAGTTTGTCGCGGGCGATGCCCTGCTCTTCGGCGCAGGCCACATACAGGGCCATCAGCCACGGCGCCGTGGCATTGATGGTCATGGAGGTGTTCATGCGATCGAGCGGAATGCCGGCAAACAGCGCCCGCATGTCGCCCAGGTGCGCCACCGGCACACCGACCTTGCCCACCTCGCCACCGGCCAGGGGGTGATCCGAATCATAGCCGGTCTGGGTGGGCAGATCGAAGGCCACCGACAAGCCGGTCTGGCCGGCCTCCAGATTGCCGCGATAGAGGGCATTCGAGGCGGCCGCCGTGGAGTGCCCGGCATAGGTGCGGAACAGCCAGGGCGCCTCGCGCCGATCCGTTGCGGGCGCCGATCCGGTCATTTTTTTTGCGCTGCGGGATGGGGCAGTTTTCTTCATGATTTGCCCCTCGCAACCGCTGCCCGGCATCGATTTTCACTCTGTTTGCGCAACATTATATCGTTTCCCGGCCGTCTCGCGTACTAAGGAAACAAATTGTGCATTGCAAAAAAGCCGACGAGTGACTAAAAGTCAAGCAATTCCGGCTACCGTTTCCGTGCCCCGGCACGGTCGGCGGCGGATCAGGATACCCCCAGGGGGCATGTCCAGAGGAGAGCCCCAAAGGAGAGCCTACCATGAGCGACGCAGCGGCGGCCGAAGCGGTGGCAAGTCTACCCGGACACCCTCTCAAAGACCTTTACGAGATTGGCGAAATCCCGCCCCTCGGCCATGTGCCGGCGCGCATGTACGCCTGGACCATCCGGCGCGAGCGGCACGGCGAGCCGGAAACCGCCATGCAGGTGGAGGTGGTCGACACCCCACCGATCGACAGCCACGACGTGCTGGTCATGGTGATGGCCGCCGGGGTCAACTACAACGGCGTTTGGGCTGCCCTGGGCAAGCCCATCTCGGTTTTCGACGTGCACAAGGCGCCCTATCATGTCGCCGGGTCCGATGCCGCCGGCGTGGTCTGGGCGGTGGGCAACAAGGTCACCCGCTGGAAGGTCGGCGACGAGGTGGTGGTCCACTGCAACCAGGACGACGGCGACGACGAGGAATGCAACGGCGGCGATCCCATGTT
>DASWJP010000220.1:0-1579 GCA_036397065.1 Kiloniellales bacterium | reverse complement strand
CATATTCCGGTCGTGACCGCGGGCAACGATCTCGGCCACACCCATTTCCTCTTCCACCAGGCATTCGAGAATGGCATCGAGAACCTCGTAGGGCGGCAGGGTGTCCTGATCGGTCTGGTTGGGCTTCAGTTCTGCGGTCGGGGCCTTGGTGATGATGCGCTCCGGTATGACCCGCCCGGCGGGGCCGAGGGCGCCCTTGGGCACCGCCTGGTTGCGCCAACGCGACAAGGCATAGACCGTGGTCTTGTAGACATCCTTGAGCACGTTGAAGCCACCGGCCATGTCGCCGTACAGGGTGGCATAACCCACCGACATCTCCGACTTGTTGCCGGTTGAAAGCACCATGTGGCCGAGCTTGTTGCTCAGCGCCATGAGGGTCACCATGCGGCTGCGCGCCTGCACGTTCTCCTCGGTGGTGTTTGGCGGCAGGCTGTCGAACAGCGGTGCCAACATGCCCGAAAAAACATCCATGGCCGGGGCAATCGCCACCGTGTCCAGTTTAGTGCCGAGAAGCCGCGCCGCCTCCGCCGCATCGTCCAGGCTGTCCTGGCTGGTGAACGGCGACGGCAGCATGACACAGTGCACCCGGTCCGCGCCCAATGCATCCACCGCCACGGCGGCGGAGAGCGCCGAGTCGATGCCGCCGGACAGGCCGAGGACCACCCCGGGAAAGCGGTTCTTGTTCACATAGTCGCGCAAGCCCAGCATGAGGGCGCCGTAGACCGGCTCCATGCCCACCTCCGGCGCCTCGATCTGGACGTCGGCGCAGTGCCACCGGCCATCCACCGCTTTTTGCCAATGGGTCAGGACAAGCGCCTCACGGAACACCGGCAATTGCGCCCGCAGGCTATAGTCGGAATCCATGACGAACGAGCCGCCGTCGAAGACCAGTTCGTCCTGGCCGCCCACCTGGTTGACATAGACCAGCGGCAGGCCGGTTTCGCCGACCCGGGCCACGCCCATGTGAATGCGCTGATCCGCCTTGCCCGCCTCAAAGGGGCTGCCGTTCGGCGAGATGATGATCTCGGCCCCGGATTCCTCCAGGCATTCGCACACCTCTTCCGTCCACAGATCCTCGCAGATCGGCACGCCCAGGCGCACGCCGCGGCAGGCGATCGGGCCGGGCAAGGGACCGGGCTTGAACACCCGCATCTCGTCGAAGACGCCGTAGTTGGGCAGATCGCGCTTGTCGCTGCGCCCCAGGATGGCGCCCCCATCCAAGACAAAGGCGGAATTGGTGACATGCTTGCGCAGGGGGCCGGTGGGCCGCGCATCCTCGAGCCACGGCGCGCCGACGATCAGGGCCGGGCCACCATCGGATGTCTCCGCCGCCAGAGCCTCCACGGCGGCCCGGACCTGATCCAGGAACTGCCGCTTGAGCACCAGATCCTCGGGCGGGTAGCCGCTCACCGACAACTCGGTGGTGACCACCAGATCGGCGCCCAGGGCCGCCGCCTCGGCACGGCGGGCACGGATCAGCGCCAGGTTGCCGGCGATGTCGCCGACCACCGGATTGATCTGGGCCAGGGCGATGGCAAGCGTGTCGGTCATGGCTTTACTTACGCCCCCGCCTGCCGGC
>DASWJP010000219.1:0-6375 GCA_036397065.1 Kiloniellales bacterium | reverse complement strand
GATGGTCGAGAGATTCGGCTATTCGGTCGGCAACATCACCCTGCTGTTTCTCATCAACTATGCCGCCAACATGTGGCTGGCGCCGGCCATCGGCCGTTACATCAAGATCTGGGGCGAGCGGCGCGCCCTGACCATCGAGTATCTGGGACTGATCGTCATCTTCACCAGCTACGCCTTTGTCGAAAATGCCATGCTGGCGGCGACGTTGTACGTTCTCGACCACGTGTTCTTCGCCATGGCGATCGCCATCAAGACGTATTTTCAGAAAATCGCCGACCCGCGCGATATCGCACCGACGGCGGCGGTTGCCTTTACGATCAATCACATCGCCGCCGTGATCCTGCCAGCGGTGCTCGGCTTGCTGTGGTTGGTCAGTCCGGCCGCCGTGTTCCTGACCGGCACCGGGTTCGCGATTGGTTCGTTGTTGCTGAGTCAGCTCATTCCACCGCGGCCGGAGGCGGGCAATGAAACCTTGCTGGCGACACGGATCACGCAAGCCGCCGAGTAGACGGCCGGTCAAGCGGACCGAATCGCCGCCACCAGGGGCGCGTTCTGACGCGCAATCGCCCGCCTGAGCATCTTCAGCGACATCGTTTTGTTTTTCACGAACATAATGAACATGTTGTTGGCGTTATTGAAGAGCATCTCCCCCACTGCCTTGGCGTCGACGTCGACTCGGACGACACCCTCCTTCTGCAAACGGGCAATCAAAGAGCAGACCTGGCTCGTGAGAAGCAAATCCAATTCCTGATAGGTGCGCCCGAACCGGGTCTCCGGCTGTTGCGTCGAGATCGCCATGGCATGGCGCCACATCTGCTTGCTTAGGTAGACAAGCGAATGGTCGAGATAGATCGACATCAGGCGATTGACAGCCAGCTCAACGTTTCGCGGCGGGTTGGCGACCAGCCGCGATCCGGCGTTCAGCACCTCGTTCACTTCCATCGAAACGATGGCGACAAGGAGATCACCCTTGTTTTCATAGTAATTGTAAACCGTGCCGGTGGAAACTTCGGCGTGCGCGGCGATGCTCTCGATCTTTGTGCGCTCGTAGCCAATCTCGCGAAACAACGCAGTCGCCGCAGCGAGAATTCGCTGCTCGCGGTCCGCCTTCTGCCTCGCCCGCAATCCCGCCATGCAGTCATTCTGACACAAAAAATGAATTGACTCAATTTTATATTTGATTCATATTTTCAATTGGTGGCGCGGTACGTCAGAATACCGGGCGATAGCCACCGTTTCAGGCTAACGTGACAGGCCACCGCTACAGGGATGTCTTGGACAAGGGGGAGATGATGGTTATTGCCAATCGACGGTCGCGGCTGGGCGCGGCAGGCGCCGCGCTGCTGCTCACTGCCCTCCTCGTGCCGCCGGCACAGGCGACGGAGGAGTTGAATGCCTTGGTGTGGTGCGATCATACCGACCCGGCGCTGATCGAGCCTTTCGAGAAAGCCCACGACGTCAAGGTCAACCTGAAAGACTACGAGGGCACCGGGACAGCGCTATCGATCATCGAGCAATCGCGGCCCGGGGACTGGGACGTTTTCGTGGTCGATGGCATCGATGTGCAGCGGGTGGTGGCGGCCGGCATCCTGGCACCCCTGCCCGCTGACAAGCTGCCGACGGCCGATCTGTTCCCCGAACTGGTGATGGCCGACAATCACACCAAGGACGGCACGACTTACGCCATTTCGGAAAAGTTCGGATATAACACCATCTCCTTCAACAAGGAGAAGGTGGATCCGGCCGACATGAACGATATGACGGTGATCTGGAGCGACAAGTACAAGGGCCGGATCGCGATCTACGACTATTACCTGCCGGTCATCGGCATGGTCGCCATCGGGCTGGGCAAGAAAACCGCCGAGTTGACCGAAGCCGACCTCCCGGCCATCAAGGACAAGCTGTTCCAGATGAAGTCGGTTTCCAAGCAGGTTGGCGAAGTGGTCAGCAGTCAGACCGCCATCGCCACCGGCGAAGTCGACATCCTGGTGGGCGGCGGCGAATGGGTGACGGCAGGTCTCACCGTCGATAAGCCGAACCTCGATTGGGTTCTGCCGGAACAGGGCGGCGTGCGGTGGTCGCAGTCCATCGGCATCTTCGCTGGCTCCAAGAAGCAGGAACTGGCACTGAAGTTCGTGCAATACATCCTGAGCCCGGAGGGTCAAGCGCGACTCGCCACCTCGTCATGCTATTGGGCCATGCCGGCGAACAAGAAGGCCGGCGACAATTTGACCGATCAGCAGAAGACGGCCTTGCGCTGGAACGACCAGGCCGGCTATCTGGCGCGGGCCCAATTCTACCCGGCACCAAGTGCGGAGTTGGACGCCAAGATGCAGGACGTTTGGACCGAATTCCTGCAGCATTAAGGCCACCGGCAATGGTGGGCAGGTGCGCCTTGCGCCCATGGCAGACTTGACCCCCTTTGAGAAGCACGAACGCCGCAAGGCCTGGGCGTTCGTGCTTCCCACGATTATCTGGACCTTGGTTTTCTTCGTCGCGCCCTTTGCGCTCATGCTGGTGATCAGCCTGTGGCAAAGGATCGGCACCCAGATCGTCAAAACGTGGAACTTCGACAACTACGTCAATTTCTTCGCCCGCGCGCACGTGGTCGAAGGGTTGCTCAACTCCCTCGAGATCACCCTGATCGTCACAGTCATTTCCGTCATGCTGGCCTATCCATTGGCCTGGATCATCGCCGAGAAGGTGCCGCACCGTTGGCAGCGATTGGCGCTCATCTTGGCCATTCTGCCGTTCTGGACCTCCTATGTGGTGCGATCGTACGCATGGCTTTTGGTGCTGGCGCAAAATGGCGTCGTCAACCGCACGCTGATGGGTTTGGGAGTTATTGACGAGCCGCTGGCTCTGGTGGCAACACGCAGCGCCACGGTGATCGGCTTCGTTCATTTTTTTGTCATGCTGTTGACCCTGACCATCTATGCCAACCTGTCGCAGCTTTCGCCCAACTACCGCCGCGCAGCCGCCGACCTGGGCGCCAATCCGCTGCAGATCCTGATCCACGTCATTCTGCCGCTGACCGTGCCGGGTATCATGGTCGGCGCCTTTCTCACCTTTGTGCTGTGCATCGGCGACTACATCACGCCGCAGATCCTGGGCGGTAACCAGGAACTGGTGCTGCCGCAGATCATCATGCTGCAGATCGGCCGGCGCGCCGATTTCCCCACCGCCTCGGCGCTCTCAATCATTCTCATGCTCGTGGTCACAGCCGCCTATCTGCTGAGCGCCCGATGGCTGAAGCTGGAGCGCGCATGAGCCGGCCCGCCCTCTCAACGGTGGCGAGCGCACTCTATCTTGCCGCTCTCTACGGCTTCATCTTTCTGCCGGTCGCCGTGCTGGTGCTCTTTTCTTTTCAGGATGGACGGTTTCCGATCCCGCCCTTCGAAGGCCCTACCCTAAAGTGGTACGCGGCGGTTTTCGCCGACGGCAAGCTGGTGGCGGCCCTGGTGAATTCGCTGCTCGTGGCGCTCATCTCCTCGGCCGCGGCCTGTATGCTCGGCTTCACCGCGGCCTACGGGCTAGCCCGCCACAAGTTGCCGGCGGTGGAGCTGCAGCGCGCCATCATCACCGCGCCCCTGACGGTGAGCTATCTCATCATTGGGTTGGGGCTATTGATCGCTTTCAACACGCTGGGCATGCCGCGCTCTCTGCTGACGGTTGGCATTGGCCACGCGGTCATCAACACACCGCTTTGCTTCGCCATCATCTATAGCCAATTGGGCGCCCATCAGGTGAACATCGAGCGTGCCGCGCGCGACCTCGGCGCCAACGACTGGCAGGTGATGACACTGGTGACCGCACCAATGTTAGCGCCAGCGGTGCTTGCCAGCTATGCCCTCTCGGTGACTTTCTCCTGGGACGAGTTTATCATCGCCTTCCTGCTGTCGCGCTTCGATGTGACACTTCCCGTCGAGATCTGGAGCCTGCTGCGCTCCGGCCTCAACCCGAAGACGAATGCCGTCGGCAGCGTCGTCTTCCTCATCTCGATCGTGGTGGTGCTGGGGCTCGAATTGGCGGTCTTCGCCCGCACGGCGAAGAAATGACCGCACGCGTCGAAATTCGCGGCGTCAGCCATCGCTTCGGCCGCTTCGCTGCGCTCACCGATATCAACCTCGCCATCGAAGCCGGACGTTTCACGGTCCTGCTCGGCCCTTCGGGCTGCGGCAAGACCACCCTGCTGTCGATCCTCGGCGGGTTTCTTCATCCCAGCGAAGGGCGGGTCCTGATCGGCGAGCAGGATGTGACCGATCTGGCCCCCGCCGCACGGGCGACCACCACGATGTTTCAGGACTATGCGCTGTTTCCGCACATGAGCCTGGGCGCCAACGTCGCGTTCGGACTGCGGATGCGCGGCTGGCCGCGCGCCCAGCGAGAGAGCCGGGCACGAGAATTGCTGGCGCTTGTCAGCCTCGAAGGCGCTTTCGCCAAGCGGCCCCATGAACTCTCCGGCGGCCAACGCCAGCGTGTGGCGCTGGCCCGCGCTCTGGCGGTCGAACCAGACGTGCTGCTGCTGGACGAGCCGCTCGGCGCGCTCGATCTCAAGCTTCGACGGCAGATGCAAGATGAACTCAAGACGATCCAAAAGCGCGTCGGCACTACTTTCGTTCATGTGACCCACGATCAGGAAGAGGCGATGGCGATTGCCGATGAGATTGTGGTGATGAACCAAGGTCGCATTGAGGACATCGGCGCCCCGCAGCGAGTTTACCTGCGCCCGGGTTCATTGTTCGCCGCCGGTTTCATGGGCGAAGCCAACCTTATTCCCGGCAGAATCGCGGCCGCCGCCGCGGGCACCATCACCCTTTCAACCGCCTTTGGCTCCCTTGCGTTACCAACCAGCACACTCGGTGCGCTCGCCCCGACGGAGGGGCGCAAGATCAAACTTTGCATCCGGCCCGAGCACCTCAAGCCCAACCGAGACAATTCGGAGCTGATCGGCCTTGGGCCGGCCCGGGTCGTCGACGATGCCTTCTTCGGCACCCATTATCGCTGCCATCTGACCTCGGAGGCGCAGCCGGAGGCGCCGTTCGTGGCCTACCTGCCGCAGACGGCAAGTCTTACGGTCGGCGACACGGTTGCGCTATGTTTCGATCCCGCGGCAGCGGTTATTCTCGCCGATACGGACAAATGAGGCCAGCCGATGACGAAGGAGCGCGCGCGGCCGGAAGAGTGGTACGAGGTTAAGCAGGTCGGCGACGGCGTGATGCAGATCGGCGAGCCGTTCGTGTACCCCTTCTATCGCTGCAATATTTGGCACGTGCGCGGACGCGACCGCGATCTATTGCTCGACAGCGGCATGGGTGTCGTCAGCCTGCGCGAGCAGGTGCCCCTGGTCACCGAAAAACCCTGTCTGGCGGTTGCCAGCCACACGCACTTCGACCATATCGGGGGTCACCACGAGTTTGCCGAACGCCTGATCCATCCCGCAGAGGCCAAATTACTCGCCAATCCGACACGCGAGAATACCCTGGCCGGGCAGTACGTAACTGACGAGATCTTCACCAAGCTGCCGCCTGCCCCGTACCGTTCGACAGAGTACGCCGTGCGCAAGGCGCCGGCGACGCGCCTGATCGGGGATGGCGATATCCTTGACCTCGGCGATCGCCATTTCGAAGTGATCCACACGCCCGGCCACTCGCCGGGTGGAATTGCCTTGTGGGAGGCGGCGACCGGGATCCTGTTTTCCGGCGACATCGTTTACGACGGCGAACTAATCGAGGATTGCTATCACTCCGATGCCGCCGACTACTATGCCTCGATGAAGCGGTTGCTCGATTACCCGATCCGGCTGGTTCATGGCGGTCACTTCCCAAGTTACGACGGCACGCGCCATCGCGCGATCGTCACAGCCTGGCTGGAGGAGAAGGACCGCGGCCGCAAAGCCGCCAAAGTTAACGGCGCAGCAGAAACTCGCGGCCGACCTTGACCCTCACCACGCCGTCGTACTCGACGATATCGGCGGTGGCATAGGTTTCCGCCCATCGCCCGGGCAGGAAGCTGCCGGTGCCGACGACGTCGATGGGGGCATTCGCCTCGGCCATCAGGCGGCATTTGGCGGGGCCGAAAGCGGAAGACGCAACGATCTTCACCTTGTCGAAGCCTTCGCGGTTCAGGGCCTCGCGCAACGCCCACACCGCCGCCGCCGAGACGCCGGGGCCCACCAGATAACGCAATTCCGATTCGCTGCGATAGCCGCGCACCGCTTCCGGCGCATTGCGTTCCAGCACGGCGTAAGAGGCCGGCGGATCCAGGCTCTCGATGAAGCGGCCACCGGGCGTATCGATGCGCACCGACAGGCTTCCATTCGCGGCGCGTTTGGGAAACCGCCGGCAGACGGTCAGGCTGTCGGTGATCTCGCGG
>DASWJP010000218.1:0-11605 GCA_036397065.1 Kiloniellales bacterium | reverse complement strand
CGCACCAGCAGGTGCCCTTGATCGTCGTGGCCGACCACCGTGCCCCGCACCGTGGTGCCGATGGGCAGCTGGGAGACCTCGGGAGGTGGATTTGGCAGCGTCGCCAGGACGCCGGACGGTGCGGTCGCCGGGGCGGCCGTTGTAAACAGGGACGAGGGCCGCAGCGCGTCGCTCATGGTGTCGCCAGTAACCGCCGGGTCAGGGCTTCCACGTCTTCGGCGGCCGTGCAATTCGGATAGCGCATCAACAGTGGCGCCTGATGACGGATCGCCTCCTTGACCTTGCGGTCGCGGCGAACGATGCCGGCCAGCACGGGCGCCGTCTTGAGGAACGACGCGCAGGCCTTGCGCAGGGTCGCATAGGTCCGCTCGCCCTCGCTCTCCGATCCGGCCATGTTGACGACGATGCGCACCTCCGCATCCGGCTGCTGCATCAGCAGCAGTTTGATGAAGGCATAGGCATCGGTCATGGCCGTCGGTTCATCCGTTGTCACCACCAGGCACGACCGTGCCTGCGCCGCCAGTTGCCGCACGGTCCGCTCAACGCCGGCGCCCAGATCGAGAACGATGCGGTCATACGCCGGGGCCATCGCCGCCAGCGCCTTCGACAAGGCGGTCAAGCGTTCGGGCGACAGATTGGCCAGGCTGCCGGAGCCGGAGCGGCCGGCCAACACATCGAAGCCGCCCTCGCCATAGTTGATGATGGCCTCGTCCAGTTTGCATCGGCCGGCGATCACGGCGGCCAGATCGTGGTGCGGTGTCAGTCCAAGCTGGATGTCGACGTTGGCCAGGCCGAGATCGCCGTCGAAGAGCAGGGCCTTGCAGCCCGCGCGGGCCAGGGCATGACACAGGGTGACCGACAGCCAGGTCTTGCCGACGCCGCCCTTGCCGGAGGCAATGGCGACGGCGTTGGGCAAGGCGCCGGCGGCCGTCGTGCTGGGCCGGATTTGAGCCACATCGACCATCAGCCGATCTCCCTGACAAGCGTGGTGTTTGCCGCCTCGACCAAGCCCGGCAGCAACATGCGAGCGAGCGAGACGGGGTTGATCGGCAGCAAGGCTGTCCCGATGTGCGGCGACGAGCTGATCGCCGTAAGGGCTTGGCAGCCGGCTTGCGCGGCGCACAGGATCCCGCCCAGCCGGCGCGCCGTATCCAGTCGCGTGGCGATCATGCGGTCGGCGCCGATGCCGGCGAAGGCCATGGCCGTCTCCGCCGATTCCGCGATGTCGCCGCCGGCCGGCAGCACCAGGACCATGCCGGCGCCGGTCGCCTTGGCGGCGCGCGACAGCCGGGCCAGGTCGTCGTCATGGAAGGGATTGGCACCGGCGGTGTCGATGATCACCATCCCATCGCCGGTGCCTTTGTTCAGCTTCGTGGCCAAATCTTCGCTGTCCTCCGCCTGATCCAGATCGGCGCCCAGGGCCTGGGCGAAGGCGGTGGCTTGGGCCAGGCCGCCGGATTTACCGGTGTCCATGGTGATCAGCCGCGCGCTGCCGCCCTTGAGCCGTGCCCGGGCGCAGAGCTTGGCGGCAGTTGCCGACTTGCCCGCGCCATGCGGCCCG
The DNA here is from genome assembly GCA_036397065.1 of Kiloniellales bacterium. Taxonomy (GTDB): domain Bacteria; phylum Pseudomonadota; class Alphaproteobacteria; order Kiloniellales; family J153; genus JAJFGI01. The sequence continues at coordinate 10,044 of DASWJP010000218.1, read as the reverse complement.
ACCACCATGATCGGGCGGGGCGCGCGCGCATCGGGTAGGGGGGCGAATGCCAGCTGGCTATCCAGCGCCCCGGCCAGCGCCATGATCGGATCGGCTGATGCCAGTTCGGCGGCGGCGCCCACCAGCCGATCCAGAAGACCGGGCGAGAGCCGGTGGTAGGTCAGCGCCTCGGCGATATCGTCGATGGATTGCAGGCCTCCGCTTTCGCCGAGGTTGAATTCCTCGAACGGGCTGTCCTCCAAGGCTGCCGTCACGCGCACGCCGCCGCCGGATTCCGCCGGCTGCGTGGACAAGATGACCGCATCCGGACCCAATTCATCGCGGACCCGGGCCATCGCATCGGGCAGGGTTTTGCCAGTGAAACTTCGCAGTCTCATCAGTCGTTTACAGCCGTTTGTGTGACGAACCTCTTAGTCACCGCTAGATTTGCCCCAGGGTTTTGATTTGCGCCTTGGCGTGCACTTCGTTCTGCGACATGACCACCGTGTGCGGGCGGAAGCGTTCGATGATCGAGCGCACATAGGGCCGAATCCCGGGACTGGTCAGCAGCACCGGCGTTTCACCCAGCATGGCGTGGCGCTCGAACGCGGCGCGCACCAGCTTGATGAACTCCTGCAACTTCGAAGGCGCCATGGACAACTGGCGGTCGTCGCCGTCGCCGACAATGGACTCGGCAAAGGCCTGCTCCCATTGCGGCGTGAGCGTGATCATGGGAATGAAGCCCTGCTCGTTGATCTGCAGATTCGAGATCTGCCGGGCCAGGCGCGAGCGCACGTGTTCGGTGATCGTGCTGACGTTGCGGGTATAGCCGCAGGCTTCCGATACGCCCTCCAGAATGGTCGGCAGGTCGCGGATGGACACGCGCTCGCCCAACAGGTTCTGCAGCACCCGTTGCAGGCCGCCGACCGAGATCAGCGTGGGGATCAAATCGGCGATCAACTTCTGATGATCGGCGCCGAGTTCGTCCAGCAGCTTCTGGGTTTCGGCATAGGACAACAACTCCGCCATGTTGTCCTTCACCAGCTCGGTCAGATGGGTGGTGATGACCGTCGGCGGGTCAACGACCGTATAGCCGCGGAACAAGGCTTCTTCACGGGCGCTCGGATCGACCCACATGGCCGGCAGGCCAAAGGTCGGCTCGACGGTCTCTTCCCCGGTCAGGGTGATCTTCTCGCCCCGCGGATCCATGACCAGTAACATGCTGGGGCGCAATTCGCCGCGGCCGGCGGCGATTTCCTTCACCCGCACGGAATAGGCGTTCGATGACAGCTGCAGGTTGTCCTGAATGCGCACGGACGGCAGGACGAATCCCATCTCCTGGGCCAGTTGCCGGCGCAATGCCTTGATCTGATCGGTTAGCCGCTGGCCGCCCTGGTTGCTGATCATGGGCAGCAATCCATAACCCAGCTCGAGGCGCAGGTTGTCGAGCTGCAAGGTGTTGCTGATCGGCTCCTCGGCCGTCGGCACGGCCTTTTTCTCCGCTTCGCTGGCTTGGATCTTGGTTGCTACCGCCGCCGCGCCGCGCCGCGACGACGACCAGGCCAGCCCTCCGGCAACGCCGGCGAGCATGAGAAACGGCAGGGCGGGGATCCCCGGCAGCAGGGCCAAGGTCAGCATCAGGAACGAAGACAGCCCCAGGGCGCGCGGATAGCCGCCAAGCTGGCCGAACAGCGCCTTGTCGGTGGAGCCGACCGCCGATGATTTTGAAACCAGCAGGCCGGCGCCGGTGGAGACGATGATGGCCGGAATTTGCGTGACCAGGCCATCGCCGACGGTCAGCTGGGTATAGACCTTGCCCGCCTCGGCGAAGGAGAGGTCTTGCTGGGCGACGCCAATGATCATGCCGCCGATGACATTGATGAAGGTGATCAGCAGGCCGGCAATGGCGTCGCCGCGCACGAACTTCGCGGCACCATCCATCGAACCGAAGAAGTTGCTCTCGTCTTCCAAGGTCTTGCGGCGCTGACGCGCTTCGGCTTCCTCGATCAGGCCGGCCGACAGATCGGCGTCGATGGCCATCTGCTTGCCCGGCATGGCATCCAGGCTGAAACGTGCCGAAACCTCGGCGATACGGCCGGAACCTTTGGTAATCACCACGAAATTGACGATCACCAGGATGCCGAAGACGATAATCCCGATGACGAAGTTGCCGCCCATGACGAAATTGCCAAACGCCTCGATCACATGACCGGCGGCATCCGAGCCTTCGTGCCCATCGGCCAATATCAGGCGGGTCGAGGCCAGGTTCAGGGACAGGCGCAACATAGTCGCGATCAACAGAATGGTCGGGAACGAGCTGAAGTCCAGGGGCCGGGTGATGAACAAAACCGTCATCAAGATCAGGACCGACAGGGTCATCGAAATGGCCAGCGCGATGTCGAGCATCCAGCTCGGCATCGGCAGGATGAGCACCACCAGGATGCTGGCGACGCCAAGCGCCAGGGCGATGTCGCCGCGCCGCAGCGGTTCGACGATCTTTGCCATGAACATGGCGCCAAAGGGGGCGTTGACACCGGCTGGGACGTCGGTGCTGCGGCTGCTCTGTGCGCCGGTATCGATCATGATCTAGGGCCTATTGGACAACGGTAAGGTGCGCTCAAGCCGGCGACCGTTCCGCTTCGCCCGGCATCGGCACGGGAACCCCGTCCTGGGTGTAGAGCTTGAGCTTGTTGCGCAAGGTGCGAATAGAGATGCCAAGAATATTCGCCGCATGAGTGCGGTTGCCCAAGCAGTGCTGCAGCGTGTCGATGATCAGATCCCGCTCCACGTCGGCGACGGTCCGGCCCACCATGTGGCGCCCGCCCGCCGCCAGCGCGGCCCGGGATTGGGCAATGCGCGCAGCGGTGGTTTCGTCGCGCCCGTCATCGCCATTGCCGCCTTGGTGCAGCGAGGCGCCGGTCAGTTGAATCGCTTCCGGCCGGACCACCTTGCCCTCCGCCAGCAACACGGCGCGATGCATGGTGTTCTCAAGCTCTCGGACATTGCCGCGCCAGTGATGCGTGTGCAGCATCGCCAAGGCTTCCGAGCTCAGGGTCATACCCGGGGCGCCGTTCGAGTCCGCGTACTTGGCGAGGAAATGCTCGGCGAGGACCTGGATATCCTCGCGACGCTCGCGCAGCGGCGGTACTTCGATGGTCATGACATTCAGGCGGAAATAAAGGTCCTCACGGAAATCCCCGCTGCGCACCGCCGCCTCGAGATCGCGGTTCGAGGTGGCGAGCAGGCGGATGTCGATCTTGATCGGCTGTGACCCGCCCACCCGGTCGATCTCGCGCTCTTGCACGGCCCGCAGAAGCTTGGCCTGCAGGCGGGGATGCATTTCGGAGATTTCATCGAGCAGAAGCGTGCCGCCATGGGCTTCCTCGAACTTGCCGATGCGCCGGCCGATGGCACCGGTGAAGGCGCCCTTCTCGTGTCCGAACAGCTCGGATTCCAGAAGGTTTTCGGGGATGGCGGCGCAATTGAGCGAGATGAACTGCTTGCGGCCCCGCTTCGACTTGCTGTGCAGATAGTGGGCCAGGACCTCCTTGCCGGTTCCCGACTCGCCGGTGATCAGCACGCTGGCGTCCGATGGCGCGACGTGATCGGCCAGGCGGATCACCTCGGCCATCGCCGGGTCGCGGTAGATGACGGTGTTGGCCTCCTCGGCCACCGCGGCCAGGACCGCGGCGATCAATTCCGCATCCGGCGGCAGCGGGATGTATTCCTTCGCACCGGCGCGGATCGCCGCAACCGCCAGCTTCGTATCGGCGCCAATGCCGCAGGCGACAACCGGCACCGAGATGCGCTCTGTCTTCAAGCTGTTGCACAGGTGCCCGACGTCCAGGTGGACATCGACCATCACCAGATCGGCACCCTGACCGGACCTGAGGGCGTTCAGCGCGCCATCGACCGTGTCGAGATGCGCGACCTTGGCACCGCGGTCCAGCGCGATCTTTCCTGCGGTCGTGATATGACCGTCAAGCGTGCCAACGATAAGTAGCCTCATCCCATCTCTCCCGGTACCTGGGTCAGTCGAAGTAGTTCACGCGCTGTACGGGCGCGAGGGCGGTATTGATCATCATTTCCAGACGCCGGGGATTCTCCTGGCGGCTGACCGAGGTGGCGCCGACGGCATAGACGTGATTGACCATCAATTCGATCTCGGAATTACGCTCCAGCTTGTTGGCCAACGGGTTGAAGAACATATTGGCCAGAATGGCACCATAGAACGTGGTCAGCAGGGCAACCGCCATGCTGGGGCCAATGGACGAGGGGTCGTCCAGATTGCCCAGCATCTGCACCAGGCCGACCAGGGTGCCGATCAGGCCCATGGCCGGCGCGACCTCGCCGGCCCGGCGCAGCACGCCGGCGGACCGGACATGCCGGTCCCGGGTGGCGAGACTCTCGCGGACAAGCAGCTGCTCGATCTCTTCCGCCGGCAGGCCATCCTCCACGAGGGACATGGCCTGAAGCAGAAACCGCCCCGCATGGGCGTTTTTCATCGCGCTTTCCATCACCTGCGGACCTTCGCGGCGAACCCGATCGGCCACGTAGAGCATGCGCATCGCCGCATCAGCCGGCGACTCGGATTGATAAAAGACGGCACGCAACATGACGCCCTGGGCGCGCACGACCTCATCCCACGAGAACGAAATCGTGGTGACCAGGAAGGTGCCGCCAAAGACGATCAGCAGGGCCGGCACGTCGAGGAAGGATTTGGGCGAACCACCGAGAACCATGGCCGTTCCGATGATGGCGAACGCGCCCACCGATCCAAGCAGCGTCGCCACGTCGATGCTGGTCGAATAGCTCACCGGTGTCGTGCCCCTGGACAGGGTGCTGTCTTTCTCGGCTGAGGTTACGCTTGCCATGCTCTTTGCTTTCGTCGGACTCGAAGCCTTACGACCGATCCATCTTGATGATCTCGGTCATGGTCACGCCAAGGCGATCCTCCACGACAACAACCTCGCCGCGGGCTATGAGGCGATCGTTGACGTAGATATCGATGGCTTCGCCGACCTTGCGGTCCAACTCGACCACGGCGCCGCGGCCCAGCTTCAGCAACTGACTGACCTGCATGGTCGACCGGCCAAGCACGGCAGAGACCTGCACGGGGATATCGTAGACCGCCTCCAGCTCCTTGGCATTGGTCGGCAATCGCCCGGCATCGGCTCGCCCGGACTCGTCTTGCCCCTCTGACCCGTCTTGCTCCAAATCCTGCAAGTCCAGGTTTTCTTTTTCGGCCATGATAGTCCTCCTACTGGGATACGGCGCGCAGCCGGTCCAATTCCTGTGCGTCCTCGACGCCCGTCGTGTCTGATGGCGCGGTGGCGCCGGTATGCGTTGTCGTCTCGACCGGACACGGCGTACCCATGACGCGCTCGATGATGTCGTCTATCTGATGCCAGAGCGCGCCGCTGTCGCGTTCGGCGCCGCCGTCGGCCCACTCGACGCGAATGTCGCCGGCCTGCAAATCGTCCTGCGCGATCAGCACGATCCTGCCTTCGAAACCGGCCTTTGCGGCCAATTCTTTGACTCGCTCGTTGACGGCATCGAGCAGGGAATCGGCGACGCGGACGACGACCCGCGGCTCGTCGCGAAGGCGGCTCAGGCTTTCACCGACCACCGCCTCGATCTCGGCCATTCCATGGGCCTTCGCGAGGCGCGGGAAGAGCTTGCGCACGATCGTCAATGCCGTCTCGATGGCCTCATGGCCCTGGCGTTCCACGGCTGTGGCGTGTGCCTTGTTTAACTCGGCTACCTGTTGAGTCATGCTGGTCAAGGCTTGCGCCACTTGCTGTTCCATCGAGTTCTGGGCCGCCTGCTGGCCGGCCTGTTTCCCGGCCGCCAATCCGTCTTCCCGCGCCTTGTTCAACTCTTCCTCGGTGTACGTCTTTACAACCGGCTTCTGCTCGGCGCGTTGCGGCGCGCCGGCCTTCTCCGGGCCTTCGAACGTTTTATCGAAGAGGAATTTGCGAGGTGCGTTCATGCTGCGTGCGGCATCGTCTTAATAGACGAGCTCGTCATCCCCCTTGCTGTCGGCAATGACGATCTCGCCGTTGGCGGCAAGATCCTTGGCCAGGGTGACCACGTACATCTGCGCCTCGTCCACGTCGCGTAGCCGGACAGGGCCCATGGCTTGCATATCCTCACGCATGATCTTTGCCGCGCGTTCCGACATGTTCGAGAAGAACAGGTCGCGCAGTTCCTCGGACGCGCCCTTGAGGGCGATGGAGATCTTGTCCTTGTCGACGCTGCGCAGAACCGTTTGAACACCCCCCGGATCCAGCTTGCCGAGATCTTCGAAGGTGAACATCAGGGCCTTGATGCGCTCAGATGAATCCCGGTTGCGTTCCTCCAGTGCGGTGAGGAACCGATTTTCAACGTTGCGATCCAAGTAATTGAAAATGTCCGCCATCATCTCATGCGAATCGCGCCGGTTCGTGCGCGCCAGGTTCGACATGAATTCGTTGCGCAATGTGCGTTCGACGTCGTCGAGCACCTCTTTCTGCACGGACTCCATGCGCAGCATGCGCATGATGACTTCCATGGCGAAGGGTTCGGGCAGCAAGGCCAGGACTTTGGCGGCATGTTCCGGCTTGATCTTGGACAGCACCACGGCAACGGTCTGCGGATACTCGTTCTTCAGGTAGTTGGCGAGCACCGTCTCGTTGACGTTGGTCAACTTCTCCCACATGGTCCGGCCGGCTGGACCACGAATTTCTTCCATGATGGTGCCGACGCGGTCTTCGCCGAGAACTTTCGCCAGAAGACGCTCGGTGTTTTCGAAGTTGCCGACGAGGGAGCCGGTGCTTGAAATCTGGTCGGCGAATTCGACCAGAAGCCGTTCGACCATCTGGGCACTCACCGTGCCCAGGTTGGCCATCGACTGGGAAAGCTCCTTGATCTCCTCGTCATCCATCAACGAGAACAGACGGGTGGCGTTTTCCTCGCCCACCGACATCATCAACAACGCGGCCTTTTCCGGGCCGGTCATCGTGCGATAGTCTTCACGCAAACGCATGACCTGAGTCCCTTAGCCTTCCTGATAGAGCCAGTTTCGGATGATCGTGACGGCTTCATCCGGGTGTTTGTCGACGATTTCGCCGATCTTGCGGACAGAGGATGCGCGCACGCGGCCCTCGACCTTGTTGAGGTCGATCATTTGATCGATTTCCTCGGCGGCCATATCTGTGTCGCTTGTTAATCGCGCCGCATCGCCACCATGTTCCGGACTGGCAAGCGCGACCCGGGCGCCCGCGCTCGAACGATCCGTCAGCCGGCCAACGCCTGACCCGCCTTCGCCGCCTTCGACCATGCGGCCGACCAACGGCCGTACGACAAGAAGAAGGACCAAAATCGCGACGATTCCGAGAACCAGAACTTCGGCAACGCGCATGAGTTGCTGCTCGGTGAATCCGAAGAAAGACCCGTCATCACCCGCACCCAGGAGCGGCTCCGGATCGGCGAATTGGAGATTGACGATCTCGAGCGTATCGCCGCGCGCCTCGTCGTAACCAACGGCCGAACGAATCAGGGCCGAGAGCTTTTGCATCTCCTCCTCGGCCCGGGGTTCATAGGTTACGGTCCCGTCGGCGGCCGTGGTCGCGCTGCCATTGATGAGAACCGCCACAGACAGGCGCCGAACCGCGCCGCTTTCGCGCACGTGCGTCTTGACCGTCTTGGAAATCTCGTAGTTGACGGTCTCCTCGTTGCGAACCGCGCTATTCTGCGTGCTGCTTCCGTCCGCGCCGCCAAGGGCTGCGTCCGGCAAGTTGCCGCCGACGGAAACCGCCGGCAAACCTTGGCCGTCGGAGCTGTCTGATTGTTCCTCGACCGATTGGGTCGAGCGCACCACCTGGCCATCCGGATCGAATGTCTCCGCGTTCTCGGTGACGCGGTCGAAATCCATGTCGGCGGAGACCTGGACGCGCACGTTGCCACGGCCGACCGAGCGCTCAAGCAGCTCCTCGACCGTGCGAATCATGCGTGTTTCATAGGCCACCCGCATTTCCTCGGCGGTGGTCGATGTGCCCTGCAGATCGCCATCCTCGGCGTTGCGGGCCAGCAGGTTGCCGTTGCTATCGACGATTGAAACCATGGTTGGCTTCAATCCGGGCACGGCCGCGGAGACCAAATGCTGTATGGCCTGAATTTGTTGCTTCTCCAGCCGCTGGCCGCCTGCCATGGCGATGACGATGGAGGCCGTCGGCTCCTGCCGGTCGCGGCTGAACAACTCGCGCTTTGGTAGCACCAGGTGAACGCGCGCCTGCTTGATGCGGTTTACGGCGCGAATCGTGCGCGCCAGCTCCCCTTCCAGGGCGCGGACGTGGTTGATATTTTGCACGAAACTGGTGGTGCCGAGACCCTCCGACCGGTCGAAAATTTCGTAGCCGATCGAGCCTCCCGCCGGAAGGCCTTCCCCGGCCATGGCGATGCGCATGCGCCCCACCTCATCGGCGGGCACATAGATTTGGCTGCCGTCGGTGCCCACGCGGAATGGAATGTTCTGCTGTTCGAGCCGGCTGACAATCTGGCTGCTGTCCTGGGGGTCCAGATCTCCATACAGCAGGGACATGTCCGGAACCGCCAGGTGGCTGGTCAGATAAATGAAGAACGCGATGACGCCCGCGGCGACAGCGGCCATCAGGCCCAAGCGGGCCGCCCCTAGGCTGCGGAAGGTATCGGAGAATGAGTTCAAATCGGACCGTCCTGGAATACCGCTGTCCGAGAGGGACAACGCCAAAAAAACACATTGGTTCTATGGGAATTTGGAAGACCCTCGTCCGCCTCCCGTGCCCCTTTCAAGTAACCTAAGGGAGGCGAGTAAAGTTGCAGTTAACAAAGGCAATTCTTGCCTAGCTGGATCGGCAAATTTTGCCGTGCCGGGGGATCAATCGGGACGAATCCGCGATGCGTTCGGGCACCGCTGCCGGTTGCCCGCGCGGGTGCCTTTTCGGACACCCGATCCAGGCATCAGGTTTGGCACTAGATGGCGCGGACCTGGACGCGGCCCCGGTCCCATCCGGAACCCTTTCCAGGGGACGCCCAGGGGGGGGTAGGAACTAGCTGGGAACGGGAGGGCAGGCCCGCGGGGGCCTAGGAGGATGTCTTGGAGCTGAGCTGAGGCACGTGGGGTTCGGATTGACCTTCGCTGCCCGGCTTCCGGTACTGTTGTAGGCGCGTGGTGCGCAGGCCGCGCATGCCATGCTCCTCGATCAGCTTCTGCCAGGAAATGAACTCCTCGGCCGAGAGCTTATACCGATTGCAGGCGTCCTCGAGGCTGATCAGGCCATTGCGAACGCCGGCCACCACCTCGGCCTTGCGCCGGATGACCCAGCGTTTGGTTTCGGGGGGCGGCAGATCGGCAATGGTCAGCGGCTCTCCTGCCGGTCCAATCACGTTCGTGGGCCTACCTGGGCGGTCCGAGTCCATCGACTCCTCTCCATCGTGCACAGTCGCTCTGCGTGTCACAGGCAGACTACCCTTCGGCCCTTGAAAAACCATTAATTCCAAAGATTAAGCTAAAATTGAGATCGCCTCGGGACGGCCGCGCCAGGGGCTGAAAAGTAGCCTGCCCAAGCCATTTGGCCCGGACCGATCTAGGATAGTCGTCCTAGACCGGCCCCGGCCTCATGGGCTTGGTCTTATGGGTTACCGGCCGATACGGGTGAGTTCTTCCAGCATGTTGTCGGCCGTGGTGATGATCCGGGCGCTGGCCGAATAGGCCCGCTGGGTGGTGATCATCTTGGTGAATTCCTCGGCCAGGTCGACGTTCGAGGATTCCAGGGCCGAGGAGGCCACCACGCCGGCGCCGCCCGCATTGGCTTGCTGCAGAATGATATCGCCCGACTGATCCGTCTGGGAGTAGGCGTTACCATTGCGGGCCGCAAGACCGTTCGGGTTGGCGAACATGACGATCGGCAACTGATAGACCGCCAGCTGCTCGCCGTTGTCGAACAGCGCCGTGACGACGCCGTCATTGCCGATGCTCACCCCGATGAAACCACCATAGCGGGCACCATCCTGATCGACCGAGTTGAGAGCGAACTGACCGGCGAA
>DASWJP010000217.1:0-2301 GCA_036397065.1 Kiloniellales bacterium | reverse complement strand
CGGCGCTGGCGGTTACCTGGTCGGCGGCGGAGAAATGGATGAATCCATCGGCCCGGTCTTGCGACGAACCCGTGTAGACACCAGATGACTTGGCTGCCGCCCACTCCGCGCGCCGACAGATGTGATAGATCGCCAGATCGGTCATATGCGCCCCCGTTCCCTCCCGGCGCGAACCATACGGCATGATCGGTGGTTAATGAAGCGGCGGCATGGCCCCCACTTGCAAAACGCAGGCAGTGGCGGTCTTGCCGCAAAGTGCAGGGTTATTACTCTTGGAGTCGCGGGTAAGGCCGGAATCGTGCCGATTACGGGGGGTTGTGGGGTGGCATGCGGATTGCTGTATCCGGCACATGGGATCATGGGGATAAGGGATGGGTGGAATGGGGCAACGTAACGAGTGGGGCAACGAACGCCGGGCGATCGACGGGACGCGCGAGGGGGCGCTTGAGCGGGCGCTGGCGGCCGTCGAGGCGATGGGCGAGACCGATGCGGTGGTGGTGCCGGCCACGCCAAGCCCGGCCATGTTGTCGGCAGGAGCGCGCGGCGGCGGCGTTTCCGAGGACATCGCGGCGCGTGTTTACCGGGCCATGATCCTCGCCGGGGTCCGCTGATCCTGGATTTTTTCCTGGTGCGCGTCGCGATTAAATCTATGAATATGTTCCCATGCTCAAGCACGCCGATATTTGGCAAGCCATCGATCGCATGGCGGCACGCTATAGTATGTCTGCCTCGGCGCTGGCGCGCCGCGCCGGGCTGGACCCGACCACCTTCAATAAAAGCAAGCGCATCACCAGTACGGGCAAGCAGCGCTGGCCCAGCACCGAATCCATCGCCAAGATTCTCGAGGCCACCGGCGCCTCGCTGGCCGAGTTCGTCGGCGAGATCGGCGATCAGAGTCAAAGCGTCCTGACCCGCCGCATTCCGGTCATCGGTTTTGCCAAGGCCGGCCATCAAAACACGTTCGACGAAACAGGCACGCCTGCGGGAGCAGGTTGGGGTGAGCGTGTCATTCCCCAAATCAACGATCCGCGTGCCTATGCCCTGGAGATCAACGGCGATAGTCTGGCGCCGGTTTACCGCGAGGGCGATGTCCTCATCGTCTCGCCCGGCGCCCCCCCGCGGCCCGGCGACCGGGTGGTGGTCAAATCCAGCGGCGGCGAGGTGATGGTCAAGGAATTGATCCGGCAAAGCGCCCGCACGGTGGAACTGGCCGCGCTCAACCGCGCCCATCCCGATCGCTCTCATCCCGATAGGGCCCATCCCGACCGTATCCTGGACAGACATGAGATCGCCTGGATGGCCCGCATCGTCTGGGTCATCCTGTAGAGACTCAACGGCTAAACAATCAACGGCCAAGTATGCACCGGTTTCGTGGATATCTTCGCCGCTTTGGGCTGGCGGGCTCGCCTGACTGTGCTAACCTGAGTATCACCGCACCGCCGATGCCCACGAGTTACGCGGGAATTTGGGGCGGGGAGAGATCCGCATGAACGCGATTCATTTCATCGATGGCCAGTGGCGGGAAGGCAACCCGCCGCTTCTCGGCCCGTTGACCCATGCCACCTGGATGGCTTCGGTGGTGTTCGACGGCGCCCGCGCCTTTGCCGGTGTTACGCCCGATCTGGATCTGCACTGCGCGCGACTGAACAAATCGGCCCTGGCGCTCGGGCTGAAGCCGATGCTCTCCACCGGCGAGGTGCTGGAAGTGGCGCTCGATGGAGTCAGCCGGTTCCCGGCGGGCAGCGAGCTGTATATCCGGCCCATGTACTGGGCGGAAAGCGGTGCCGAAAAAGCCCTGGTCATGCCCTTGGCGGAGAGCACGCGTTTTTGCATGAGCCTGTTCGAGGCGCCATTGCCCAAGCCGGGATCCATGTCGGTGTGCCTGTCGCCCTATCGCCGGCCGGCGGCCGACATGGCGCCGACCGATGCCAAGGCCGCGTGCCTCTATCCAAACTCAGGCCGGGCATTGAAGGACGCGCTCGACCGCGGCTTCGACAACACGGTGGTGCTGGATTTCGAGGGCAACGTGGCCGAGCTGGCCACCGCCAACATCTGGATCGCCAAGAACGGCGCGGCGCACACGCCGGCCGCCAACGGCACCTTCCTGAGCGGCATCACCCGCGCCCGCGTCGCCCAGTTGCTGCGCGATGCCGGCATCGAGGTGCACGAGCGCACCATGACCTGGGACGACGTGCTGGGCGCCGACGAGGTGTTCACCACCGGCAACTACAGCAAGGTCTTGCCGATCACCCGGGTGGAAAACCGCGACCTGCAACCCGGCCCGATCTATCGCAAGGCGCG
>DASWJP010000216.1:0-3681 GCA_036397065.1 Kiloniellales bacterium | reverse complement strand
CCTCCAGCACCGCCGAGAGCATGTCGTCCAGGGCGTGCGCCTCTTTCGCGATCCCGGCGACCAGATCGCTCAGCATGCGCCGGTCGGCGCCATCCAGGCGCAAGCCGTCCACTTCCTCCTTCAGGCGGTGATCGAGAAACTCGTTCAGCACCACCTCCGGTGCAGTGCCGGAGAGTTCGATTTGATACAACGCCTGTACGGCGGCCAGTCGCGCGGCGCTACGTCGCTGGCCGGAGGCGCGGTCCTTCGACGCCGATGTGGCGGCGGGCGTGGTCATCGCCGTTGACCTTCGTGTCTCATCCGAAAAACAGATCGCACATTATTGATTACAAATCTTTTTGTGAACGGGCGTGTGCCTGGATAACAACTCTAGCGCGGGTGCAGGTGGAAATGCCGCTTCAGATCGAGCATGTGCAGGCAGGTCCGCGCCGCGTGGCCGCCCCGGTCCTTGCGGTCGGCCCGCGCCCGGTCCCACGCCTGCTCTTCGTTTTCGCAGGTGATGATACCATAGCCCAGCGCCAGCACGTACTGGCTGGCCAGATCCTGCAACTTTCGGGCGCTTTCGCTGCACACGTAGTCGTAGTGGCTGGTCGCCCCGCGAATGACGCAGCCGAGCGCGATGTAGCCGTCGAACCGCGGCCGCCCGGCGAAGAAGTCGAGCGAGCGGATCGCCATATGGATCGCCGTCGGAATTTCAAAGGCGCCGGGAACCGTGATCCGCTCGACCGCCGCCCCATGACGTTCCAGTTCGACGTTCGCGCCCTTGAACAACTCGTCGCTGATGCCTTCGTAGTAGCGGGCCTCGACCACCAGAATGTTCGGCCCCGGGCCGCCGTCTTGGGCCATCACTTGTCCCGAGACCGTGGCAGCGGCCGCTGCTCGACCACCCGCAGGCCGTAACCGTCGAGGCCGACGATGGTCCGCTTGGTATTCGACAGCACGATCATGTCGCTGACCCCCAGATCGAGCAGGATCTGCGCGCCAAGTCCGTATTCGCGCAACTCGACAAAGGTTTTTTCCGGCTTGCCCTGGCGGGCGCGTACCGCCTCGGACAGGCTGGTCGGCGACGGCTCGCGGACCAGCACGATGACGCCGCGCCCGGCCTGGTCGATCATATGCATCACCCGCTCCAGCTCGCCGTCTTTGCCGATGGCCGTATCGCCCAGCACATCGTCCAGCATGTTGAGCACGTGCACGCGCACCAGCACCGGCTCCGGCCCGGACAGATCGCCGCGCCACAGGGCGATATGCTCGGCGTTGTCGGTACGGTTCACATAGACCGCCACGTCGAAGCGGCCGCCGAAACGGCTGTCCAGGGTGCCGCTCAGGATGCGCTCGACCGTGCGGTCGTGGCGGCGGCGATAGGCAATCAGATCGGCGATGGTGGCGATCTTCAAGCCGTGCCGCTGAGCGAAGGCCATGAGATCGTCGCGCCGCGCCATGGTACCGTCATCGTTCATGATCTCGCAGATCACGCCGGACGGATTGAGCCCGGCCAGGCGCGCCAGATCCACCGCCGCCTCCGTATGGCCGGTGCGCACCAGAACGCCGCCGTCGCGCGCCACCAGCGGAAACACATGGCCGGGCGAGACGATGTCGCCGGGGCCTTTGCTCGGATCGATGGCCACGGCAACGGTGCGCGCCCGGTCCGGGGCCGAGATGCCGGTGCTGATCCCCTCGCGCGCCTCGATGGAGATGGTGAAGGCGGTCTCGTGGCGGGATTCGTTGTGCCGCGCCATCAGCGGCAGACCCAGAGCCTGGATCCGCTCGCGGGTCATGGTCAGGCAGATCAGGCCGCGGCCATGCTTGGCCATGAAGTTGATGGCCTCCGGGGTGGCCATCTGCGCCGGGATCACCAGGTCGCCTTCGTTCTCCCGCCCCTCGTCATCCACCAGGATGAACATGCGGCCGTTGCGCGCCTCTTCGATGATCTCCTCGATGGGCGAGACGATTTCGCCGAAGGTCACCCGCCAAGGTTCGGTCTTCGCGCTTGCCATGGTCTAGTCCTTTGCCAGAAGGCGATGAACGTAGCGCGCCAGCATGTCGATTTCCAGGTTAACCCGCGTCCCCGGCTGGCAGGCCCCCAGGGTGGTCACCTGCAAGGTATGCGGGATGACGGTCACCTCGAAATCGCCGGCACCGACCCGGTTGACGGTCAGCGACACCCCGTCAACGGCGATAGAGCCCTTGACCGCGATCAGGCGCATCAGCTCCGCCGGCGCGCTGAAGGACAGTCGATAAGCCTCGCCGTCCGCCGCGCGGGTACGGACCTCACCCACGCCGTCCACATGGCCATACACCAGATGCCCGCTCAACTCGTCGCCCAGCTTGAGCGAGCGTTCCAGATTGACCGGCGTGCCCGCCTGCCAATCGCTGGCGGTACTGCGCGCCAAGGTCTCCGCCGACACATCGCAAGCGAACCATCCCGGCCCCTTGTCAACCAACGTCAGGCAGACGCCGGAACAGGCGATGGAGGCCCCCAGGTCGATGCCCGCCGTCTCGTAGGCGGTTTCGAAAGTGAGCCGCGCATCGCCGTGCCGATCCACGGCGCGGACCCGCCCCATATCGGTGATGATTCCTGTAAACATCTGATAAATCTAGGGCAGCGGCCCATAGGTTTCCAGCACATCGTCGCCGAGCCGGACCCGGTCGATCAAAACGAAGGCCGGCGCCTGGGCCAGCTCCTCCAGGCCGAAGCCGGCGATCGCCGGCAGGCCGTCGCCGCCCATGACCCGCGGCGCCCGGAACCAAGCCAGACGATCCACCAGACCCAGGCGCAACAGGCCGGCGGCTACGCTGCTGCCTCCCTCCACCAGCACCCGGGTCAGGCCGCGCTGGCCCAAGGTCTGTACCGCGGCCAGCAGGGAGAGGCGCCCATCGGCATCGGTCGGCACCGCGATGATCTTCACGCCGGTATTCCGGAAGGCGGCGATGCGATCCGGATCGGCGCGGTCGCGGGTGATCAGCCAGGTCGCCTGCTCCCGCGCCCGGCGCACCAGGTCGTGGGTCAAGGGCAGGCGTAAGCGGCCGTCCAGGACCACCCGCACCGGCGAGGTTTCCGCCAAGCCCGGCAGACGCACATCCAGGCGCGGGTCATCCATGATCGCCGTGCCGCTGCCCACCAGAACCGCGTCATGGCGCACGCGCAGGAGATGCGCGCGGGCACGCGCTGCCTCGCCGGTGATCCACCGGCTGGCCCCGCGCTTGGTGGCGATGCGGCCATCCAAGGTGGTGGCCAGCTTCAAGGTGATCAGCGGCCGGCCTGCCTGCCGTTGGGACAAATAGCCGGCATTCAGGTCCGCCGCCGCCGAGGCGCCCGGACCGACCTCCACCTCGATCCCGGCATCGCGCAATCGGGCCAGGCCGCCGCCATCGACGCGCGGGTCCGGGTCTTCCAGGGCGACCACGCAACGGGCAATGCCGGCGGCGATCAGCGCCTCGGCGCAGGGCGGGGTTTGGCCGTGGTGGGCGCACGGCTCCAGGGTGACATAGGCGCAGGCGCCACGGGCCGCCGCACCGGCCCGGCGCAGGGCCTCGGTTTCGGCATGGGGCCGGCCGCCGGGCTGGGTCCAGCCGCGGCCAACCACGCGGCCGTCCTTGACCAGGATGCAGCCGACCGCCGGGTTCGGCGCCACGCGCCCCAGGCCGCGGCCGGCCAGGGCCAGGGCCGCGCGCATGTGC
>DASWJP010000215.1:0-8718 GCA_036397065.1 Kiloniellales bacterium | reverse complement strand
GTTCTTGTTTTGTTCCTTGCGTCGCGATAGGCTGGCCGCATGGTCGATGTGCTTCCCGATCGGGCGCGCAAAGGGCGCGGTGCCGTCAGCAATCCCTCCGGCCGGTACGAAATGTACCAGCGGGTGGCCGTCGCCGATGGCTGGGAGGCGCGATGGCCGGATGGTACTGCAGACGGCGAGCGGCAGCCCGGCGACAGCGCAATCGATGGGATGGAGGATGGGTCGGCCGACGGGACGCTGCCGCCGCTGGCCACCACCGTGGGCATCGATGCCAGCCGCACCGTCATCGCCCGCAACACCTCGCCCGATATTCCCTTCGACCGGTCGATCAATCCCTATCGCGGCTGCGAGCATGGCTGCGTCTATTGCTTTGCCCGGCCGACCCATGCGTGGCTGGGCCTGTCGCCGGGCCTGGATTTCGAGACCAAGCTGTTCGCCAAGCCGGAGGCGCCGCGCTTGCTGGAGAAGGAGTTGGCCAAGCCGTCCTACCGGCCGGCCACCATCGCCCTTGGCACCAACACCGACCCCTACCAGCCGATCGAGCGTCGGCTGCAGATCACCCGCGGCATTCTCGAGGTGCTGCTGCGCGCCCGCCATCCGGTGGCCATTGTGACAAAATCGCAACTGGTGTTGCGCGATCTGGATGTGCTGAGCGCGTTGGCGGCGGCGCGTCTGGTCCGCGTCATGGTTTCGGTGACCACCTTGGACCCGGTACTGGCTCGGCGCATGGAGCCGCGCGCGACTGCCCCCGCACGGCGGGTGGAGACCATCCGCGCCCTGGCCCGTGCCGGCGTGCCGGCGGGCGTCATGACGGCGCCGATGATCCCGGGCCTCAACGACGATGAGCTGGAGAGCATTCTCGAGACGGCGGCGCAGGCAGGAGCCGAGATGGCCGGCTATGTGCTCTTGCGCCTGCCGCTGGAGATCAAGCATCTGTTCCTGGAATGGCTGGAAGAGCACTACCCGGCGCGCAAGGCGCGGGTGATCAGCCTGCTGCGTGAGGCGCGCGGCGGCAAGCTGTACGATTCCACCTGGGGCACGCGCATGAAGGGACAGGGTGTACATGCCGAATTGTTGGCGCGGCGCTTCGCGCTCGCCTGCAAGCGTCTGCATTTGGACCGCGGATCTGAGCGCTGGGATTTCGACAGCGGCGCCTTTCGCCGGCCACGGTGGGCGGGGGAGCAGTTGAGTCTGCTCTGAACCGGCGCGATCCCGCGCCCAATGGAGCAACGCCTATCGATTTTGCCCGCATTCCGGCCTCGCGACCCGGTGTCATGGCCGCGTTGACCCGAATCGCGCCATGACGGTATGCGCATCCATAGGTGCGCATCATGGCAGACTCGGCCAAAGTAGGACCAATCCCATCGCGCCACACCGCAGGAACCCGCCGGAAATCGAAACCGATGCCCGATTTCGCCCCGGAAGAGCGTCTGTTGACGGCGATGCCGCCCGGCACGGTCAATGGCCGGGTCATCGGTCTGGACGAGGCCGGCCGCGGCCCCTGGGCCGGGCCGGTTGTCGCCGCCGCCGTCTGGCTGGATGCGCGCCACTGCCCGCCCGGTCTGCTGGCGATGATCGACGACAGCAAGGCGTTGAGCGCCGCCGCGCGGGGCCGGGCCTATGGGGCGCTGCGCGATGCCGAAGCCGCAGGTGCCGCGGCCATCGGCCTGGGTGAGGCGGATGTGGCGGAGATCGATTCCCTAAACATCCTGCGCGCCAGCCTGCTGGCCATGGGCCGGGCCGCCGCCGATCTGGCGCGCGGCACCGGCTTCGCGCCGGCCGCCGCCCTGGTGGACGGGCCGCACGTGCCCGAGCTGCCCTGTCCGGCCCAGGCCCTGGTGGGCGGCGACCGTCTGAGTCTCTCCATCGCCGCCGCCTCCATCGTCGCCAAGGTGGTGCGCGACGGCCGCATGGAGGCCTTGGCCCGGCACCATCCGGGCTACGGCTGGGAGCGCAATCGCGGCTATGGCACGGCGGCGCACCGGGCCGCCCTCGATCGCCTGGGCGTGACCCCCGAGCACCGCCGGTCGTTTCGGCCAATTCGTGAAGCTCTCGATCTAACTCTTTGACTCAGAAGACTCTTGACGGGGACTCCCCGTTGACTCAGGATGCGCCCTTTGCCGCCGCGGGGGGTGGAGCCTATGCGAACCAATGTCGTCGAGGTCGGCGATTGCATCGAGTTGATGGAGCGCCTGCCGGAAAGCTCCGTCCACATGATCTTTGCCGATCCGCCCTACAACCTGCAACTCGAGGGCGAGCTGCTCCGCCCCAACAACACCCGGGTCGACGGCGTCGACGAGGCGTGGGACCGCTTCGACGGCTTTGCTGCCTATGACGACTTCACCCGCCGCTGGCTGCGCGCCGCCCGCCGGGTGCTGCGCGAGGATGGCGCCCTGTGGGTGATCGGCAGCTACCACAACATTTTCCGCGTCGGCACCCAGTTGCAGGATCTGAACTATTGGATTCTCAATGACGTCATCTGGCGCAAATCCAATCCCATGCCCAACTTCCGCGGCCGCCGTTTCACCAACGCGCACGAGACCCTGATCTGGGCGGCCAAGGACAAGGATGCCCGTTATACCTTCAACTACGCGGCCATGAAGGCCCTGAACGAAGATTTGCAGATGCGCAGCGATTGGCTGATCCCGTTGTGCACCGGCGGCGAGCGTCTGCGCGACGGCGACGGCAACAAGGCGCATCCGACGCAAAAGCCGGAGGCTCTGCTGCACCGGATCATCCTGGCCTCGACGAAACCGGGCCACGTGGTCCTCGACCCCTTCGCCGGCAGTGGCACCACCGCCGCCGTGGCCAAGCGCCTCGGCCGCCGCTTTATCGCCTTCGAGCGCGAGGCCACCTACGCCGATCTGGCGCGGGCACGCATCGCCAAGGTCCGCCCCGCAAACGATCTGGAGGTGATCGACACCCCCTCGCCGCGCGAGCAGCCGCGCATCCCCTTCGGCACTCTGGTCGAGCGCGGCCTGCTGGAGCCCGGCACCGTCCTGTTCAGCCCGAACCGCCGCTGGCAGGCCAAGGTGCGCGCCGACGGCACCCTGATCACCGCCGATTTCAAGGGCTCCATCCACCAGGTCGGCGCCCATGTGCAGGGTGCCCCGGCGTGCAACGGCTGGCAATTCTGGTGTGTCGCCGTGGAGGGCAAGCTGATGCCCATCGACGTGCTGCGGCAAAAGGTGCGCGCCGAACTCAACTAGGGTCAGGACACCCGGCTAAAAAGCGATAGTTGCCGCGGTTGCGATTTCGCTGTTTGCAGCACCCGCTTGTCGTATTGAGCAGGTTCCTGGCGGCCGGCATGGCCGGGAATGCAAGGTTTAATTCCGTGATCGACCAAGGCAAGCCTGAACCAATCATTGCGATCTATTTGATACCGCGGACATGATAGAAGAAATTGAAATTCGCGAAAGTCGGCTGAGTGACGTTTCGTCCATCGAGACGCTCTATTCGGACGCCTTCCCGGACGAGGATTTGCTGCCCCTGGTCAGGGAGCTGCTCAGTGAAGAACACGTCGGCCTCTCGCTTGCCGGAATTGTCGATCGGGCTCTGGTGGGGCATGTCATTTTCACGGCATGCGGCATCGCCGGACGAACTGACAAGGTCTCGCTCTTGGGACCGCTCGCGGTCGCTCCCGTTTGGCAACGGCGGGGCATCGGCAGCACGCTCGTGTGCGCGGGATTGCAACGGCTGGAGAATGCCGGTGCGATCCAAGTCTATGTGCTCGGCGACCCTGCCTATTATGAGCGCGTCGGCTTTCGACCCGAGTCTGGCGTGTCGCCACCGTATCCCTTGCCGGAGGAATGGCACTGCGCATGGCAATCGGTCAGCCTGGATAAGGCTGTGCAAGCTCCCCAAGGAAAGCTGTCCGTGCCGCAACCATGGCGCCGGCCAGCCCTGTGGGCGCCTTGAACCACGGGCTCGGCCCAGCGCCGGTTCAATAATCGATCTTGATCCCTAGCCTTTGGTGGCGGCCTGGGCATGCGCCATCGCCTTGCGCATGACCGTGGGCAGGGCGAGCTTCTCCAGATCGCCCGCCGGAACCCAATCTCCGGTCGCCTCGCCCGGGACGGCCGACCCGACCCAGACCGCCAGTTCCAAATGGAAGTGCGTGAAGGTATGGCGCACCAGCCCCGGCAGCGGCCGCCACGCGGTACCTGCCGGCGCCATCGCTTGCGCCTCTTCGGGGATCCACGGCGCTTCGCGCCAATCGGTCGTGGGCAGCTCAAGCATACCGCCGAGCAGGCCACTCTTGGGCCGCCGGCGCAGGAGCACGGCACCCTGCGGCCCCTCGATCCAAAAGATCACGCCCCGGCGGGTGGGGCGCGGCACCTTCGCCGCCCGGCGCGGCAAGGAGTCGGCGATCCCCGCCGCCCGCCCGGCGCAATCCGCGGCCAGCGGGCACAGGCCGCAGCGCGGGCTTCGTGGCAGGCACACGGTTGCCCCCAGATCCATCATGGCCTGGGCAAAGTCCCCGTAGCGGAAATCGGCCGCCGGTTCGGCGGGCAGAAGCGCCGCCGCCAGATCGCCTAGCTCGGCCTTGGCACCGGGCAGCGGTGCTTCCACCGCGTGCAGGCGCGCCACCACCCGTTCCACGTTGCCGTCGACCACGCTGGCGCGCCGGCCGAAGGCGATGGCGGCGATCGCCGCCGCCGTATACGGCCCGATGCCGGGCAGGCCGCGCAAGCGCACCTCGTCATCCGGAAAGGCGCCATCGAAGTCGGCGCAGACCGTCTGGGCACAGCGATGCATGTTGCGCGCCCGGGCGTAGTAGCCCAGGCCGGCCCAGGCATCCAGCACCCCCTCGACCGGCGCCGCCGCCAGGGCCGCTACAGTCGGCCACAGCCGGAGAAACTTATGGAAATAGGGTGCGACTGCGGCCACCGTGGTCTGCTGCAGCATGATTTCCGAGAGCCACACGTGATACGGATCCGGGTGCGGACCGCCGCGCACCCGCCACGGCAGATCGCGGCCGTGGCGATCGTACCAGGCCAGCACGCGTTCATGACGCGGCGCCGGACCACGTGCCGCCGTTTTTCTCGCCGCCGTTTTCCCACTCATCGCCGAACTCTATACTCCTCGCCGCCGATGCGGGATACTTAGGCCATGGCACGCATCGAAACTCTCATTCGTCGATGACCGATTCGAAGCATACCCGAGAGGCCAGCACCGCCACCACCCGGCGGCCCACGGCCAATCCGCCGCGTCGCGGCAGCGGTCTGCGCGCCTTGGCCGCCACCTTGCCCGTGGTGACCCGCCGCGCGGTGGGCAAGCGCGACTTCGCCGAAGGCGGTCTGATCGCCGAATGGCCCAGCATCGTCGGTGCCGACATTGCTGCTCGTTGCCAGCCGAAAAAGCTGGCCGCGGCCCGGCCGGGAAGCCACCGGGAAGGCGCCTTGCTGGTGCGCGTGGAGCCGGGATTCGCGCTCGAGCTGCAGCACCTGGCGCCGCAGATCATCGAGCGGATCAACGGCCACTATGGCTATGCCGCCATCCATCGCCTGACCTTTCAGCAAGGGCCGCTGACGGCACGCAAACAGCCCCGCCGGCCACCGCCGCGGCCGCTCGGCGCCGCCGAGGAAGCCGCCTTGCGCCAGCAGATGGAAACCGTAGAAGACGACGCCCTGCGCGGCGCCTTGGAGCGCCTGGGCCGGGCCCTGCGGCAAAGCCGGCCCCGCGGCCCCGGCGACGCCGGCTAGCTTCGCCTCACGGCAGCCCCCATTGCGATCACGGAATGCGGCTGTCATGGTCGGGTCTGGCGGCCGCGCGATGTCCACATGTTCTCGATCTTGGCGGCCATGACGGTGCTTGTGATTCGACGGTCGCCTGGGTAGCATGCACAACATATGGTGGGTTACATGATGAAACGTCGGCAGATACTGTTGGGATCGCTCGCCGTGGCGGCGTTGGCTGCACCCTTGGCCGGATCTGCGGGGCGCCGGGCGCGGGCGCAAACCATGGAGATCTTTCCCGACGACCGGATCCTGGGATCGGCGGACGCCAAGCTGACCATCATCGAGTATTCGTCCCTCACCTGCCCCCATTGCGCGGCCTTGCACGCCGATGCCTTGCCGCGCATCAGGGAGACCTGGATCGCCGACGGCCGGGCCCGGCTGGTGTACCGCCACTATCCGCTGGATGGGCTGGCGCTGCGCGCCGCGGCGGTGGCCAATTGCGTGGAAGGGGAGCGGTATTTCGGCTTTCTCGACCTGCTGTTCCAGAACCAGCCCCGTTGGGCCCGGTCCAGCGATCCCGTCCAGGAACTGGGCCAGATCGCGCGCCTGGCCGGCATGAGCCAGGGTCAATTCGAAAGCTGTGTCGGTGACGAAGCCGAGATGGATAAGATCATCACCCGCGCCCAGAGCGGCCGCACCACATTCAACGTCGAATCGACCCCGACCATGATCGTGAACGGCCGCAAGATCGAGGGCGCGCAGAGCTTTGAGGACTACGACGCAATCTTCTCCAAGATCGCGGCGGACTCGTAGCCGCAGATACCAGGCCGAATCGTCGGGACAGATAAGGAAACGGGCGAAGGTGGTAGGTTTTACCAAGTTGCAGTTGACGGGCTTCAAGTCCTTCGTCGATTTGACCGACCTGTTGGTCGAACCCGGTGTCACCGGCATCGTCGGCCCCAACGGGTGCGGCAAGTCCAATCTGGTCGAGGCCTTGCGCTGGGTGATGGGCGAAAATTCCGCCAAGCGCATGCGCGGTGGCGAGATGGACGACGTGATCTTCGCCGGCAGCGCGACGCGCCCGGCGCGCAACGTCTCCGAGGTGGTCCTGCACCTGGATAATTCCGACCGCACCGCCCCGGCCATGTTCAACGACCACGATCACCTGGAAGTCATGCGCCGGATCGAGCGCGGCTCCGGGTCGAGCTACCGGGTCAACGGCAAGGAAGTACGCGCCCGCGATGTACAGTTGCTATTCGCCGACGCGGCCACCGGGGCGCATTCCACGGCGCTGGTCTCGCAGGGGCGCATCGGCACCATCATCAGCGCCAAGGCCACCGACCGGCGCTCCCTGCTGGAGGAGGCCGCGGGCATCACCGGCCTGCACTCCCGCCGGCACGAGGCGGAATTGCGCCTGCGCGCCGCCGAAACCAACCTGGAACGCCTGGACGATGTGATCGCCGCCCTCGAGGTGCAATTGCAGGGCCTGAAAAAGCAGGCCCGCCAGGCCACCCGCTATCGCAACATCGCCGATCAAATCCGCCGCACCGAAGCCCTGGTGATCTATTTGGAGGCCGAGGCCGCCCGGCAGGCCCTGGCGTCGGCGCGGGAACGCCTGGCCGCCGCCGAAAGCGCCGTGGCCGAGCACACCCAGGCCGCGGCGGCGCGGGCGACCGTCCAGGCCGAGGCGGCCGCGAGCCTGCCCGATTTGCGTGCCGCGGAAGCCGCCGCCGCGGCGGCGTTGCAGCGCCTGCTGGTGGACCGCGACAATCTGGCGCGGGAAGCGGCCCAAGCCACCGCCGCCAAGGAATCGGCGGAACAGCGCCTGAGCCAACTCCAAGGCGACAGGACGCGGGCGCAGGCTCTGGCCAACGACGCGGCGGACGCGCGCACCCGCCTGGACGAGGAGCGCGCCGGCCTCGAGGCCGCCACGGCGGCGGAAGAGGCGACCGCGCAAACGGCCCAGGCCGCCCTGCGCGAAGCAACGGAGGCGGTGGCCGAACGCGAGACCGCCCTGGGCGCCCTGGCCGAACGCATCGCCGCCGACGAGGCGCGCGCCACCAGCCTGACCCGGCGCATTGCCGAGCTGGAAGACCGGCTGCACCGGCTGCGCACCCAGGCGATGGAGACCGAACGGGAACGCACGGCGCTCGCCGCCGGGCAGGTTTCGGAAGAGACTCTGCGGACCGCCGAAACCGCGGTTCAGGCGGCGGATGCCGATCTGGAGCAGGCGCGCCGCCAAGCCGAGGACACGGAAGCCACGCATGGCCAGGCCGTGGTTCGGCACACCGCGGCCCGCGAGGCTCTGCAAGAGGCCGAGGCCGCCCGTGCCAAGCTGGAGGCGGAAGCGTCGGCCTTGACCGCGATTCTGGAGCCGGCCGCCGGCGGCAACTGGCCGCCCGTCGAGGATGCGGTTACGGTGGAAGCCGGCTATGAGGCGGCCTTGGGGGCTGCCCTGGGAGACGATATCAAGGCGCCGACGGATGCCGCCGCCCCGGCGCACTGGGCGACCTTGGCGCCATACGAGTCCGCATCGCCGCTGCCCGCCGGGGCCGAGGCCCTGAGCCAGCGGGTCCGCGGCCCGGCCGCATTGGCCCGCCGTTTGGCGCAAACCGGCATCGTCGCCGATGCCGCCACCGGCGACCGCCTGCAATCCTTGCTGACCCCCGGCCAACGATTGGTCACGGCCGATGGCGCCCTGTGGCGTTGGGATGGTTTTTCCGTCAAGGCGGATGCCCGCACCGCCGCCGGCAAACGCCTGGCCCAACGCAACCGCTTGAAGGACTTGCGCGGCATCCTGGACAAGGCCGCCCAGGCCGCGGCCGCGGCACGCAGCGCCCATGACCAGGCGCGCGTCGAGTCCGAGCGCAGCAGTGCCGCCGAGCGGGCTGCCCGCGCCGCGGTGAGCGCCGCCTTTGGCGCCCTGAATACCGCCCGCCAGGGTCACAGCGACCTGATTCAGCGGGCCGCCGGCCTGGCCTCCCGTCTGGCGGCCCAGGAAGAAGCGCTGCAGCGCATCGCCACCGACAAGACCGAA
>DASWJP010000214.1:0-29698 GCA_036397065.1 Kiloniellales bacterium | reverse complement strand
GGCTGGCACCAACCCCGATTGGCTGGGCTTTGCCATAGAAGGGTATGTTTTCGCGGCGTTCGGGTTCTGGATTTTCTGCTTCGGCATGTCGCGATACAGCCAACACCTTGAGAAGAAGCTGCACACCGGCCATTGAGCCGTAGCAAGAGTTATCGACTGGGAGGTCGCACATGTCCATGAACCCACACACTCAGGAGTCGCATGCGTCAAGATCGCACATGGCGATCTCCGACGAAGTGGCGATCCAGATGAACTCAGTGCACAAATGGTACGGTCAGTTCCATGTGCTGAAGGACATCAACCTGACGGTTCACAAGGGCGAGCGTATTGTCATCTGCGGCCCATCCGGTTCCGGCAAATCAACGCTGATCCGTTGCATCAACCGCCTCGAGGAGCATCAGAAGGGCCAGATCATCGTCGACAACATCGAACTGACGGGCGATCTCAAACATATCGAGCTGATCCGCCGGGAAGTCGGCATGGTGTTCCAGCATTTCAATCTGTTCCCGCATTTGACGGTGCTGCAGAACTTGACCTTGGCGCCCATCTGGGTGCGTAAGATGCCCAAGGCCGAAGCCGAAGCGTCGGCCATGAAATATCTGGAACGGGTGAAAATTCCCGAGCAGGCAAAAAAATATCCTGGCCAGCTTTCGGGCGGTCAGCAACAGCGCGTGGCGATCGCCCGCAGCCTGTGCATGAACCCGAAAGTCATGCTCTTCGACGAGCCCACATCCGCCCTCGATCCGGAAATGATCGCCGAAGTCTTGGACGTGATGGTCGGGCTGGCGGAATCCGGCATGACCATGATTTGCGTCACCCACGAGATGGGCTTTGCCCGCAAGGTGGCCAACCGGGTGATCTTCATGGATGGCGGCGAGATCATCGAGCAGAACGATCCTGAGGAATTCTTCAACAATCCGAAGTCGGACCGCACCAAGCTATTCCTCAGCCAGATTCTGCATCATTGAGGGACACGGCGGCTACGAATCGGCCGGTATCAATCCGCTCAGGCGCGGGTCGGTGAAGGTTTTCGCTTCCTGCTTGAAAGGCTTGAAGCCGAAACGCTGATACAGTGCCAGCGCCCGGGGATGGTCGGATGTATTGGTCTCCACCCACAGGCGCTTCGGTTCATAGCTCCAGGCCGTGTCGATGACCGAGGCGAGCAGGTAAGACCCCAGGCCGGAGCCGATGAATTCGGGCAGCAGACCGAAATAGGCAAGTTCGATTTCCGGCGTCTCGCGCCGATCCAGTTCGGCATAACCGGCCGGCACGCCGTCCACGTAGAGAACGTAGACCTCCACCTTGTCGTCCTGGACGATGGCCGCCAGCGCCTCGTCGTCCAGGGCGCGCCGTTCATACCATAGCCAGGGCTTGCCAACCGTGTTGTAGAGAAACCGGTAGAACGCGACGCTCGGCCGCTTCGCCCGCAGCAACGCCACCGCCCGGCGCGACGATATCGGCGTGGCGGGCAGAGCCGGGCGGGCCATCATCTCCAGAAAGGTGACAGTGCAGGACATGGTGCCCGGCGGACCGGCTTGATCGGACTCCGGCCGCCCGTCACCGTTGAGCCAGTGACCGAAAACATAACGCGGCGTTTCCTCGTAACCGAGGGCCAGGTAAAAGCCGCGCACCTGTTCGTTACCTTCGCGCACCATGACGTTCATCTTCGGGATGCCCAAGTTCGCCAGCCAGGCTTCGGCGTGGCGCATCATGCGCCGGCCCAGGCCGCGTGTGCGCGCCTGCGGATCGACGGCGACGTAATACGGATAGCCGCGATGACCGTCATGGCCGACACAGACGGAGGCGACGATCCGGCTGGCCTGCTCGCCGACGAAGATCTCCGCGTTGCGCGAGGCACGCCATAAGGCGATGTCCCGGTCCGGATCGTTGTAGGATACCAACAACTCGCAGCGATCCCACAAACCGACCAGGTCATCGCGGTCGCTGTTCTTATAGGCGCGGATGCGCAGGTCGGGGCCGAGGGTCTCCGGGTCGACCATGGACTAGCTCTTGGCCTTGGCTGCTTCAGGACCGGTTTCCACCGGACACTCCCCCGGTTGACCCCAGTCGGTCCACGAGCCGTCATAGAGCGCCACGTCGGCATGGCCGGTCATGTGCAGACCCAGGGACAGCACGGCCGCGGTGATGCCCGAGCCGCAGGTGGTCACCACTGGGCGGCTCATGTCGACCCCGGCCCCCTTGATCCGTGCCCGCAGCTGATCGGGCGGCAGGAAGGTTTGGCTTTCGCGGTCGAGAAGCTCGGTATACGGCAGGTTCAGACTGCCGGGGATATGACCGCCGCGCAGGCCGGGCCGCGGCTCCGGGTCGCGACCGGCGAACCGGCCAGCGGACCTGGCATCGAGCACCTGCTCGCGGCGGCTTTGCAGATTGGCGAGAACCTGCTGCCGGTCGCGGACCATCAGGCTGTTGACCCGTGGCGTGAAATGCCGCTCGCCCGGACGTTCCGGCTCATCCGTAACCGGGCGGCCTTCGCGCAGCCATTTCGGCAGCCCGCCGTCGAGCACCGCGACATCGGTGTGGCCGAAGAAGCGGAACGTCCACCAGACGCGCGGCGCGCTCATGATGCCGCGCTGATCGTAGACGACGATGCGTACGCCATCGCCCAGCCCAAGCTTGCGCACCCGCGAGGAAAACTTCTCCGGCGGCGGCAGCATATGCGGCAGGGGGCTGGCGGTATCGGCGATCTCGTCGATGTCGAAGAAGACGGCGCCGGGGATGTGCTGGACCTCGTACTCGGCGCGCGGGTCCAAGCCTTCGTGCGGCAGGTAATAGCTGCCATCGACGATGCGCACGTCCGGGGCGTTGAGATGCTCGGCAAGCCACTGGGTGCTGACCAGGGCGCTGTTGCTCGGCTCAGCCATGATGCCCCTCCGCGAAGGCGATGTTGACGCGGCGATTCTGCCGCCCCTTGTTTTCGATCTTGGTGACCACGACCGGCCCGATCTCGCCGGTGCGCGCCACATGCGTGCCGCCGCAGGGCTGCAGGTCGATGCCCGCGATCTCCAGCAAGCGGACCCGCCCGGCGCCCGCCGGCGGCTTGACCGACATGGTGCGGACCAATTGCGGATTGGCCGACAGCTCGTCCTCGCCGATCCAGCGCGGCGCCACCGGATGATCCTCGGCGACCAGGCGGTTCAGCGCGGCCGTGATCTCTTCCTTGTCCAGGCGGGTATCCGGCAGATTGAAATCCAGCCGTCCTTTGCCGTCGCTTATCTGGCCGCCAGTCACATCGCCGGTGACGACGGCGCACAACAGGTGCAGGCAGGAATGAATGCGCATGTGCCGATAGCGCCGGTCCCAATCGATCTCGGCGATCACGGGTGTGCCGGGAGCGGGCAGGGCGGCACCGGGCGCCGGTATGTGCACCACATCCTCGTGGTCGGCGCCTTTGTGCGTATCGACAATCCGGAGTTCCTCGCCGCCGGGCAGGCGCAGCACGCCCGTATCGCCCGGCTGACCGCCGCCCATGGGATAGAACACGGTGCGGTCCAGGCGGATGCCCTGGTCATCGGCGCTCAGAACCGTGGCGTCACAGCTTTTGCAATAGGCATCGTCGCGAAAGACCAGGTCCAAGGTTTACGCTCCGGATTGCTGGGTGGCGTGGTCCAGCCACGCGGGCACTTGCAGGTCCTTTTCCCGCAGGAAGGCCGGGTTGTACAAGCGGCTCGCGTAGCGCGTGCCATAGTCGGCGAGGATGGTGACGATGATGTGTCCGGGCCCCAATTGCTCGGCCAGGCGCACGGCACCGGCCATATTGACGCCGCTCGATGGCCCCAGGCAGAGGCCTTCCTGCTCGAATATATCGAACACGTAGGGGATGGCCTCACGATCGGGAATCTGAAACGGCGCATCCACCGGCGCCCCTTCCAAGTTGGCGGTAATGCGGCCCTGGCCAATGCCTTCCGTGATTGAACTGCCTTCCGCCTTTAACTCGCCAAACTTGTAGAAATTGTACAACGCCGCGCCCATGGGATCGGCCAGGCCGATCACGATATCCTTGTTGCGCTCCTTCAAATAGAGGCCGATGCCGGCCAACGTGCCTCCGGTGCCCACGGCGCAGATGAAACCGGCCACCTTGCCGTCGGTCTGCTGCCAGATCTCAGGGCCGGTGGTTTCATAGTGCCCCTGCCGGTTGGCCACGTTGTCGAACTGGTTGGCCCAGATGGCGCCGTTCGGCTCGCTCTTGGCCAACTCCTCGGCCAGGCGGCGGGAGACATGCACGTAGTTCTCCGGGTTCTTGTACGGCACCGCCGGCACCTCGCGCAGCTCGGCGCCGCACAGGCGCAGCATGTCCTTCTTTTCCTGGGACTGGGTATCGGGGATGACGATCAGGGTGCGATAGCCCCGGGCGCGGCCGACCAGGGCCAGGCCGATGCCGGTATTGCCGGCGGTCCCCTCGACGATCAGGCCGCCGGGGCGCAACTGCCCCTTTTTCTCGGCGTCCAGGATGATGGCCAGGGCGGCCCGGTCCTTCACCGAGCTGCCCGGATTGAGGAATTCGGCCTTGCCCAGAATCTCGCACCCGGTCCGCTCCGACAACTGGCGCAGGCGGATCAGGGGTGTATTTCCGATGGCTCCGACAAAGCCGTCTCGAACATCCATATGGCGCATATCCGGCGGTTGGGCGGCCCGAAAGCGGGCGGACACCAAACTAGCCGCGATACCCCGCCCGGTTCAAGGCCGGGGACTTACCGGGTGTGTCTCACCTTGAATTTTGACGTGTTGAAAGCACGAAGTGGAGCCATATGCCGGCAAATCATCCGCAATCGGTCATCGTTCTGGATCGGTCATTGAGACCGAGATTAGCCAGTTTCGGTCATAAAGCAGGGGATACGGTTCCGGAACCTCGCTTCCGGCGCGGGCTCTCCTCGTGTAACCAAGGATTCAACGACGCCCTGATGATCTAGCATTTTTTGAAGTGGGAATAACGGCCTCTTTCGGCTCGCTCTCGACCACCGTGGCCAACTGGACATCCTTCGCTTTGGTAACGGATATAAAGTGGCTGCGCAAGTCTTCCCGATAGCTGAGTTTCGCCTTGTACATGGCGTCGTCTGCAGCCTTGATCAGGTCGGACGGGGTCAACGGTGCCTGCGCCGCCGATACCGCGATCCCTATGCTAAATGACAAGCCGTCGATATTTGGCTCGCCCAGATTTGTGATTATACGCCGTGCCAGCACGGCCGCATCATCCTGTGCTGTGTGGGGCATGAGGATGGCGAATTCATCGCCGCCGTAACGGCAGGAAATATCCGTGTCGCGTGCTGATTGACGTACAATTTTCGCCACTTCTGTGAGGACACGGTCGCCTTCCGGGTGACCCTTGGAATCGTTGATCTGCTTGAAATCGTTGAGGTCGATAACGATCAGCGATAGCGGATCGCTGCCGCGTTCAACGGCGCTGCATTCCCGTCTCAGATGCTCGTGAAATCCGCGCTGATTGATCAGTCCGGTAAGCATGTCCTGGCGCGACATCTCTTCGATCTGGCGGGTACGATCGCGAATCTGATCTTCGAGGCTCAGGGCGTATCGCTCGATCTCAGACCGACCGGCCTCGACCTCGGCGACAAGGCTTCCGATATAGGTGTCGAAAACGAGCTGCATGTCGAACATGAAGATTGTATTCAGCGCCTCCTGTGTCAGGTCGGTTCGCTCTATATCGCCGCCGAAAATTATTTTGACCTCGTCACGGAGCAGGCTGTGCAGTATCCTTAACGCCGTGGTGTAAAGCTTGGGTGAGACGCCGCTGCGCTTGTGGAGCTTGCCGACCCGGAGACGTGTATTGACGTAAGCCTCATCATAGAGGCCACCGAACATCTCCATGATGTAACCGCGCATCGCTCGCGTGAGCCGCGCAAGCGTGTCGATATCACCGATGATGAGGGCGACCTCCGGCGTTTTGATCTGGATCGAGTAGAATTCCTCTACGATGCTGTCGATTTTTTGATGAATTCCATCGCGGCAATCAGTCAGCGCCCGGATTTTTTCTTCGTCCAGACCGAGAAGACGCTTGCGGTTTTCGATTTCGTAGATGGTTAGCCCCATCTGCTCGGCAAGGGTCCTTTGCACCGCCAAGTTGGGAATATTGATCTCCTTCCAGTGGCTTGGAATCTCCGGACCAGTCAGACTACGCTTTAAACTATCAATAAGATGAGTCATTGGTTTTTATACAGCGTCCGGTTGTAAAATATGCACACTATGCAATAACCATGTGAAAATGGTTAATAATGTATTAACAGCCCGTTCATACTATCTCGAACACGCCGCAACGCCGCGTCAAGCGTATGGAGTCATTGATTTCATTTTACCGGAGAGTCCGCTTTGGATCAGGAGTGGCTGTATCGAAGGTCGTGAGCCAAGTCCTGCAATCTACCGCCACTGCCGGCGCAAACGGTCGCGGTTGAGCGCCAGCCATTGCAGGGCGATCAGGGCGTTGGCGTTGGTGACGGCGGTTTGCGTGACCTGGACGAAGGCATCCTTGAAGGGCAGGACGGTGGCGCGGATATCCTCGTGCTCGTGATCCAGGCCGTGCAGGCCGCCGACCCCGGCACTGTCGATGCGGCCGCAATAGAGATGCAGCAACTCGGAATCGGCACCGGGGCTGGGCAGGATGCGGCCGATAGGCTCCAACGCCAGGATGTCGCAGCCGGCCTCTTCCACCGCCTCGCGGCGGGCCACCTCCTCCGGTTGTTCGCCCGGCTCGATGATCCCCGCGACGACCTCGATCAGCCAGGGCTCGACACCCGCGACATAGGCGCCGGTGCGGAACTGCTCGATCAGGACCACCGCATCGCGGGCCGGGTCATAAGGGATCACCGCCGCCGCCGGTGGGCGTACGAAGACCTCCCGCGCCATGACCTCGGTCCATGTCTCATTGAAGCGGCGGTGGCGAAGGCGATAGGTCTCGACGCGGAAGTGGCCCTGGTAAGACACGGTGCGTGCCACCACGTCAACGCGAGGATCCGCAGGCGGGCTATCGGTCATGGGGCCGGCTCCAATAGACAAGGGGCAACGGTGTAGAGTAGAGGAGTCACGGCGCCGTTTCATCCACCAGGCGCCACGGCTACCAAGCCTGGAAAGGACGAAGGCAATGGCGACACGCAACGAGAACGGCCCCATTCCCGGGGCGGAGGGCGAGGCACCCTTGGCCCCCGGGACCGTCGTGGTCCGGGAGACGGGCGAGGGGCCGTTCGCTCAGACCATCGCGGCGGGCCGCCATGTCTTGCGCGCCGACGAACCCGAGGACGTGGGTGGCGGCGACAGTGGGCCGGGGCCCTATGACCTGGTGCTGGCCGGTCTGGGGGCCTGCACCTCTATGACCCTGCGCATGTACGCGGGACGCAAGGGATGGCCCGTGGGGCGCATCTCGGTGACCCTGCGCCATGACAAGATTCACGCCAAGGACTGCGCCGAATGCGAGACCCGGGAGGGCCGTATAGACCGGATCACCCGGCAGATCGCCATCACCGGCTCCCTCGACCGGGAGCAGCGGGCCAAACTCCTTGAAATCGCGGATAAATGCCCGGTGCATCGGACCTTGAAAAGCGAGATCAGCATCCTCACGAATCTGCTCTAAGAACGCGCGGAATAGAGCCTCGATACCCGAAATAGTCGCTTCTAATCCCCCAGTTGTCGCCAACGCGCAACTAGCGGGTGACGTCGCTGGCTAAAGTTTGCTAGGCTGCCGCAGAGCAGTTGCAAGAACCAATAAGGAACAGACGCGTTCCAAACGATCGGACCGCGAGGCAAACCAGGGAGACGAATCAGGAATTATTGGCCTCGATAGCGACGACCGGGGGCGTATCTTACACCCCGCGACGATTTGCGAGGCTTTGAGACTGTACGATTTGAAACGACAACATCTCGGACGCCGCAGCTCTTGCCTGTCCATGGGCGGAGACGACGCTCCGAGCCATTATCCGTGCCGCACAGGGCCTCGCTCATGGGATCCGTGGCCGGTTTTGGACAGCAACGGGCACGGTAACGCAACAGGGAGATACCCAATGAAGAAAGTACTCAAGGACGCCACCGGCAAGCGCATTCACCCCTATGTTCCAGAGCTGTGCGAGCAGCTTCGTGATGGCAAGCTCGATCGCCGCGAATTCCTGCGCACGGCCACCCTGCTGGGTGTGTCCGCGGGCGCGGCCTATACCATGGCCGGCAAGATCCTCGGCACCGAGATGATCTCGCGGCCGGCGCAGGCGCAGGAAACACCCAAGAAGGGCGGCAGCCTGAGGGTTTCCATGCAGGTCCAGGAAATGACCGATCCCGCCACGTACGATTGGACACAGAAGTCGAACGTCGGCCGCCATATGACTGAATATCTTACCATCACCGGGACCGACAACATCACGCGGCCATACTTGGCCGAAAGCTGGGAAGCCTCCGACGATTTGAAGAATTGGACGCTGAAGTTGCGCCAAGGCGTCAAGTGGTCGAACGGCGACGATTTCAACGCCGACGACGTGGTGCACAACTTTACCCGGTGGCTCGATCCGAAGGTGGGCTCGTCGAACGTCGGCTTGTTTGCCTCGATGGTCGATGAAATCGATACAGGCACGAAGGACGACAAGGGCAATCCGGTCATGGGCAAGCGCATGACCGCGGGCGCCGTCGAGAAGGTCGATGACCATACGGTGCGCTTACACCTCAATTCGCCCGTCTTGGCCATTCCGGAAAACTTGTACAATTATCCGACGGCCATCGTGCATCGGCGCTTCGACGAAGAAGGCGGCAATCTTTCGAAGAACCCGGTGGGCACTGGTGCCTATACGTTGACCGAGTTCCAGGTGGGCGAGAAGGCGACCCTGCAGCGCCGCAAGGATAAGTATTGGGGCGACGAGCCGTACCTCGACGAGATCCGCTATATCGATCATGGCGAAGACCGGGCGGCGTGGGTCGCTGCCTTGGCTTCGAAGCAGGTCGACGCGTTGTATGAAATCGACGTCAATCAAATCGACGTGGTCGAGAGATTGCCGAACGCGGCGTTGCATCAAGTCGTGACGGCGCAAACCGGCGTGGCCCGCATGCAGCCCACCCAAGCGCCGTTTGACAATATCAACCTGCGCAAGGCGGTCATGGCGTGCATGGACCACCAAAAGCTGCTGGACCTGGTCCACCGCGGCAAGGGTGCGCCGGCGGAAAATCACCATGTGGCGCAAATCCACCCGGAATACGCCAAGCTGACTCCACTGAAGCAGGACTATGATCTGGCCAAGAAGTTGTTGGCCGATGCCGGCCATCCGAACGGCGTGACCCTCACCGTGAACGTCGGCAATGCCAGCGGCGCCTGGGAAGGCGATGCCATGCAGGCTCTCAAGCAGCAGCTTGCGCCCAGTGGCATCAACCTGGAGCTAAACGTCATGCCCCAGGCACAATATTGGGAAGTTTGGACCAAGGCGCCGTTCAGCTTCACCGCCTGGACCCACCGTCCGCTCGGCGTGATGGTCCTCAATCTGGCCTATCGTTCGGGTGTGCCATGGAACGAGGCCAACTACTCGAACCCGGAGTTTGACAAGGCTTTGGACGTTGCCAGCTCCATTCTCGACGTGGAAGAGCGGCGCAAGGCGATGGTCAAGGTGCAGACGATCCTGCAAAATGATGCCGTTATCGCACAGCCGTTCTGGCGCGCCGTGTTCACGGCCGCCGACAAGCGGGTCAAGGGTTTCAATATGCACCCGACACAGTACCATCAGTTCAATCAGGTATGGCTCGCCTAGCTTTTGCCAAACGGCCGTGGGAACCGAGAGTGGTTCCCACGGCCATCGGCAGGCGATAACGGCATTCAAGACCGTTCGCCCGGGGGGAGGAGAGAACACCGCCTATGCTAATCTTCGTCGTTAGGCGGCTCGGCACCATGATCATGACCATGGTAGTCGTGTCGATTCTTTTGTTCCTGCTGCTTGAAATCAATTCGTCCAGCGTGGCGATCAAGGTGCTCGGACCTTATACGTCCGAGGAACAGCGAAACCTATGGCTGGAAGCGCACGGTTATTTCCGGCCCATCTATGTTCGCTATTTCGATTGGCTGGGCCACTTTCTCATCGGCGACTTCGGTGATTCCACCCGCTTCAAGGTCCCGGTTGGCCAGATGCTGTGGCCGCGCTTGGCCAACACAGGAATCCTCGGCTTGGCGACCATGTTGGTGGTTATTCCGCTATCCCTGGCCCTTGGTGTTCTGGCGGGCATGCGCGAAGGGTCGAAGTTGGACCGGACCATCTCGGTGAGTTCCATCGTGACCACGTCGGTGCCGGAGTTCGCCAGTGCCGTGCTGCTCTCGGCGATCTTCGTCTACTATTTGGATCTGCTGCCTGGGACCAGCGCGATGAGCGACGGCTTCAGCCTGGTGCAGCTGATCCTGCCGGCTATGGTCTTGGTCATATACGATTTCGGCTATGTCACGCGCATGACGCGGGCCTCGATGGCCGAGGTAATGACGACCCACTATATCCGTACCGCGGTACTCAAGGGCCTGCCGTATCGAACGGTGATTATGCGTCATGCCTTGCGCAATGCGCTGATCGCGCCGTTCACGGTCATCATGCTGCAGATCAACTGGCTGCTCTCCGGTGTGATCGTGGTGGAATTCTATTTTGCATATAAAGGTTTCGGTGCCTTGCTTTTAGAGGCATCTCTGAACCAGGACCTTTTTATGATCGAAGCTTGTGCCATGGTGGCCGTGTTCGTTGCTGTCGCAACCCAGACGATCGCGGATGTTGGCTATACCTATCTGAACCCGCGCATCCGGTTCGCCTGAAGGAGGGAAACGCGCCATGGTCGAGCAGGCAATTCCCTTACAGCGCCGTGAATCGCGGATACTGCGATTGCTCAAGGGCGTCGCCCTGATCCGCGAGAGCGTCGTCGGGATGATCGGTTTGACATTGATCGTCATCTGGGTGACTGCCGCTCTGTTCGCCGATGTGCTGGCGCCTTTCCCGCCGAACGAGACGATCATGCCCATGGCGGCACCTGGATCGGAAGCACCAGGCGGTGGTGTCTTCTGGCTGGGAACCGATCACATCGGCCGCGACATCCTGTCGCGGATTATCTACGGCTCGCGCCGGGTCCTGACCTTTGCTCCATTGGCCACACTTTGCGCTTATGCGGTTGGTATTCCCATGGGCCTTGCAGCGGGCTACCGGCGCGGCAGGACCGATGATATTCTGTCCTTCATCGCCAATGTCATCCTGTCATTCCCTGTACTCGTACTGTACGTCATCATCATCGCCACCATCGGCGCATCGGCTGTCAATATCCTGGTGGCCGTCACATTTGCCTCGGCGCCGGGAATCTTCCGCATCGTGCGCGGCTTGGCCCTCGATTTGCGCAACCGCGAATACGTGTTCGCCGCGGAAACACGGGGCGAATCGCCCTGGCGGATCATGATGATCGAAATTCTGCCGAACGCGCGCGGACCGCTGATCGTCGACGCCTGTCTGCGCCTGGGTTACGTGATCATCACGATCGGTGTTTTGGGTTTCCTCGGTCTCGGGCTGCCGCCGCCGGATCCCGATTGGGGCGGTATGATCAACGAGACCCGGCAAATGGCCATGTCGTTTCCGCACATGACGATTTTCCCCGGCATCGCGATCTCGTCGCTGGTTCTCGGCTTCAATCTGCTTGCCGATGGCCTGCGCGAGGTTTCCCTGCGCGACTAGTGAGGTTTTCATGACGGGCAATGGCAGCAGTAAACGCGGCAACTACGACGGCCCGATTCTGGAATGCAAGAACCTGTCGATCTCGTATTTCACCCGGGCCGGCGAAATTCCCGCGGTGGTCGATTTCAACCTGACCCTGAATCAGGGCGATAGCGTCGGTTTGGTGGGTGAATCCGGGTGCGGCAAATCGACGGTCGCCATGGCAATCATGCAATACCTGGGCAACAACGGCGGCATCGTCGGTGGTCAGGTCATCTACAAAGGCCGGGATCTGGCGACCATGAGCGAGGACGATCTGCGCCATCTGCGC
Organism: Kiloniellales bacterium; assembly: GCA_036397065.1. GTDB lineage: Bacteria > Pseudomonadota > Alphaproteobacteria > Kiloniellales > J153 > JAJFGI01. Next base: position 17,713 of record DASWJP010000214.1, on the reverse strand, counting down.
GGCAACGATATCGCCATGGTCTATCAGGAGCCGATGGCGTCCCTCAATCCGAGCATGACCCTGGGTCGCCAACTGATGGAAGTGCCGCTCCATCACGACCAGGTCAGCGAGGCCGAGGCGATGGAGCGCGCCCTAAAGGTTCTGGGCGACGTGAAATTGCCGGATCCGGAACGGGTGATGGCCGCATACCCGCATCAGGTTTCCGGCGGTCAGCAGCAGCGCGTCGTCATCGCCATGGCGCTGCTCTCCAATCCGTCGCTGCTGCTGCTCGACGAACCGACGACGGCCCTCGATGTGACCGTCGAGGCGGGGATCATCGAGTTGATCGCCGAGATCGCCGAGAAGTACAATACGTCGATGATCTACATCTCGCACAATCTGGGCCTGATTCTGGCCACGTGCGATCGGGTCAACGTGATGTACTCCGGCGTTGTGGTCGAGTCGGGCACGGTCAATGAGGTCTTCGACCGTATGCGCCATCCCTATACAAAGGGTCTGTTCAGCGCTATTCCGTTGCCCGGTGCCGACAAGACGGCGCGGCCATTGGTGCCCATCCGCGGCCAGTTACCGCTGCCGCATCAGCGGCCGGCGGGCTGTTACTTCGGCCCCCGGTGCGATTTTTTTGAGGAAGGCCGGTGCGACGTGGCGGTCCACGGCACGACCATCCCCATGGCGCCGGTCGACAATGCGTCGGGACACGAGGTTCGATGCGTACGTTGGAACGAGATCGATTGGGCGGCCCACCGGCCCGAAGGCCTGTCCGGCGAGACGATACCGATCGGTAAGGAAGTGCTCAGCGTCTCCAACATGCGCAAGTATTACGAGCTGCACGACAATTCCATCGCGGCCATGATCAAGGGCCGGCGGGTTCGTTACGTCAAGGCGAACGAGAGCATCAGCTTCACCGCCCATGAATGCGAGACGGTGGCCATCGTCGGTGAGTCCGGGTGCGGCAAATCGACGTTCGCGAAAGTCCTGATGGGCCTGGAAACGGCCACCGAAGGCGAAGTGAATTTCAACGGCGTGGATCTGTCGAAGCAGCCGGTGCAGAAGCGTTCGCAGGGGCAGATCGGCTCCATGCAGATGATCTTCCAGAATCCGTTCGACACGCTCAATCCCAGCCATACGGTGGGGTCGCAGTTGGCCCGCGTTATCAAGAAGTTCGGGGTCGAATCCAACAAGGACCGAATCGAGCAGCGGGTGATGGAGTTGCTCGATCTGGTCAAGTTGCCGCGGGATTTCGCCCGTCGCCGGCCGCGGCAGCTCTCCGGCGGACAGAAGCAGCGGGTGGGTATCGCCCGCGCCTTTGCCGGCAACCCGGCCATGGTGGTGGCCGACGAGCCGGTGTCCGCCCTCGACGTGTCGGTCCAGGCCGCGGTCACCGGCCTTCTCATGGACATCCAGCGGGAGTTGCGCACGACCCTGCTTTTCATCAGCCATGATCTCAGTCTGGTGCGCTATCTGGCGGATCGCGTGGTGGTCATGTATCTGGGCAGCATCATGGAGCAGGGCACCACCGACCAGGTGTTCGCGCCGCCTTACCACCCCTACACCGAGGCACTTCTATCCGCGGTGCCGATTGCCGATACGTCGGTGCAGAAAACGCGAATTATCCTCGAGGGCAGCCTACCCAGTGTCATGAACCCGCCCAAGGGATGTCCCTTCCATACCCGGTGCCAGCGCAAGATCGGCCGCATCTGCGAGACCGAAACGCCGCCCCATGCCGACGCCGGTGACGGGCACGTCATCTTCTGCCACATTCCGATCGAGGAATTGCGCAAGGTCGATCCGGTGATCGTGCAAATCGGCAAGGCGGATCAACCTGCGGCTCAGTAGGCTGGCGCCGTCCAGTTAACCCGGTTTCCGGCAGTTGGAGAGAAGACGTATGGCGCGCGGGGTGACGTTGCGCTGGCCTCTAATGGCCTTGGTGCTGGTGTGGACCCTTGTCCCCGCCGGACCGGGCCATGGGGCTACCGCGCCGGTGGAATGCTGGCGTGGCTGGGGCTATCTGGTCGACCCGCAATCCCGGACTTATGTCAGCCCGGAGATGCTCCTGACCACCCGGGGGCCGGCAGCCTGGCAACCCGGGCGTGCGGTGACCCTCTACATCCTGGACCGGGCGAGCGGGCGCATTGATTCGCAGGCGCCGCCCATCGTGGTCGCCCCGTTCAATCCGCGGCTGTATTACCGGGATAATCTTAACTACGTGGACGGCGAAGGGGAGATCGCCGGGAGTGGCGACAACCTGGTCTTCGGCCTCAGCCATGTGCCAAAACCTTCGGCCGACATCGAAAAAATGCATCAATACAATCGATGGGCGTGCGGCCTGGAGGACAGCCCGGGCTAAGCGCCGAGGCAAAAAGGCACGCCCATGAGGCTCCCCGGGAGGCCCCGGGCGCCTAGACCTTAGCACCATCTTAATGCCTGTCGTGCTTGGATGTTCCTTAGAGCAGGGCAACGCACGACGGCATGGCCAGGAGCGGCCAAACAAGATGGATACCATCTACATTTTAACTGGGTTAGGCACCTTCGTGCTCGCGGTCGGTGGCCTGATTCTGACCTGCCATCTGGAACGCCGGTCCCTGGCAACCCGCCGTAATCACATGCAAAAGCAGTCGACCTCGCGCGGCCCCGGGAACAGTCCAGTCACCACCTGACCCCTCCATTGGCCGATCCCGGGGATCGCGACCCCCGCCGAGGGCGGTCCTCAATCGAACAACGCGTTGATGTCGTCTTGGGAAATACCCCCGCCGGAAAGCTGGGGGCCGTTCATGAGCGCCATGTCGCCATCATTTGAGTCGGGTTTATGGACCGGCAGCTCGGCGAAGGCTTCGAGACCCCAGATTTCGATCATCGAAAGGATGCGCTCTTCAATGAACTTGATGATTTTAACCACCTTGGTCATGCGCTGACCGGTGATGTCCTGAAAATTACAGGCCTCGAAGATCTTGATGATTTCATTGGCCACCTGTTCGGTCATGGCCATCATGTCTTCATCATCTTGAAAACGGCTGGAGAGGGTCCGAACCAGGTTCTCGATGGCCTCGGCGGAGCTCAGGACGGCGTTGGTCGAGGTCTCCGTCGCCAAGACGATCGCATCCAGCTCGCTGGTGGCCGCCAGCATGCGGTCGTCGGTGGACATGGGATGCTTGATGGCGGCAATTTCCTGCTTGGCACTGGTGATGATCCGGACCATTTGCGCGATCTCGATGCGCACTTCCAGCCCCTCGCGCGAGCCATCCGCGCCGCCGGAGCCGCCCATTTTCACGCTTTCGAGATCCGAGCGCAGTTCGGCGATTTCGGCTCGAGTCTCCTCGATGGCCGTCAAGAGCGCGAGCGATGCCGAATCGGTATTGCCGTTGGCGGATCGAAGACTCGCCTGCTGGAGGCGGTGCCTCCGCTCGGCGCTATATTCCTGAACCACCGGTTTTCTCTGCGGCATGACGCCTCTTCTTTTTCAGCAATATTTGAGAGTACAATCCCCACGGGTGTTATTATTCGGTTCTACCCCTAACATCTTAAGATCAGGTAACCTTCCGGTGGTTGGATCATAGGCGTGCCGGCGGCCACACCCCGAAGAAGCATTCGGATGCACCCAGACGGGCTTCCGGGTGGGCGCTGAAGGGCATGGGGACCAGAGCCGGCTCGCCATCCGACCCGGTCCGCCGACCGCGAGACTCCCGTCCCGATACGGCACAATTTGGATAAATGCGTGAAATATATATTTGAAGTACGATCTACTAATATTGATAAATGATAAATAATGGCTTCTGTGATATCTTTATGTCACGAGTAATAACCCGGCTCATATAAGCGGTTTCTATGATATCATCGCCTGTCGATTGAACCTCGTTTCCCAGACACGCAGGGCAACGACAAGGTGGTGCGATGCAGAGTATGCAGTTCATCACGGCTGGCTTTGGGCCAAACCGGCGCATTTTCCGCCGGCGCGTCCTCGCACGCCGGCGCCGCGTCGCCATCGTGGTGCTCGCCGGTGTGTGCCTGGCGGCCTGGGCCGCTGCCTATGGTTCGTCCCACGGCGCTTTCTAGCGGCGCTCCGCTTTTGGGATGACCTGGTTTCCCATGAACCGGCGTTGACGCCGGGAATGGGGGCAAGCCTGTGGCCTTGGCGCATTCCAAGGCGTAAGCGCGTGTCAAAAATCCAACAAGAATGATGGGTCCCGGCAGCTATCCAGCCATGGCGCTCAAGCCGCTGGTGCCAGTGTCAATTCTCCGGAAGCGGTCGCGCCATTTGAGATGAAATGTGTCGCTCTCAGACATTTCAGATACACTTGAATCAAGGTAACCCGACAAGGCGCTCTGACATGGCGACGAACCTCAGGAGGTGCTATGGAACCCAAAGATATTCGATCCCATCCCATCCATCTGGGACTGGGTGCATCTGCGGAAATTGAGCCGCGCTATGGCGGAGGAATGGATTGGTACCTCGCTTATGCGCAACGCCATAAAGCGGATGGGCGTGAAGGGCGGCTGGTCACAATGCACACTTTTTCAGAACCGTGGGATATGTGGGAAATGCATCCCCACGGATATGAAGTCGTCCTCTGCACCAGCGGTTCGATCAAGCTGCATCAAGAAAAAACGAACGGTAAGGTGCGGACCGTCTCGTTGAGTCCGGGTCAATACGCCATCAATGAACCCGGCACATGGCACACTGCCGATGTCGAATCCGAGGCTACCGCGCTGTTCATTACAGCCGGACTGGGAACCGAGCACCGGTCTCGCCACAGTTCATAGAGATTCGGCCTCGTCTACGCATCGTTCGAAAATGCTTGGATATCAGTGAAACCGCAGGCGGGCCTATCCGCCCACTGTTGCGGATCAGTTCTTCGCGTAGGGACCTGTCGTGAAACGGAAATAGGCCATGAGCATGTCCACCGTCTTTCCATCGCTGGAGAGCGGCAGAAGCAGACGCTTGGCCTGATAGGTCATGTTATTCGAGAAGTTGAGAAACGGTTCCAGGGTGATATGCGGGACGGCCTTCTCGACCACCGCGTTGTAATGTTCGATCACATCCGTGTTTTTCTTGAAGAAGCTCACATCGTCGAAGAACCGGCCGGTACGGTCCTCGGCGCTGGCGGATACGATCCGCGAGCCGACCAAGCGGTAGCGGAAGCGCCGCGGATCATGGAGAACATCGATCAGCATGAGATCTGGCAGGTGCCGCGGCAACTGCACCGGATCCACGTCCTTGCGCGCCGGCATGGGGCGTCCGTTCAGCAAGGACTGCCAATAGGTGTAGATTTCCTGCAACGGCTGATCGGTAAGCAGCTTTTGAAAATCGGTTATCTGCAGACCCTCCAGGCGACTATTGCTAGCGGCAAGTACCCATCATACGCTCGGTGCCCTGGTTCTGAAAGAAAGATGGGCTCAAACCGTGTCGGCCGGAACGACTCGCAGTGGACACTTCAGGCGCCACTCCAATAGTTCCGGTGCGGGCACTGAATGGCAGGGCCGGCCAGCCCGGCAGGCGCATATTCTCTTTGCCACCATTAATCCTTGGTAAACATTGGGGAGAAACGATGCTTCGTTATTTGGCGCTGTTGACGGTGGTATGTTTTGTTTCAACCGGGGCCGTCCGGGCGGAGGGTAACCTCGCGGCCCATGCCGAACGGCTGCCACCCTTGAGTCTCGATGCGGCCGAGGGGTTTTCCGTCAAGACATATGAGATCGAAACAGGCCAGTTCTATCGCTGGCGCATCATCAGCGATGGGCGCGAGGAATACATGCTCCAGGCGCCGGAGCTGTTTCGCAACGCCTGGATCGACCAGATCGTCATCGAGGACAAGGAGGTGAAACCCTTTGGCGGGGTATATGCCCTGGAGTTCGACGATGCCGGGGAGATCGACGTGTTTTTTCTGGTCGTCCGGCCGGGACGCTATGATTTCTTTATCGAAAGCCTGCGCACGCAAGGTTTTGAGGGCGTATTTATTGTAAAATAAGCCCTATGGCATTTGGCAGTCCGTCTCCGGTTTGTCGGTGCCCAGGCTGTCCAGGGTATTTGTCTGGTGCAGGAATCCTTCGAGCGGTGCGCTGGCGATCACCGCATTGTCGGTGTGCATCTGGATCGGCTGGCGCAGTTGGTTGTCCCAAGGCCGGAAGGAACCCGCCAATTCCTTGTAGGTATCGAAGGTCAGGTCCCCGCCGCGCAGAAAAGCCCGTAGCGTCAACACGTCCCAATTTTTGCTCCGGGTGATCGCCTCGACGACCACCTTGACGGCGGCCCAGGCGGCCCAATCCTCGCCGGTCATGCGGCGGCCGGCCAACTTGTCGAAGCGCTGGTTCAACTGCGGCGCGCCATGACGCTCCCAGGTCCAGTGCCAGGCGTCGGGCACCAGCCCCTCACTGCCGACGACCGGCCGCGGGTCCATCGTGTTGTAGGGCAGATACCGGCCGACCTCGCCCAGGCTGTCGGCCAGAAACACCACGTCGTAGCCGCCGCCGCTGGTGAGAATCGGCAGGTTGGTCTGGTCCCGCTGGCGGGGATCGTTGCTGAGCACGAACGGCCGGACATCGGTCACAGTCAGGCCGAACTTGCGCGCCGCCGCCTGGAATGCCGTGCTCAGGGTCTTATCCGCCGGGGCCTCTCCCTCGAGAACCAGGGCTTTTCGCCAATTCTTCTTGAACAGGAACTGGGCTAGCCCATCCATCAACATGGCCTGGCTGGGCAGGGTATGGAACAGCACCGGCGCGCATTCGGCGCCACGCAAGGTATCGTCGGGATGGCGGATGTTGAACAGCAGCAGGTCGCGGGCCGCCAAGGCACGGCCTGCCTCGATCACATCGGCCAGGGGCAGATCGAGCAGAAAGACCCGCACGCCCTCTGCGGCCAGCGCCTCGATCCGTTCCACGGATGAGGTTTCCTCGGCCAAGATTTCTTCCCGCAGGCCGAAGCGCAGCCCGAGTGAGCGGCCGATCACCTTACTGTCCTTGACCCCCAGGCGGGCGCCCTCCACGGGGCGCTGCCGGTTGCGCAGGGTGAGTCCGGTATAGGCGCGGCGCTGGACATAGGCCGGATCGCCATCGCGCATCAGATAGGCGAAGTCGAAGGTCACGGCCTCGGCCGCGAACACCGGGCTCGGCAGTGCCGTCAGCAAGGCCAGCAGGACGGCCAGCCTAGTGATCATCGATCAGGATACCGTACGGCACCAATCCGGCCGGCACCGACTTGATGACCCTCTGGGAGCCGGTGTCGATGATCGAGACGTCGTCGGAAAGGCCGTTGGCGACATAGAGTTTGCTCTCGTCGTTGGTCAGCGCCAGCCCCCAGGCGCGCTTGCCGACCAAGATGTAGTCGAGGACCTTGCGCTGCTTCACGTCGACCACGGCGACATGGTTGGCACGGCCGAGGGCGACATACGCCCGGGTGCCGTCCTTGGTGATCAGCAGGTCGACCGGCGTCACCTGCTCCTTGCGGAAGCCGGCCGGCAGAAAGGCGACATCGCCGATGAGGCTCAACGTCGCCACGTCGATGATATTGACGATCCCGGCCAATTCGGCGGAAACCCAAAGCTGCTTCTCGTCCGGCGTCAGCGCGAAGCGGCGCGGCCGGGTATCGACCAGAATGTCCTTGATCACCTCCTGGGCCTCGGTGTCGATGACATGGACCAGGTTGGCCGCCTCGGAGGCGACGAAGACCAGGCGGCCGTCGGACGTGATCTGAACCCCCTCCGGCTCCTCGCCGGTTTCGAACTCCGCAAGCTGTTCGCCGGTTTCCATATCGAAGAGTGTCGCCGTAGCATCCTCCTCGTTGGAGATATAGAGGTGGCGGCCGTTGGGGTGCAGAGCGAAGGTTTCGGGCTCGGCGACGTTGATGATCCGCTTCAGCAGCTCCTGGCTGGCCACGTCATAGATCGCGATCATCGAATCGTCGGCGCAGGCAACCAAGAAGGTTGTGCGGTCCTGGTTGAAGCTCATGCCGCGCGGCCGGGCACAGGTGTCGAAGGTCCGGACAAGCTGATCGTTCGCATCCAACACGGTGATGGTGCTGGACTTTTCGTTGCTGATGAAGATCAGGCCGGTTCCCTTGGCCATGGCGCCGCTTGCCGACAGCAGCCCGGCACAAAAGGCCAAGCCCATCAACCGTTTCTCGTGCATCCCATTATCCTTGCCCACGGCGGTGGACCAAACCCTTCCGGGGATCGTATCCCCAGACCGCCATTCCGAAGAAGACGATCAGTGATCCCGCGACCACGCCGAGCGAGACCGGCGCCGCCTCAAGATACAGCGCGAACCGAAGGCTCTCCACCGCATAGGTGAATGGATTGGCGATGCAGATGCGATAGATGAGATCGCTCGATTCCTGCATCCGCCATAACGGGTAGAGCGCCGAGGAGAGAAAGAACATCGGGAAGATCACGAAATTCATGATACCGGCGAAGTTCTCAAGCTGGCGGATGGTCGAGGATAGCAGCATGCCGAGGGCGCCGAGCATCAGGCCGGTCAGCAGCAAGACCGGCAGCACGGCAAGATAGCCCAGCGGCGGCAGGTCGACCAAGACCAATTCGGCAACGATCAGAAAGGCATAGACTTGAATCACCGAAACAACCGTGCCCGCCGTCAGCTTGCTGGCCAGAAGATACCAGCGCGGCAGCGGGGCGGTCAGGAGGATCCGCATGGAGCCCATTTCGCGGTCGTAGACCATGGCCAGGGAGGACTGCATGCCGTTGAAAAGCTGAATCATGGCGATCAGCCCCGGCATCACATAGGTCTCGTAGGTCACATAAGTGGCATACGGCGGCTGGATCGACACGCCGAGGATCGAACGAAACCCGGCGGCGAATATCAACAGCCAGATCAGCGGCCGCACCAGGGCGGCAATGAAGCGTTCACGCTGATGCAGGAAGCGCAGCATCTCGCGCCAGAGCACGCCGATCATGCAGGTCAGGTAAATGCCGGCCGGCCGCATCAAGACACGGCCTCGGCCGGCGCGGGCGCGGTCAGGTTCTGGAACGCCCCCAGCACGTCGCGGGCGCCGCAGGCGGCAAGCACATCGGCAACCGCGCCTTGGGCCCGCACGGCTCCCTGGTGCAGCACCACCAGGTCGTCCTCGGGCGCCACCTCGTCAACCAGATGGGTCGCCCACAGGACGGTCAGGCCGTCGTCGCGGCACAGGGCATGCACATGAGCCACCAGATCGGCACGGGCGGGGATATCGAGGCCCACCGTCGGTTCGTCGAGCAGCAGGAAACGCGGCTCGTGCAGTAGCGCGCGGGCGATTTCCAGGCGGCGGCGGTGGCCGCCGTTCAGCGTCCTGACCTTTTCCGCTTGCCTTGCCGCCAGCCCCAGGCGCGCAAGACAGGCATCTATCCGCTGGCCGGCCTGGCGCCCGGCCAAGCCGTGGAGGGCGGCGAAGTAAGCCATGTTCTGACGCACCGAAAGATCGAGATCGAGTGTCTGCTGCTGAAAGACAATCCCCATGACCGAAAGCGCCGACAGCGGATCCCTGGCCAAATCGACTCCAAAAATTGAAATGCGGCCCCCTTGCGGCACGAAAAGCGCCGAAAGCAGGGAAACCAGCGTCGTTTTCCCGGCCCCGTTCGGCCCCAGCAGGGCGGTAAAATGGCCGGTGCGCAACGCCACTGTGACATCCACCAGGGCCGGTTTGGGTCCAAAAGCATAGCGCACGTCGACGATTTTTATTCCTTGTGCTTCGTCCATGCGCCTGCCGGTCGTCCCTATTGTCGCCCGCGACGGCCCTATCCTATCGAATTGACTTCCGCCACGCGAGCGAGGCAAGATAAGAACGGTTACAAAAAACTTCCAACTTCCAAGATTGGGGTAGGATAGATGAAAAAGTGGAATCGGCCGGTCATCCAAGAGATCCGCGTCGGCATGGAGATCAATCTCTACGTTTGCGCGGAGCTGTAGAGCTTAGGCTTCTACCATCGGCACATTTCTCTAGATCGAATGTGCCGTGATCCGCGTTCTGGTTTTGGGCGCGGGCGCCGGGGGAGGGTTTCCCCAGTGGAATAGCAACAGCGACGGCTGTCGCCGTGCGCGCGCAGGGGATCCATGTGCGCGCACGGCCACTCAGGCCTCGGTCGGTGTGAGCGCTGACGGGCGCCGGTGGTTTCTGATCAACGCGGCGCCGGATCTGCGCGAACAGATCAACCGGGAGCCGCATCTTCACCCCTCCGAAGGCCTGCGCTCGTCGCCCATCGCCGGGATTATCCTGACCAATGGCGATGTGGACGCGATCGCCGGGCTGCTGCATTTGCGCGAGCGAACGCCATTCAAGATCTACGCGCATCCGCGAATTTTTGCCGTTCTGGACGCCAATCCGATCTTCAAGGTCCTGGCGCCGGACGTGGTCACGCGGGAAACGCTGTCGACCGGTACGACCACGGCTCTATGCGGGCCGGACGGGGTGGATAGCGGCCTGCGTTTGACCCCGTTTGCCGTATCTGGAAAGATCGCGCTCTACATGGAGTCGGCCGGCGCCGGCGGGAACTTCGGAACCCAGGAGGGCGATACCATCGGCCTGGAGATTACCCGCGACGGCCAGGCCGGTCGCGTGGTCTTTATAGCCAACTGCGCGGCGGTCGATGAGACAGTGCGCGCCCGCTGCGCCGGGGCCGATCTGTTGTTTTTCGACGGCACACTGTGGCGCGACGACGAAATGGTCACCCGCCGGGAAGGGGTCAAGACCGGCCGGCGCATGGGCCACATCTCCATGGCCGGGCCGGAAGGGTCCATAGCGGCCCTGGCCGATCTGGACATCAGGCGGCGCATTTTCATCCATATCAACAACACCAATACGGCCCTGCTGAGCGACAGTCCCGAGCGGGCGGAGCTGGAGGCCGCCGGTTGGCGAGTGGCCGAAGACGGCATGGAAGTCGAGATCCCATGACTTTGGACTCTGGAAGCGCCCTGGAAGCCCGGCTGCGCCAGATCGGCGCCGAGCGCTATCATAACAAGCACCCCTTTCACGCCCTGATGCGCGACGGCAAGCTGAACAAGGGGCAGATTCAGGCTTGGGCGCTCAACCGCTATTTCTACCAAAGCCGCATTCCGATCAAGGATTCGGCCATCATGGCGCGTCTGGTCGATCCAGACTTGCGGCGTACCTGGTCGCAGCGGGTGATCGACCACGACGGTACCCGTGAAGGGCAGGGGGGGATCAGCCGCTGGCTGCATCTTTGCGAACGCCTCGGCCTCGATCCGGCCATGGTTCGCGCCGAGCGCGGCATCCTGCCGGCCACCCGCTTCGCGGTCGAAGCCTACGTCACCTTCGTGCGCGAACGTCCCCTGTTGGAGGCCATTGCCTCTTCGCTCACCGAGTTGTTCGCGCCCACCATTATTGGCGAGCGGACGTCGAGCCTGTTGGCCCGGTATGATTTCATCGACGAGGATACCCTGATCTATTTCCAGGCGCGGCTGACCCAGGCGCCGCGCGATGCCGATTTCGCCCTCGACTACGTGAAGACCCACGCCGATACGCCCGAGAAACGCCAAGCGGTTTGCGACGCCTTGATTTTCAAGACGGATGTCCTGTGGGCGCAGCTCGACGCGCTGCATTTCGCCTATGTCGAGCCGAAGTTGCCGCCGCCGGGCGCCTTCGTGCCGGCCGATTAAGAGGGGGTGGATCATGACCGTGCTGGCCTCGCTGACCGAAGCAAGCCGCCCCAAGCTGGCGGATTTCGTGCGTGTGCAGTTCGACAAGGCGCGGGATCGCTGGGTCTTGCAAGGACCTGAGCGGGTTCTGGTTTTGGACGAAACCGGCAAGGAAATCCTCGACCGCGCCACCGGGAAGGTCACCGTGGCCGAGATCGCCGCCCAACTGGCCGCGGAGTTCGATGCACCGACAGATGTGATCACACACGACGTACTGGCCGTGCTAATATTATTAGCGGAAAAGAATTTTCTCGAGATCGTCGATGACCGAACTTGAGGCCACTCCCGAGCGGACGGCAAGCGCATGGCAGCGGGCGCCAGTGGCCATGCTGACCGAGTTGACCCACCGCTGCCCGCTGCAATGCCCGTACTGCTCGAACCCGACATCCTTAGCGCGCCGCAGCGACGAGCTGAGCACTGCGGAATGGGCCGATATATTCCGTCAGGCGGCAGACCTGGGAGTCTTGCAAGTACACCTATCCGGCGGTGAGCCGACCGCGCGCACCGATCTGCCCGAACTGATCGCGGCGGCGCGCGAGTGCGGCTTGTATACCAACCTGATCACCGCCGGCGTGCTGCTGACTCCCGAAAAAATTCAGGCGTACAAGGACAGCGGTCTTGACCATGTGCAGCTGTCGATCCAGGACAGCGAGGCGGCAAACGCCGACCGCATCGCCAACTACACGGGCGGGCACGCGAAGAAGCTGGCCGTTGCTGGGTGGGTGCGCGATGCCGGCCTGCCGCTCACGGTGAACGCCGTGGTGCACCGTCAGAACCTCGACCACCTGGCGGACATCATCGCGCTGGCGGCCAGCCTTGGCGCTCATCGCCTGGAAATCGCCCACGTGCAGTACTATGGCTGGGCCCTGCGCAACAGGGCCGCCCTGATGCCGACTGCCGACCAGGTGGCACGCGCCAATGCGGTGGCAGCGGCGGCCGGCGAAACCCACCGCGGCCGCATGGTGATCGACTATGTGGTACCGGACTACTACGCGCAACGTCCCAAGCGCTGCATGGACGGCTGGGGCAGCCAGTTCTTCGCCATTTCGCCGCGCGGGCTGGTGCTGCCCTGCCATGCGGCCGAGACCATCACCGGCATGACGTTTTCGTCCTTGCGCGAGCGCAAGCTGGACTGGATCTGGCGCCACGACCCGGCATTCCAACGCTTTCGCGGCACCGACTGGATGCCGGAACCCTGCCAGTCCTGTGAATTTCGCGACCGTGATCTCGGCGGTTGCCGATGCCAAGCCTTTGCTATCGTTGGCGATGCCGCCGCGACCGATCCGGTTTGCGCCCTGTCGCCGCACCATGGCTTGCTGGTCTCCATGGCGGAGGGCGACGCGGCCTCCGGCGCGCCGCACTTCCAGCATCGGCGTTAGCTCGTTGGTGAGCCCATTGTTAAGGAGAGCCAAACCGCGCTAGCATCATGGTTAATATCCAAGGCGTCGTGAGAACGCTGCAAAACAATCAATCAATCAAGCTAAGAATTTTGGGAGGGTTCTAAAATGTCGTTTCATTCGCTGATCCGGCCCGCCCTCGCGGCGGTGGCCGGAGCAATGCTTATTGCGTTACTTCCGTTCACCGCGCAAACCCAGGAAGTTGGCAGCGGCACGCTATACGGCGACATGCGGACCGTCACTCAGGATCTGCTGAACCGCGCGGCCGGCGACGGCAACAATTTCCTGCACACGAACGGCAACTATCAGCAGACCCGCTATTACCCGTCGCGGCAGATCAACACGTCCAACGTGGGTAAGTTGCGCCCGGCCTGGATCTTCCAGACCGAAGTGGTGGAGTCCATGGAGACGTCGCCCATCATCGTGGATGGGATCATGTACGTCACCACGTCCTTCAGCCACGCCTACGCGCTGAACGCAGCCACCGGCCAGCAGATCTGGCACTACAAGCACAAGATGGGGCCGATCACGACTTACTGCTGCGGCCCGAACAATCGTGGCGTCGCCGTCCATGGCGACATGGTTTATCTGGGCACCCTGGATGCCAAGCTGGTGGCGCTCGATGCCAAGACCGGCAAGCTGGTTTGGGAGAAGCAGATCGCCGATCCCGAGTTGGGCTACAGCGAAACCATGGCCCCGACCGCCGTCAACGGCAAGATTCTGATCGGGACCAACGGCGGCGAGTACGGTATCCGCGGCTTCGTCAAGGCCTACGATGCGAAGACCGGCGATCTGCTCTGGACCTTCGATACCATCCCGGAAAATTCCGTCGGCGTGTGGGCCACCCATGATGCCACGGGACGCGATATGCTGCGCGACATCGCGGCGGAGAAAACCGTCCTCGCGGCCAAGGGCGATCCCTACAAGACCCTGGGCGGCGGCGTCTGGCAGAACCCGGCGGTCGATCTGGCTATGAACCGGATATTCTTCGTGGTCGGCAATCCATCGCCGGATCTGGACGGCGGCATCCGTCCGGGCGACAACCTCTATACGGACTCGCTGGTATCGGTCGATCTGGATACCGGGAAGTACGCCTGTCACTTCCAGTACATCGCCCATGACGTTTGGGACCTGGACGCGGTCAGCCCGCCGATCCTGGTCGATGTGAAGGATAAGGACGGCAAGATGGTGCCGGGGGTGCTGCACGGCGGCAAGACCGGTCACGTCTATGTCCATAACCGGAACGATTGCAGCCTGATCCGCTATTCCGAGGCCATGGTGCCGCAGGAGAACATGTGGGTCCTGCCGACGGCCAATGGTGCACGGATGCTGCCGGGCGCCAATGGCGGCGTCGAGTGGTCGCCGATGACGACGGATGCGAATCAGGGCTTGGTCTATGCCATCAACCTGCACCAGCCAATGACTTACCACGTGGAAAGCTCGCCTTATCCGGAAGGCAAGCTGTGGCTGGGCGGCGCCTTCAAGGTGATCCCAACGGAGGAACAGTGGGGCAACGTGACCGCGGTCGACTACAACACCGGCAAGATCCGCTGGCAGGTGAAGACCGCACAGCCGATGATCGGCGGTATCATGGCGACAGCCGGCGGCCTGGTCTTTACCGGCGAGGGCAACGGCATGTTCAAGGCGTACGATTCCGAGACTGGCTCGGTGCTCTGGACGTTCCAGGCCGGTGCCGGTGTCAACGCGCCGCCGTCGTCCTATACGGTGGACGGTAAGCAGTACATCGTCGTGGCGGCGGGTGGGAACACCCAGCTCAACTACAAGCGGGGCAACAACATCATTGCCTTCACGTTAGCCGACTGATCAGATATATGAGGGGCGGGGCCGCGGAGAGAGTTCGCGGCTCCGCCCTTATCTTCTGCGGCGGAATCAAGAATAAGAGGCGTTCATGAATCGCTCGCTCTGGGCCCCTCTGATTGGAGCCCTGTTGTTTGTTTGTTCGTCTCCCAATACTGCGACGGCGGCTGAAATTCCGGCTGAAACCCTGGCCCTTTGTGCCAGCTGTCACGGCGAAGCGGGCGTGCCAACAGCCGCCGACATCCCAATCCTGTGGGGGCAGGAATTCTACTACATCTATGTCCAGCTTAAGGATTACAAGGCCGGCCTGCGGGCCAACGAGACCATGAGCGGCGTTGTCGCGGATCTGGACAAGGAGACCATGCAGGCCCTGGCCCAGCATTTTTCCGAGCAGCCTTGGCCCAGCATCGGCTACACCGCACCGGCGTACGAAGCGGGTAAGGCCCTGGCGGCCCTGAGCGCCGGTCAGTGCGTGCAGTGTCACCTGGGCGGCTACGAGGGCAACAGCCGGATTCCGCGAATGGCGGGCCAGCAAGCCGACTATCTCGAGCGCACCATGCAGGAGTTCAAGAACAAGATACGCCTGAACTCGGCGGCGAAGGGTTCGCTTCTCGCCTCCTACAGCGACGACGACATCGCCGCCATGGCCCGGTATCTGGCGGGGCTTTAGGTCGCTGGCAAGGCGTCACGCGTCTGTTCGTCGGCGGCCAAATCGCGCGCTGTCTTGCCCTGCCGGTCCCGCAGGGCCGCATCGGCCCCCGCCGCCAGTAGCCGGGCGACGATCCCCGCATGCCCCTGCGTGGCCGCCGTCATGAGGGCGGTGCGGCCGCGGTTGTCGGCGGCGTCCAACGCCGCGCCCCGCTCGAGCAATAGGTTCAGCGTGACCAGGGCGTCCGGCGCCGGCACGTCGTTGCTGTGGCCGGCCGCCCACATGAGCGCCGTCAAGTCATTGCCGGCGCGCTGATTTGCATCCGCCCCGGCGTCCAGCAACAGCGTCAAAACCTTGGCAAAACCGCGCGCCGCCGCGTAAAAGGCCGCCGTCTTGCCGGTCAGATCCACCAGGCTCGGATCGGCGCCGGCTTTCAGCAGGGTCGCCACCATCGGCCCGTTGCCGTTGAAGGCCGCCGCCATGAGCGGAGTTACACCCCGCTTGTTGCCGGTGTTGGGGTCGAGAGCAGCCTCCATGAGAGCCTTGACCACGCCGTGTTGGTTGCCTGTGGCCGCCAGCAGGAGCGCGGTGTCGCCGGCCAGATTCTGATGCCCCGGCGCGGACCCGGCACCGAGCAAGAGTTGAACGATCTTTCTGTTGCCCGCCTTGGCCGCCAGCAGGAGCGCGGTATTGCCGACCCGGTCGCGGGACGTGGGCGAGGCGCCCAGGTCGAGAAAACGCCGCACCAATGTTTCGCAATCCTTGGCCGCCGCCTCGAAGAGAAAGAAGTCCAGATCACGCGCCTCCAGCCGGGTCTGTTTGACGACGTAGCTTTGCTCAACCGCGGCGCAAACCAGGGACTGGGACTCTTGTGCCAAGGCCAAACTTCCGAAGGTCGCAACGGTGCCGGCGGCCGCGCACACAACGTATCTGATCGTCCGGTGAACCAAATGATGGAAGCCCTTATTCCAATGTAACTTTCTGAGCCCGCTGCCTCGGTCCCCGGTGCGGCAGGAGGGACTTGAGCCCGTCCACAGGCTACCACATGACAAGCCTGGATCTTCAGGCGCTTGCCATATCCTGGACCAATTCTCGGAATGGTTTGATTTTTTTGGAGCGCAAACCGTGTGTTTGAGCGAAGCTGTTGCCGTCACCGTGATCTTTGCCAAGACCCGCGCGAAGCTGGACCCGGCGAAGTTCGCGGCGATAGACGCAATGGATCGACCGCATGTTTTTCCGAATGCGGCGCACGCCGTGTCTATGTTGACACTTATTAACAGCCGGCAGTACTGTGAAATTTCTCGACATGTTTACCCGAGCACTAATGTAACGATCGCAATAATGTTGCGCGTTTAGTCGGAGAGGAAGTTCAATACAAAAATAACTAGGGAGGGATCGATGGTAAAGAGCAGTCTTTTCTTGTCGGCCGTAAGCCTGTCCGTTTTGCTCTTCGCGACTCCAGGTTTCGCGGCTGGTGATGATGCAAATCTATCTAAATTGGGCGCTTTCAAGAAAACCGATACCGGTCCGATGGAGCGCGTGCCGCAAGACACCAAGTATGCGGACAACCTGAGAAAAGTCCTGGAGAGGATCACACTGCCGGAAGGCTTCAAGATCGAGCTTTTCGCAGTCGTGCCCGATGCCAGAAATATGGCGGTGAGCCGGAACAAAGGGACCGTTTGGGTCGGCACGCGGAAAAACACTGTCTGGTCGGTAACGGACCGGGATATGGACAACGTCGCCGATACGGTGGAATCCTTCAGCCCGAGCGTCAAATTCGACATACCGAATGGGCCCTGCTACTCGCCGGACGGCTTCCTGTTCATCGCGGAGAGAAACCGCGTCATGATGTTCCCGGCGGCGGAATACTTCATGGAAGGGTCCGATACGGTCGCTATCCCGATCGTGAAACAGGGCGACCTGATTCCCGAGGAGGAAGAGTCCTACAATCACACCGCGCGCGCGTGCGCGGTCGGCCCGGACAACAAGATCTACATCACCATCGGGCAGCCGTTCAACGTAACGCCGCCCGATAAAGTGGATCTCTATGCCAAGATTGGCATCGGTGCTGTCATCCGCATGAATCGGGATGGCACGGGGCGCGAAGTCGTGGCCACCGGGGTCCGGAATTCAAGCGGTCTTGCCTTCAATCCCAAGGACGGCATCCTCTGGTTCACCGACAATCAGGTGGACGGCATGGGGGACGAGATCC
>DASWJP010000213.1:0-9247 GCA_036397065.1 Kiloniellales bacterium | reverse complement strand
TATCCGATAACGGCGGCCGGGCCGTCGGGCGGATTACCAGCGGCGGCTATGGGCCGACCGTCGGCGCGCCCGTGGCCATGGGCTACGTGGAAAGCGCCTTGGCCAAGCCGGGAACGGCCCTGACCGCCATGGTGCGCGGCAAGCCGCACCCGGTGGCCGTGGCCAAGCTGCCGTTCGTCAAGCAGAACTATTTTCGCGGATAGGTTTTCATCACAAGGGCAGGGAACGGGCGATGAGCGAGAGAAAATACACAAAGGAACACGAGTGGGTGTTGATCGAGGGCGACGTCGCCACCGTGGGCATCAGCGAGCACGCTCAGGAGCAGCTTGGCGACGTGGTCTTTGTCGAGTTGCCCGAAGCCGGGGCCAAGTTCGCGCAAGGCGAACAAGCCGCCACCGTGGAGTCGGTCAAGGCGGCCAGCGAGATCTACGCGCCGATCTCCGGCACCATCATGGAGGTGAATGGGGCGCTTGCGGACGAGCCCGTTCTGATCAACAGCGACGCCTTGGGTAAAGGCTGGTTTTTCAAGATGAAGATCGGCAAGGCGGCCGAGTTGGGCACGCTCATGGACGAGGGCGCCTATCGTAAGTTCGTGGAGAGTCTCGATTGACACCCCCAGCGAAGGTTCGGAGAAAAGGGATGCCGAAGTCGAAAGATCGCCGCTCTTTGCAAGAGCTGGAAATGCGTGCCGATTTCGTGCGCCGCCACATCGGCCCGGGCGAGACGCAGATCGCCGACATGTTGGCCGCGCTCGGCCTCAAGTCGCTTGACGATCTGATCAACAAGGCGGTGCCGTCATCCATCGTCTCGGACCAGCCCCTGCACTTGCCGGAGGCGAAAAGCGAGCGTGAAACCCTGTCCACCCTGCGCATCATGTCGGAGCGCAACCAGGTGTTCACCTCCATGATCGGCATGGGCTACCACGGCACGGTCATACCCGGCGTGATCCAACGCAACGTGCTGGAAAATCCAGGCTGGTATACCGCCTATACGCCGTACCAGGCCGAAGTCAGCCAGGGCCGCCTGGAGGTTCTGTTGAACTTCCAGCAGATGATCATCGATTTGACTGGCATGGAGTTGGCAAACGCTTCGCTGCTGGACGAAGCGACCGCGGCGGCCGAGGCCATGGCCATGTCGCGGCGTTTGTCGAAGAGCAAATCGCCAACCTACGTGGTCGATGCGGATTGCCATCCGCAGATCATCGCCGTGGTGCAAACCCGGGCTCACGCCATGGGGTTGGAGGTGGTCGTCGACGATCCGGCAACGGCGCTGGAGAACCGGGATGCCTTCGGCATTCTGCTGCAATATCCGGGATCGCGCGGCGGGGTGCGCGATATTCGCGGCCTCATCGCCAAAGCGCAGGAAAAAGGCGCCCTGGCCACGGTCGCCACCGATCTGTTGAGCCTGGTCCTGCTCACGCCGCCGGGCGAGATGGGCGCCGATATCGTCGTCGGCAGCGCCCAGCGGTTCGGCGTGCCCATGGGCTATGGCGGGCCGCATGCCGCCTTTTTCGCCACTCGGGACGCCTACAAGCGATCGACCCCGGGACGCATCATCGGCGTGTCCGTGGATTCCAACGGCCGGCCCGCCCTGCGCATGGCCTTGCAAACCCGCGAGCAGCACATCCGGCGGGAAAAGGCCACCAGCAACATTTGCACGGCCCAGGTCCTGCTGGCCGTGATCGCCGCCCTGTACGCGGTCTATCATGGGCCGGATGGCTTGCGCCTGATCGCCGGCCGGGTGCACCGGATGACACAGATCCTGGCCGAAGGCTTGCAGCGGCTTGGCTACAAGCTGGAGAACGATACCTTCTTCGATACGCTGACCGTGCGCGTACCCGGACAGGCGGCGCGGATCGCCGCGCGGGCGCGCGAGGCGAATATCAACCTTCGGGTCATCAACCCGGACCGGCTGGGTATTTCCTTCGACGAGACCACCAAGCGGCGCGATCTGCTCGCTCTCTGGCAGGTTTTTTCACGCAAGGCCGATGCCCTGTTGGATATCGACAAGATCGACGCCGCCATCAAAGAGTGCCTGCCGGCGCCGCTGCAACGGAGCAGCGATTTCCTGACTCATCCGGTGTTCAGCCTCTATCACGGCGAAACCGAGATGCTGCGCTATCTGCGCTGGTTGCAGACCAAGGACATCGCCCTCGACCGTTCGATGATTCCGTTGGGCTCGTGCACCATGAAACTGAACGCGACCACCGAGATGATTCCTGTCACCTGGCGCCAATTCAGCCACGTGCATCCCTTTGCACCGCTGGACCAGGTCCAGGGCTATCAACAGCTTTTCGAGGAGCTGGAGGGGATGCTGTGCGAGGTGACCGGCTTCGATGCGGTCTCGCTGCAGCCGAATGCCGGCTCCCAAGGCGAATACGCGGGCTTGCTGGTCATCCGCAAGTACCACGAAAGCCGGGGCGAGGCGCAGCGCGACGTTTGCCTGATTCCGGCCTCGGCCCATGGCACCAATCCGGCCAGCGCCCAAATGGCGGGCATGAAGGTGGTGGTGGTGGCCTGCGACGATCACGGCAACGTGGATGTGGCCAACCTGAAGGTCAAGGCCGCGGAGCATGCGGCGAATCTGGCGGCGCTGATGATCACCTATCCATCGACCCACGGGGTGTTCGAGGAAGCGATTCGCCAGATCTGCGAGATCGTGCATGGCCATGGTGGCCAGGTCTACATGGACGGCGCCAACCTGAATGCCTTGCTCGGCGTTGCCCGGCCCGGCCATATCGGCGCCGACGTATCGCACATGAACTTGCACAAGACGTTCTGCATTCCCCATGGCGGCGGCGGGCCGGGCGTGGGCCCGATCGGCGTGCTCGCGCATCTGGCGCCGTTTCTGCCGGACCATCCGGTCGTTGCCGGCGTCAACCCGGCCGCGGGCGGCCGCCAGTCGATCGGTGCCATCGCCGCCGCCCCCTGGGGCTCGGCCGGCATTCTGCCCATCTCCTGGGCCTATATCACTATGATGGGCGGCCCCGGCCTGCGCCGGGCCACGCAGGTGGCCATTCTCAATGCCAACTACATCGCCCATCGCCTGGCGCCCCACTATCCGGTGCTCTATACGGGCAAGAACGGCATGGTGGCGCACGAGTGCATCATCGACTTGCGGCCGATCCGCGAGTCTTGCGGCATCACCGTGGACGATGTGGCCAAGCGGCTGGTCGACTACGGCTTCCATGCCCCAACCATGTCATTCCCGGTGCCCGATACACTGATGATCGAGCCGACGGAGAGCGAGGCCAAGCGCGAGATCGATCGCTTCTGCGATGCCCTGATCTCGATCCGGAAAGAGATTGCCGATGTGGAATCGGGCGTAGCCGTCGCCGACAACAACCTGCTGCACAACGCGCCACATACCCATCGCCTGCTTCTCGAAGGGAACTGGACGCTGCCCTATTCGAAGGAGGATGCGTATTTCCCGCTGCATGCGCTGCGCGAGGACAAGTACTGGCCGCCCGTGGGCCGGATCGACAACGTCTATGGCGACCGGAATCTGGTGTGCAGTTGCCCGCCCATGGAGGCCTATGGCGAGGCGGCGGAGTAGGGGATTAGGCGCTCGCCCCCTGGAGGCTGGCCAGGGTAGCCGCATCCAGGCCGGTGACATTCGCAAGGATTGCCCCGGTGAAGTCGGCGCCCTGCAGGGTCGCGCCGGTCAGCTTGGCCGACGTCAGGTCGGCTTCGGATAAATTCGCATTGGATAAATCGGCGTCGCGGAGGTCCGCGCCGGCGAGATTTACCTTGTGCATGCGCGCATCGCGCATGTTGGCACCGACCAGCCGCGCCCGGCATAGATTGGATGGGGTGAGTTTTTGTTGCAGTCCGACATGCTCCAACGGATTCAAATTCACCGACGACAGATTGGCGCCGTTCAGGGTGGCACGTTGCATGTCGATGCCGCGCAGGTCCGAATGGCTGAAATTGGCGCCGCGCAGATCGGCAAACGCCATATCGGCATGGGTAAAGGTGCTGCCGGCGAGATTCGAGTTCCGCAAGGCACACCGCGCCATTTGCACCAAGGTCAGATCGGCGCCGGTGAGGCATTGCCCGCTCATGTCGACCCCGCTGAGATCCGCCCGGGCGCCGCTTTTGCTCAATGAATCGAGCCAGGACTTGTGCTTGTCCAGAAGCGCCGTCAACTCCGGCCCCTCCAGTCTTATCTCGCGCAGGCGAATGGATGCCTTCAATTCCTCGCAATCCATTGCTTCGAGATCGAGCACGGCACCGCGCATATCCGCATCGGCGAAGTCGGCGCCGGACAGTTTTGCACCGGTGAGATCCGCCCCGGCCAGCGTCGCGCCGCCGAGCTTGGCGCCACTGAAGTTCGCGCCGGACAAGCTGCTGCCGATCAAGACCGAGTTGCGCAGATCAACGCCGCTCAGATCCGCGTTGTTCAGGTTGGCATCGGTCAGATCGGCCTGAAGAACGAATGAGTCCGAAAGTTTGGCGCCGCTCATGTTCGCGCGCTGGGCCACGATCGCGGTCAGTTGGGACGCTGTTTCTTCGAAATTGACGAACTGCAAGTCGCCTTTGCCTTCGCTTTTGGCGAGAGTAGCCGTCCGAAAATCGGCCCCTACCAATATGGCATCGGAAAGTGCGGCCCCGCGCAGGCACACGCCGCGCATATCGGCGCGGGTAAAGTCGGCATGGCTGAGATCGGCCCGGCGCAAGTCGGCGCAAAAGAGATTGGCACGCTGAAACGATGCCCCCAGCAAACGCGATTGACTCAGAATGACGCCCGTTAAATCCGATTCCGATAGATTGCAATTGCTCAGGTCTTGGCCGGAAAGGTCATAGAAATGCAGCACGGCACGCTGGCCGCCGGGTACCCCGTCGAGAAATAGCCGGTGTTGGCGAAGTATCGCGACGATTTGAGCGGCGTTGGGTTTGAACTGAGCCGACTTGCCATCCGCCGCGGCTGACTTGGACATGGGTTAGACTTTCATTTTCCCGAGTTCGTCATGATGGCCGTCCTGCCACACCGAATTGCCGGATCATGAAACAATGCCGGGAGTATTCCATTACTCCGGAGAAGCATGGGGAAAATTGGTAAAGCGGAGATTAATCAGCACCTTATTGTGGGTATAAGATGCGTCCGGCAACCAGGGATTGCGTGTGGAAAGTATAAAAACACCTATGGCGGGGGATGTTGGTCGCCCGACCCGCTCGGACGGTTGAGCCCGGTCGTATGCTAGCTCAACTTATCCGCGATGCCGCGTATGGAGTCATCAATCATCGCGGCGTGCTTTCCCTGATCCACGTTCGCCGCGATCAGAGACGCCGTGGCGGCGAGCGCGACGTCGACGGCCCGGTCACGAACCTCGCGCAGCGCCTTGGCCTCGGCCTGCGCTATCTTGTCCATGGCCGCCTGCTCGCGGCGGCTGAGCGCCGCGGCCAGGTCCTGCTGGGCCTGCTCGCGCAGGCGTTTCGCTTCCACTTTGGCGTGGGCGAGAATTTCCTCGGTTTCCTTGATGGCATCGCGGTGTTTGCGCTTCGATTCGGCCAACAGCTTCTGCGCTTCTTCGCGCAGATTTTGTGCCTCCTCGAGTTCGCTGCGAATCCGCTCTCCCCTGGTATCGAGGGCGGCCAGAATCTGCCGACTTGCCGGGCGGAAAACCGCAGCCACGAAAATCACGAAGGCGACGGCTACCCAGAATTCGGGACTGGAAAACATCAGCCGCGCCCCTGCATGGCCACCTGCACGGCCTTCTGCACCTGCTCGGCCGGCAGCTCGACGCCGATCAGCTTCACGGTCGCCGACCGCGCCGCATCCGCGGCCACGGTTTGCAGGCTGGCGAGGGCCTCGTCCTTGGCGGCGGCGATGCGCGTTTCCGCCGCCTTGGTCTTGGCGGAGATTTCCGCCATGAAGGCTTGCTGGCGCTTGGCGCCCTCGGCCGCCATGTCTTCGCTGGCTTGCTTGATCAGAGCGGTCGCCTTGGCCCGGGATTCGGCGAGGGCCTTGTCGTAATCCGCCATGACCCCATCGGCCTCTTCCTTCAGGGTGCCGGCCTTTTCCAGATCGCTGTTGATGCGTTTCTGCCGCGCCTCCAGGATGCCGGAAATCCGCGGTAATGCGTGACGCCTCATGACGAAAACCAGGACACCAAAGATCACCGCCAGCCAGAACAGCTGCGGCAGGAAGGTGGCTGTATCGAATTGCGGCATCGCCTGGCCCTTAAGCTCTCGACGGGTAACTTTCGACGGGCGTGCGGCTAGAACACGAACATCAGCAACAAGGCGATGAGCAGCGCATACAGCGCCACCGCTTCCACCAGGGCAAAGCCGATCCACATGTACAGCGTGACCATGGGGATCGCCGAGGGGTTACGCGCGCCCGAGGCAATCATCGAGGAAAAGATATTCCCGATGCCCGCGCCAACACCACCCAGCCCGACAACGGCGAGGCCCGCACCAATCAACTTCGCGGCTTCGACTTCCATTTCTAACTCCTCAATTCTTAAATCAACTCGATGAAGCGGTGTTCCTTGATCGCGGTCTAATGCAAGTGCAATGCATCGTTCAAATAGACGCACGTCAGGATGGTAAAGACGTAGGCCTGCAGGAAGGCAATGATCAACTCCAGCCCGGTCAGCGCTGCCACCAGCAGCAGGGGCACGACGCCGAAAACCCCCAGCAAGGCGACGAACCCGGCGAAAACCTTGAGCATGGTATGCCCGGCGGTCATGTTGGCGAACAGGCGCAGGGCGAGGCTCACCGGCCGGGTGAAATACGACAGGATCTCGATCGGCACTATCAGCGGTGCCATGAAGACCGGTACGCCGGCGGGCATCAGAAAGCTGAGGAAATGCAGCCCATGCTTCTTGAAGCCGATGATCGTCACGCCGATAAAAACCACCGCCGCCATGGCGAAGGTGACGATGATGTGGCTGGTATAGGTGAAGCTGTAGGGAATCATGCCCAGCAGATTGCCGAACAGCACGAACATGAACAGCGAGAAGATCAGGGGAAAGTACTTGCGCCCTTCCTGCCCGACGTTGTCGCGGATCATGTTGGAGACGAATTCGTAACTGATTTCAGCCAGGGACTGCCAGCGGCCCGGAACCAGGGCGCTGCGGCGCGTCGCCAGCATCAGAAAGGATGAGACCAGGACCAGCGCGATGGTCATGAACAAGGCCGAATTGGTATACGACAGATCGACATCGCCCAGCCGCAGGGAGAGCAACGGCTTGATCTCGAATTGCGCCAGCGGGCTATGTGCTTCGGTGGTCACGCGTTGCCCTGTTTCCTAAGCTCAAGAACCACTTCATAACACCGTTCCGGCCACTCGCCGGATCCGGCCGCTAGTTCGATCCGGGCGGTGGCTTCTTGTAGCCGATGCCCATCCCGGCGCCGGTCGCCACCCGATAAACGCTCACCATGCCGGCGCCTGCCCCGAGAAAGAAGAAAATGATCAGGAACAGCGGCATCGTGTTAAGCCAAGTGTCCAACCCGAACCCAATGCCGATGCCAACCGCGAAGCCCGCCACCAACTCCATGGTGAGGCGAATGGCAAGCGACAGACCGGCGCCACGCGACATCCCGCCGGGTGGGCCAGCCTCGCCGGACTGCTTGGCCTTCGCCTCACGAATCCGTGCATCAAGATCGTTCGGGGATCGAGGGGGCAGATCCTCGCTCATTGGCGCGCGCCCCTTCCGAAACTTCCCCCAGTCCTAAATTCCCCTTCCCGGGCCGCCCAAAGGCCCAAGATCGCGCGCACCATAGTGAGCGGTGATAGGTGTGTCAAGGCGATGGAAGGCGCCGAATTCGGCGCTTTTCCTGGGCGTCCAGGGGCCTGTGAACGGGCCCGTTCAGGCGCTCTCGCGCAGGTCTTCGGCCATGCCCAGATCAACCGAAACCAGGCGGCTAATGCCGCGCTCGGCCATGGTCACGCCGAATAGGCGATCCATCCGTGCCATGGTCATGCGGTGGTGGGTGATGACCAGGAATCGGGTGCTGCCGCCTTGGCTCAGCTCGTTCAGCAGGGTGCAGAAGCGGTCGACGTTGGCATCGTCGAGCGGCGCGTCCACCTCGTCCAGCACGCAAATCGGCGCCGGATTGGTCAGGAACACCGCGAACAGCAGGGACAGGGCGGTCAACGCCTGTTCGCCGCCGGACAGCAGGGACATGATCTGCATCCGCTTGCCCGGGGGGCTGGCCATGATCTCCAGGCCGGCTTCCAGCGGGTCCTCCGCATCGGTCAGCTTCAGATGGGCCCGACCGCCGCCGAATAGGCGGATGAACAACTCGGAGAAATGCGCATCCACCTTGGCAAAGGCGGCAAGCAGCCGCTCGCGCCCCTCCCGGTTCAGGCTGGAAATGCCTTGCCGCAAGCGGCCAATGGCGCCGATCAAGTCGGCCCGCTCGGTCTGCATGGTGGTGATCTGCTGGTCCAGCTCTTTCGCCTCCGCCTCGGCGCGCAGGTTGACCGGACCCATGTTGTCGCGCTCACGGATCAGGCGCTGCAGCTTGGCCTCGATGTCGTCGCGCGCCGGCATGTCCTGGCCCGCATCGACCTCCGCGACTTCCAGGATATTATCCAGCGGGCAGCTCAGGCGGTCGCGCGACTTCTCGGCTATGCCGCTCAGGATCTGCTCGGCCTGGGCCACCGCGGCTTCGGCGCGCACCCGGTCCTCGCGGGATTGGGCCAGCACCTGTTCCGCCGCCTTGAGGCTGCGGTCCGCATCCGCCAGGCGGGTTTCGCCGATGGCCAGGGTATCGGCCGCGTCCTTGCGCCGCTGCTCGGCGGTATCGATGTGCCCGGCCAGGGCCTCGCCTTTGGCGGCCAATTCCGCTGGCCGTGCGGCCAGGGTTTCGATCTCCTGGGCGGTGGCCTGCAGGCGCCGGTCCAGCTCGGTCCTGTGCTGTTCCGACTCGTGCCCGCGCCGCGCCCACGAGGCCTTTTCCTCCTCGATCGCCGCCAGGCGGCGGAGCCGCGCCTCGGCCTCGCGCGCCAAGCGGTCGGCCGCACTTTGCCGCTGGGCCAGCTCGCGCCGGCTGTCGACCAGCTCGGCGCGCAGGCGGTCCAAGGTAGCCCGGTCGGCGGCCAGATCCGGCAATTCGGCCGACTCGGTGCGCACGGTGGCCAGGGATGCTTCGGTTTCGGTCTTGTCGGTGGCGATGCGCTGCAGCGCTTCTTCCTGGGCCGCCAGACGGGAGGCCAGGCCGGCGGCCCGCTGAATCAGGTCGCTGTGACCCTGGCGGGCGGTATTCAGGGCGCCAAAGGCGGCGCTCACCGCGGC
>DASWJP010000212.1:0-49074 GCA_036397065.1 Kiloniellales bacterium | reverse complement strand
GTTTGCCACGGTCTTAACCTTGGTCGTGACCCCAAGCGCCCTCATGCTGCAAGCCAACTTCCGCGAATGGCGGAGCAAACGCCGGGTCCGCGGATCGGAGCCGCCGGCGCCCGCCCGCACGGCACCGGCCGAGGTGCCGCGCGCCGCCGAGTAGCGGAACGGAACGGCCGAATGAGTGTTGTGGAAACGCGTGCCCAAGAAAACGGGCGCGCCGCGTCAGACTCAATTCTGCATGGCCTGTGAATTGTCTAGGGTACCGGCCGGTTCGGGAAATGCGTAGCTTTCCAAATAATTGGCGTTCAAATCGATCGGATTCCTGAAAACATCCGATCTGAACATCCCGAATATATCGTTCGACGTGAAATACACCTGCCCATCCTGCGGGTGAAAGAGTGTCGGCCCGTAGACTTCCTCGATGCTCGCGACCGAATACCCCATGAGTTCGTACAGTGTCGGAGCGATGGCAAAGTGGGTCGCGCGATTGTGGTTCAACTGCGCGGCTGATTGGAACCGCTTCATGAGCTCCGGGTTCCCGGTCAAAGCGAGTAACGGCACCAAGCCTTGGCGAGGATCGGGATCTTCACTGGTGCAGTGGGTGTGCCTGTCGCTCAGTTTTTGCCCGTGATCGGAGGTATACACGATGGCGGTCGCGGATAAATCTGTCTGATCGAGCATCTTGGCGAAAAATCCGTCTACCGACCAGCGAATGACGTTTCGATACGAAACAACCCGTTGCTCGGGCGTAGCTTCCACGCTCATTTGAACGGTCGGCAAGAAAACGGCCTGGTCCGCCGGATATCCCGCGTCGTAGGGAAAATGCGCGCCATTCTTGTTGGCGAATATGAACACCGGCGCATCGCCGGAAAGCTCTTCGTTGATGATATCCAGAACCTCGAAATCAAGTTCAGGTTGCGGAATATCATCAAAAGTCACCATCCGGTCGATATCCAGTATTTCACCGAAGGTCATGAAATTTTGGATTTTCTTTCCGCTCTTGATTTGACCTGACTGGCCATCGATATAGACCGTCCGAAAGCCCGCCTTTTTCGCATATTGCCATATTGTTGGATTGGTTTTCACGCTCATGACCGGATTTACCCGTTCACCCCCCAGCCGCAACAAGGCATTGGAATAGGCGCTGCAGTTGCCGCCGGAGGCGGCCTGGCCAAAATTGGCAAATCGATCGATATGGCTGGCCATCGCCGGGGTGTAGGGGTTGCCGGGACGCCAATCGATATAGTCGGCGCGGATGCTCTCATCGACGAGCACCACGATATTGCGGATCGCTCGATCCGTCCCGGGTTCCCACGTGACCGCCATGCGCTTCGGGGCCGTTGTGAAAATGCCCTTGGCCGACGATGCCAAACCAAGTGCTATGGGTTGAAACTGGACGGGGAGTCCCTTCGTGCTCGTTGAATTACCGCCTTTCACCAGGACGATCGCTGCGATCACAACCATCGGGACCGCCGGCACCCACATCAGCCTGTGAAGATACCGGCGCATGATCGTGCCACGCGGGATTGGCGGCGAGACAAAAACGATCAGCGTGAAAATCATCCATGCGATGGCCGTCATTCCGGCGGCATGGAAATTGTCGAATGCCCTTCCAATCTCGTGACGTGCGGTCCACATCGACATGAAATCGAAGATCGATAACTCGGAGCCGGCGGCGTTGAAGAATGCGTGCGAGGCGGCCGTGCTGATCGCGAAAATCGATGCCCACACGACCCGCACGAGCCAGTTCGGCTGCATCGCCGCCATGACCATCGCCAATAGGGATCCAACCCAAATGACCAGGAAGGCGGCGAGTACGGCCCAATGGCCCTTACCCGAGAGAAATTCGACGCGACGCAGAAAAAACAATTCATTCGCCGCATAAACGAGCCCGAGCAGAGCGACGACGCGAAGCAAGACTGCGGCAACGCGAACCGACATCCATTTCCTATCAGCCGCGGATTTTTCGAGCGACGCCATGGAGTTAAACCCCTGCAAGCTGATCGGTCATCGGCTCAAACCATAGGTGATCGACGGAAAACGAGGCGCGGCGCAACAGATGCAGAATTTGCAGACCGTCCATCGGCAAATATCTATCACTCTCTTTCCGCGAGCACAAGTATGCAGCCATTGAATAGTTAATTTAGATTCTCAATATCAAACTCCAAGGCCGTACTCTCAGATTTTTTCGATCTCACTATTTTGGTTAAGAAGAAAAATTACTCTGGTGAGCTTGCCCGTCTATAACATCGGCCGACGCACCACTGAAAGCTCCTTGGCCGGTATGGGCGTTGTCATGGTCAGCCACGTCAAACTACTTGTATTTCTTCACCGCGACCTCGATGTCGTGCAGCAACGCCAAGCCGATTTCGCCGCCGTTGCCGGTAATGCGGTTCTTGAACACCGTGCGGATCGCATCGATATGCGCGTCGATCAGCTTTTTGCGATCGTCCGTGACCGGCCGGTCCGGTTCCAGGGTCGTTTCATACAGGGATTTCGATAGCTTGGTGATCAAGGGATAATTGAACGTACCGCTTTGCCCGCGCAATTCGTGGGCGATGCGGTTGATATTGGCAATATGTTTCTTGTTCGATTGCCGGCTTTCTCGATCGGTCTTCAGCGCCGACTCGGAATCGGTCATCGATTTGATGTACCTCTTCACCCAATCCGCGTAATCACCGACAAGCGCCTGGATGCGCCGCTCGGCCGCTTGCACGATCAAGGGATCGAAGTAGAGGGCTTCGGTAAAGGCCTTGGCGCCGATCTTTTGGCGAATCTGGTTGTTGGGCCGGAAATAAATCGCCCGCACGTCCTCGCGCAAAGTGCGCGCGGTGGAATCCGGCTTCACCACTTGAATTTCCGAACGCTGGGTCACCCGCCTTTCCACCTCGCATGCGCCCTCTGCCCGCCGCCGATCCGGGCCGAAATATCCTTGCGCCAGAACGAATTGCCGCGGGTTGTTGATGACATGAAGGATGCGATCCGCCATGGATTGCGCGGAGAACGGTTTGGCCAGAAACTCGGTCACACCGGCATCGCGAGCCTGTTCGACCACGTTCTTGTCGGCCGCGCCCGAAACCATGATGAAGGGCACGAAACGGTCGGGAACGCCGTTGCCGGTGCGGATCCAGCGTAGGAACAGATTGCCATCCACGCCGGGCATGACGAAATCGGAGATGATCAGATCGACGGTGCCCAAGGATGCCGCGATCGGATCGGTCATGCTGAGCTTGAGGCGTTCGATGGCGGAGGCTCCATCCGCATCGGCAATCGTATCCGATATTCCGAATCCTTTGATCGTGGTCGTCAACAAATTGCGCATGAACGAATTGTCATCGACCACCAGCACGCAAAGTCGGTCCCAGTGCAGTTTTCGCATCGACACTTAGCGAATCCTGGCAATGCGGAGAACCCGAAGGCTCTCCGGGTCTGCGTCACATCGCGTCATCGTTTTCTGAGGCAACCGTGGGCTCGGCAAGCCCCTCGGCGCTTGCAGTCGCGGCCTGCAGCCGCTGAAACGATCTCGCGGCGAAGGGAATGCTGATGATATACGCCAGGCCTGCCAGGCTGAGCGTCACCCATGGCGTGCTCACCAGGAAGGCGGTGAACGCCCCCACCCCGATCAAGGCCAAGCCCACGAAACTGGGATGCAACTTGATCTTCTTGGCCGAGAACGTCGGAACCTTGCTCACCATCAATGCCGAGACCAGGATCAATGTGGCACCATTGACGGCGGCGGAGCCAAGAATTTCGCTGCCGAGCTCGAAGCTCAGAACCATCGGCAGCAACGCCAACCCGGCGCCTGCCGGTGCCGGCACGCCCGTGAAAAAGCGGCTGGCCCAAGGTGGCAAATCCGAGTTACCCAAGGCCGTGTTGAAGCGTGCCAGGCGGAGCGCGCAGGCCATCACGAAGACCAAGGCCAGGGCCCATCCCAGTCCGCCCGTATCGTTCAGCGCCCAGATGTAGACAATCAGCGCCGGCGTGACCCCGAAGTTGATGACATCGGATAACGAATCGAGCTGAGCGCCAAACTCACTGGTGGCGCCCATGAGCCGCGCGATGCGGCCATCCAACGCGTCCAGTATCATGGCCACGACGACCGCGGCGATCGCAAACTGCCAGCGATCCAAGAGCGCCAGGCGAATTGCGGTCAGTCCCGAGCACAATGCCATGAGGGTGAGTGCGTTTGGAACCAGCCGATTCAGCATCAGCCTTGGCAGGCGCCGCCGTTTGACACCACGCATATCAGCGAACCTCCCCGCCCCGTGGACCTTCGCTCGATTCAAGATCGGCGACAACGGTCTCGCCGCCGATCATGCGCTGGCCCGGCGCCACCAAAGGCGCCACGCCATCCGGCAAATAGACATCCGTGCGGCTGCCGAATCGGATCAAGCCAAAACGCTCGCCAGCACGCACGGCCTGTCCCTGAACCAGATCGCAAACGATCCGCCGGGCAATGAGACCGGCGATCTGGACAAAGGCGATGTCGCGGCCATCCGCCGTGGTCATCCGAACCGATTGCCGCTCGTTCTGGTCGGACGCCTTGTCCAAAGCCGCATTGACGAACGTCCCTTTGTGGTATGCCAAGCCGCTGATGACACCATCCGCCGGCACCCGGTTGATGTGCACATCGAAGACGTTGAGAAAAATGCTGACACGCGTCCGCGGCGCATCGCCCATGTTAAGCTCATGCGGCGGAACTACGGACTCGACCGCCGATACCAGCCCATCCGCCGGACTGACCACCAGGCCGGCCCGCGCCGGCGTAATCCGCTCAGGATCGCGGAAGAAGTATGTGCAGAACGCGGCGGCCAGCAGCCCAAGCCAAAACAGGGGTTCCCAGAACAGGGAGAGCACTACCGCCGCCACCAGGGCCGCACCGATGAATGGCCAACCGGCCCGATGAATTGGAATTAATACGTCCTTCAGCACCCACCAACCCCAATTCCTGAAACACCCGGCTAAGTACCCGCACCGGCGCCGCCACGTTACCAGCGGGGTACCCCGATGAGTATGGAATAATTCCGGTGCCGATTATATGCATAAAGCTTTACGCAACCTTAATTGTTCCTATGCCAACATATCCGTATTACCCGCAACAGAGCAGACCCGATGCTCGACCAACCCAATACCGCCGATGCTGCCAAGGCACCGTCCGGCCTGCGCGACATCCTCGCGCTGGTGGCCGGGGGGGCCTCATCGATTCGGGCCGATGACTTCACACTGGACGAAGACGGCCGGCTTCGCGTGCGGGAGAACGCCGAGCCGATCCATTTCTGCTTTGCCTACCGGGGCGTTGATTTCGACGCGCGCATGGATAACGCGCCCGAGGCGGATATCAGCCTTTCCGCGGAACTCGGCAAGGTGCCTTACAGCATGGAGACCGGCGCCGGCCGCCGCCTGACCCGGCGCATCGTCAATGCCACCGCCGATTTACCGGGGGGGCGCATCGATGTATCGGCCGCACAGGACATGTCCATTGTGGCGACCGCGCGGCCGCCGCTGCCGCTGACGCCCGCCAGCGTCATGGCGACGATCACGTCGCTGCTTCTGGGCCTGAGCCCCTACATCGATCTGCTGCGCTGGGTCATCGAAGACGCGAACGGCACGAACATGCCGGGATACGCCACGGCTGTGCCGATCTCCGGTACGCCAGACTCTGGATCTCCGGACGCGAGTTAGCCGGGCGCGCGTCAGCCGATCTTTAATTCGTCGGTGCCGCCGCCGGTGTCGTCATCGGCATCTTGAAGATTTGCCCAGGATAGATCAGATCGGGATTGCGAATCTGTTCCTGGTTTGCCTCGAAAATGAGCGCATAGCGAATGCCCTCGCCATAGACCCGGCGGGCGATGCGCCACAGGCTGTTGCCGGGTTGCACGATGACTGACGTTTCATCCGGCAAGGCTTCGGCCAGAGACGCCCGTGAGAACGGCGTTTCGACCCGGGCAATGACCGTGCCCTGACCATCGACCGCATCGACGCGCAGGCGATGCAGTCCGGTTTCCAACGGCCGGTCCAGCACCAGGTTCCAGCGCCCGTCGGCACCGGCGGTGGTTTCTCCCAGCGCGGCATCGTCCAAATACACAATCAGGCGGGTGCCCGGCTCGGCCCGGCCACCAATGATGGCGCCGCGCTCGTCATAGTCGATGGACTCGAGGATCAATGTTCCCTTGGCCAGCCCATCCTGCCGCGATACGGACTGTTGCAAGACCTGGCTGGTCCCCTGCCCCGTGCGCGGCATCAGGACAGCCAGCGGCTTTTCGGCGGTTGCCGCTTCCGGCGACAGCTTCGTGCCGCTGCCGGTGACGGCGGAGGACGCATCGGCGGTCGTGGTCGTCGATGGCTCGGGACTGGCTTGCGGGGCGACGGCGATCTGCGGCAGCGGCACGTTGACCACCACCACATCGGTCGAGGCCACCACCCGGCCGTCGGCCAGGCGCGCTTCCAGACTCAGCTCGTGACCGCCGGGTGTCAGGGGCGGGTCGACGACGAAAACCCACTGCCCGCGTCCATCGGCGGCAACGCCGCCCAGGGATATGCTGCCGTCCAAGACCGTGACCTGACTGCCGGCCATGGCCCGCCCGGCAATGACCGCCTCGCCATTGGGCTCCACGCGAACCACGTCGAAGGCCGGCGGCACCAGGGTCGCCATTTGGGTCGATGATGGCGCTGGCGCTGTTGCAGGCGCCTCGGCCGTTGCTGGTGCCGGGGCTGCCGTTGTCGCAGCGGGGGCCGGGGCGGCTTGTTGAGTCGGTTCGGCGCTGGCCATGGGCTCGGCCTGTTTGGCCGGTTCGCTTGGCGCCGCGGCCGTGGCGGTCTCGGCCGGCGTTTCAGGCTGTGCCGCTGTTTCGGGTGCGGCCGGTGTTTCGGCGGGTACGGCTTGCACCGCGGCGGTCGTCGTCTCTGTCTGCTCCACTGGCCAAAACAAAAGAAAGCCGAGCAGCACGGCGATCAGTACGGCAACGGCGGCAATGATGGTCCGGGTGCGATTCAACAGCACATCCCCTCGGGCACGTCCCCTGGCAATCGACGGACAGCCTAATCTTTGAACGGTTCCGGCGCAATCACGCCTGATGCGGCATGAGGCCAAGGCTGGATTTGCGGCTTATGGCCCTGCAATGGGCGGCAAATCAAGGAGATACCTGGCGATCGCCGACCGGTCGGAGTCGTCAAGAAAGCTGGTCCCGTCCTCTATGACCTCGACCATGGCCCCGCCAGCGGCGTCGCCATCCGGGAAAATTCCCGTCTTCAGGAAATAACTTATATCCGATTCGGTCCATTTCCCGATGCCGTCCTGAGGGTGCGGCGTGATGTTTGGCACCTTTTTGCCGTCCGGCCCTTTGGCGGTCCCGGCCAGTCGCTTGTCCCCGTCCAGTCCGCCCAGGGCGCCGCGCGGCGTATGGCATTCTCCGCAATGGCCCATAACCTGGACCAGATAGGCGCCGCGATTCCAGGCCGCGTCCCGACCCGGATCCGGGGCAAACCGGCCGGCGGAAAAAAACAACCCCTTCCACACTCCAAGCGAGGCGCGGAAGCGGAACGGAAGGGAGAGTTCATGCGGCCGGTTCGCCTGTATGACCGGCGGCTGCGCCATCAAAAAGGCCCACAGATCGCCGACATCCTGGTCGGTCATGCCCGTATAGGACGTGTAGGGAAAGGCCGGGTAATAGTGGCTGCCGGCCGGGGACAGGCCCTCGTGCAGGGACCGGCTCAAATCGGCGACCGACCAGTTGCCGATCCCGGTGTCCCGGTCGGGCGTAATATTGGGGGTATAGAAGGTCCCAAACGGCGTGATCAAGGGGCGGCCGCCCGCCAGCGGCCGCCCCAGGTTCTTGCTATCCGTGTGGCAGGACATGCAGCCCGCGGCCCGGAACACAACAGTCCCGCGGGCAACCACATCTCCACCCCCGCCATCGGCCCCACCGGCAGGTTGCGTGCTGGCCTGGGCCGCCGCCGGTCTTGGGCCACTGGCCGATACACCGGCGGCCAAGCACACGACCGCGGCCAGACCCGCGAACAGCCGCCCCGGCCCAGTCATCGCCCGCCGGCGTGGCCAGCTATTGTGCTTCGGCGCGGAATGGCTTGTGGCAAGCGCCGCAAGCCGTGCCCAGGTTCTGCAACTGCGCCCCGATGGCCGCCACGTCGCCGCCTTGGGCCACTTCGATCATCTTCGCGCTTTCCGCTTGCAACCCCTTCACCGCCGCATCGAATTTGCCCATGTCCTCCCAGATCGCGGGCAGTGCACGAGTCTCCTTGAACGCGCCGTTGTCGGTGCCCTTCGGGAACAGAT
The DNA here is from genome assembly GCA_036397065.1 of Kiloniellales bacterium. Taxonomy (GTDB): domain Bacteria; phylum Pseudomonadota; class Alphaproteobacteria; order Kiloniellales; family J153; genus JAJFGI01. The sequence goes on along the minus strand of DASWJP010000212.1, from coordinate 40,790 downwards.
GGCCAAGCTGCATGCTCATCGCATTGATGCCGCGTGCATGGGCTTCCACGTCGCCAACGAAGCTGACCTCGCCCTTGACCACCGCGGCGATGGCGCCAGTATGGCCACCAACGGCTTTCATGACGTTCTGACGGTACTTGATGACATTCAGCGGCTCATCGGCGGCGAACACTGGTGAGACGGCAGCGGCGAGCAGACCCGCCGTCACCGCAAGCGAAAATTTGTTCATGTGCGCACACTCCTTGTTGCTCGTGATATTGTTGGAAAACACCCGTAGACTAACCGTTTGCCCCCCCACGAGCACCGTTAGTGTGCCGTCCAGCTCGTTGTAAGCTAATCAGATTTCCCGGCCCGGGTGAAGAGCGGTTCACAAAACAGTGATGGAGAGAAACGGATGGCCCAACTTCGCGCGTTGTGTGTCTATTGCGGGGCCTCCGGCCGCGGCGACCCGCGACACCGGGATATGGCAGCGGAATTGGGGCGCATGGCGGCCCAGCACGGCGTCGGCATCGTCTTTGGCGGCGGCCATGTGGGGATGATGGGCGCCGTCGCCGACGGGGCCCTGGCGGCCGGCGGCCGGGTGACCGGCGTCATTCCCCGGCACCTTCTGGTGCGCGAGGTTGAGCATCGCGGTCTGACCGAGATGGTCGTGGTCGAGTCCATGCACATCCGCAAACAACGCATGGTCGAGCTTTCGGATGCCTTCTGCATCCTGCCCGGCGGACTCGGCACCCTGGACGAGTTGTTCGAGATTCTCACCTGGCGGCAACTTGGGTTGCACGACAAGCCCGTGGTGGTGCTCAATTTCGATGGCTTTTGGGAGCCGTTGGTGCACCTGCTCGACCATCTGGTCAGCGCCGGATACACCCATCATGAACATGCCCGCCTTTGGCAGGTGGTCACCCGGCCGGAGCAGGTTTTCGACGCCGTGTCGGCCGCCCCGTCACCGTGCCGGCCCAGCGACATCTCACGCCTGTAATATGACGGCCACAGCGGCTGGCACGAGGGTGCAGCCGCCAATTCCGCCGCTTGCCCCCACGCGAAAGACTGCTATCTTGCCGCCGCGCGCCGGCCGGCGCCGTACAGCCTATGCGTGCAGGAGAGAGTGATGGCCAAGATCAAGGTTCGCAACCCGGTCGTCGAGATCGACGGCGACGAAATGACGCGCATCATCTGGGCGATGATCAAAGACAAGCTCATCCTGCCCTTCCTGGACATCGACCTGAAGTATTTCGACCTGTCAATCGAGAATCGTGATGCAACCAACGACCAGGTTACCGTGGATTCGGCGAATGCCATCAAGCAGCACCGGGTCGGTGTAAAATGCGCGACCATCACCCCGGACGAGGCGCGGGTGGCCGAATTCAAGCTGAAGAAGATGTGGGTATCGCCCAACGGCACCATCCGCAACATCCTGGGCGGCACGGTGTTTCGCCAGCCTATTCTCATGCGCAACGTGCCGCGCTTGGTGCCAAGCTGGACCCAGCCCATCGTCATCGGCCGCCATGCCTTCGGCGATCAATACAGGGCCAAGGATTTCCTCGTGCCCGGCAAGGGCAAACTGACCATGACCTTCCAGCCGGCCGACGGCGGCAAGGCCACCACATATGACGTCTTCGACTTTCCTGAAAGCGGCGTCGCCCTGGGCATGTACAACCTGGACGAATCGATTCGCGGCTTCGCCCGCGCCTGCCTGAACTACGGTCTCAGCCTGGGTTGGCCGGTCTATCTGTCGACAAAGAACACCATCCTCAAAGTCTATGACGGCCGGTTCAAGGACTTGTTCCAGGAAATTTTCGATGCCGAGTTCAAGGACAAATTCGCCGCCAAGAAGATCACCTACGAACACCGCCTGATCGACGACATGGTGGCCGCGGCGATGAAATGGTCCGGCGGCTTTGTCTGGGCATGCAAGAATTACGATGGCGACGTGCAATCCGATACGGTGGCGCAAGGCTTTGGCTCGCTTGGCCTGATGACCTCGGTCTTGATGACGCCCGACGGCAAAACCGTCGAGGCGGAAGCGGCGCATGGCACCGTCACCCGCCACTACCGCCTGCACCAGCAGGGTAAGCCCACGTCGACCAACCCCATCGCTTCGATCTATGCCTGGACCCGCGGCCTGCACTATCGTGGCGAATTCGACGGCACGCCGGACGTGGTGAAATTCGCCGATACTTTGGAAAAGGTATGCGTCGATACGGTCGAGGGCGGGCAGATGACCAAGGATCTGGCGCTGCTGATCGGCGATTCGCAGAAGTGGCTGACCACCGAAGAATTCATGGACTCCCTGGCCGTAAACTTGCGGCGCGTCCTAAAATAAGGTGAAGAGAAAACGATGCTGCGCAAAATCTTGAAATTATTATCAATAATAGGATTCGTAATGGCAACTTCAACGGTCGAAGCCGGCGCCGCGCCGGACCCCGAGAACACACTGGTCATGGAGATCGAGGGCGGCCGCGTCGTCATCGCAATGCTGCCCGATGTCGCCCCCAAGCACGTCGCCCGGATCAAGGAATTGACCCGTGCCGGCTTCTACGACGGCATCGTCTTTCACCGCGTGATGGAGGGTTTCATGGCGCAAACCGGCGATCCCACGGGAACCGGCACGGGCGGGTCCGGCCAAAACATCAAGGCCGAGTTTTCCGCCGAGCCGTTCTTGCGCGGCACCGCCGGCATGGCGCGGGCGCAAAGCCCGGATAGCGCCGACAGCCAATTCTTCATCACCTTCGCCCCGGCCCGTTTCCTGGACAAGCAGTACACCGTTTGGGGACGAGTGGTTGAAGGCATGGAACATGTGGATGCCATCAAGAAGGCGCCCGCCGGCAGCCAGAGCGGTCAGGTCGACAATCCGGACAAGATCATCCGCATGCGCGTCATGGCCGACATCAAGGACTGATCTGTCGGACCCGCAACGCCCGATAATACGGACGCCCAATAAAACGGACGAATGACGACCGATAAGCTTTACGAGCTGCTAGCCCAGACCAGCGCCCTGTTGGTGCAATACGGGCTGGACGTCCTCGGCGCCGTGATCCTGTTGATCGGCGGCTGGGTGTTGGCGGGCTGGGCCAGCCGCAGCGTATCGCGCATGTTGGCCCGGACCCCGCATCTGGACGCCACGCTCAAGCCGATCATCGCCCAGACCACGCGCTATGCGATTCTGATCTTGGTCGTGGTGGTGGTTCTGGCCCAATTCGGGGTGCAGACCGCCAGCATCATCACCGTGCTCGGCGCCGCCGGCCTGGCCATCGGCTTGGCCATGCAGGGCACCCTGCAGAACATCGCCGCCGGCATCATGCTGCTGTTCCTGCGCCCCTTCCGGGTCAACGACTACATCGATGCCGAGGGCATCGCCGGCACCGTGGACCAAGTGGGCCTGTTCACCACGCAGATGCACACCTTCGATGGTGTCTATCAGGAGGTTCCCAACTCGCAGCTTTGGGGACGCACCATCAAGAACTTCACGCGCCTGCCGACCCGGCGCCTGGATATCGTCATCGGCATCTCCTATGGCGATGACATCGACCAGGCGCAGAGCATACTGCTGAAGCTGTTGCGGGACGATTCGCGCGTCCTCGGCGAACCGGCGCCGGAGGTTTTGGTCAAGGAACTGGCGGACAGCGCGGTCAATCTCAACCTGCGCTGCTGGACCAAGGCCGGCGACTATTGGGCGTTGTTGTTCGAGACCACCAAGGCGGCGAAAGTGCGTCTGGACGCGGCCGGTATCAGCATCCCCTTCCCGCAGCGGGACGTGCATGTGCACGAAGCCACGTCGAAATCAAAAAAATCCAGCAAAGAAAAAAGTTAGGCCGGTATCCGGCCAAACGACTTGAGCAGATCAACCAGCGGCGCATGGGGCAAGGCGGGCACCGTGTGACCATCCCGGCCGGTCATGGACCGGTTGGCGATCATGGCGTTGATGACCGCCTCGTCGGTGGCCTGCACCGCCGCCTCGAACAGCGGCGTGATGTCGGCATCCGGCACGAAGGCCGCGGTCTGCACCCCGCCCACCGCATCGATGGCGGTTGCATTCGCCGTCGACAAGGCCAGGAATATATCGCCCGAGGTATGCGCCGCCACGGAACCGGAGCGGGCAATGCCCAGACCGCACCGTTGCGCCAGCCGCCGCAGCTGATGCGGCATGAGCGGCGCATCGGTGGCGACAATGCCGATGATCGAACCCAGATCCGCATCCGGCCCGGTGGCGTTCAGATGCCGGCCCACCGGGACGCCGGCGATGGTCAGTTGCGTGCGCTGGCCAAAGTTGGCTTGCACGAATGCCCCCAGGGTAAAGCCCGCCCCGGCGCACGCCACCCGGCGGCTGGCGGTGCCGGAACCGCCCTTGAAGCCATAGCAGATCATGCCGGTGCCGCCGCCCACGCTCCCCTCCTCGACCGGTCCGCCGCGGGCCCCGTCGAGGGCCGCGAAAACATCCACATCGGTGACGTGAAAGCCGTTGATATCATTGAGGTGGCCATCATAGGTTTCCGCCGCCACGGGCAGGCCCCAAAGCTGGCCGCGGCCATGCAGGCCATGACGCAGCAGCCACCGCAAGGTGGCATCGCGAGCCACGCCGACGGCGTGGGTGTTGGTGATGGTGATCGGCCCCTCGACCCTGCCAGCTTCCTGCAGCCAGATGAATCCGGTCATCTCGCCGTTGCCATTCAGGCTGTGCCCGCCGGCAAAGACCGCACCGCCGGCTCCGGCGCGGCCGCGCGGCAGGATCGCGGTCACCCCGGTGCGCACCGGTCCCTGCCCCACCACCAGCGGCCCCTCACCGCGAATCAGGGTGGCATAGCCGACCTCGACCCCGGCCACGTCGGTGATGGCGTTGAGCGGCCCGGGCTCGCCATCGAAGGGAATGCCCAGCGCCCGGGCGCGGGTCTTGCCGGAGGGGGTGGCGAGGTGCGGGTTGGTCATGGCTGGGCTCGGTCGCCGGGCGCGGCCGATTCAGGCCGCGGGCACTGTCGCCAGCGCCGCCTCGATGGCGGCCATGGCCGCATCGGCGGCGGCACCATCGGGCCCGCCGGCCTGGGCCATGTCCGGGCGGCCGCCCCCGCCCTTGCCGCCCAGGGCGGCGGCGCCGACCCGTACCAGATCGACGGCGCTGAACCGGTCGGTCAGATCGGCGGTGACGCCAACCACCAATGACGCCTTGCCGTCGCTGACCGCCACCAGGGCGACCACGCCGCTGCCCACCTGCTTTTTAAGGTCATCGGCCATGGATTTGAGATCTTTCGCCGGCACATCGGGCAGCACCCGGGCGGCGAAGCGAATGCCGGCCACGTCGCGCGCCTGGGTCGCCGCGCCGTTGCCACCGCCGCCGGTGGCCAGCTTGCGGCGAAGATCCGTCAGCTCCCGCTCCAAGCGGCGGCGTTCCTCCACCAGGCTCGTGATCCGTTCGGCGAGTTGCACCGGCGGCGCCTTGATCGCCTCGGCGGCCTCGGCCAGCAGGGCCTCCTGACGGGCCACATGGTCCAGGGCCGCGGCACCAGCCACCGCCTCGATGCGGCGCACACCAGCGGCCAAGGCGCTTTCGCCGATGATCTTGAGGAAGCCGATATCGCCGGTGCGGCGCACGTGCGTGCCGCCGCAGAGTTCGGTGGAAAACGCGTGGCCGGGGTGTGTCGCGTCCTCTCCTCCCATGGAGACGACGCGCACTTCATCGCCATACTTCTCGCCGAACAGGGCCAGGGCGCCGGCCTCGATGGCTTCGTCCGGGGTCATGAAGTGGGTGTCGACGGCGGCGTTGACGCGGATTCGATTGTTCACGTCCGCCTCCACCGCCCGCAGGTCCTCGGATGTCATGGGCTTGGGATGGCTGACGTCGAAGCGCAGGCGGTCCGGCGCCACCAATGATCCCTTTTGCGTGACGTGCGCCCCCAGGCGCCGGCGCAGGGCCTCGTGCAGCAGATGGGTCACCGAATGGTGCACGCGCAAAGCGGTGCGGCGGGCGCCGTCCACCTTCATCTCGACCGCATCGCCCATCTTGACCGAGCCGCGGCGGACGCGACCCATGTGGATGTGCAGGACGCCAAGCTTCTTTTGCGTGTCGGTGATTTCGATCTCGCCGCCGGCGGCGGTGAAGAGCAAGCCGGTGTCGCCCATCTGGCCGCCGGATTCGCCATAGAACGGCGTCTGGTTGGCCAGCACCTGCACCTCGTCGCCCGCCTTGGCCGCATCGACCGGCTTTCCACCGGCGACAATGGCCTGCACCTGACCCTCGGCCGATTCCGTGTCGTAGCCGAGAAATTCGGTGGCGCCGAATTGATCGCGCAGGTCGAACCACAGGCTTTCCGTAGCCGCCTCGCCGGAGCCGGCCCAGGCCTTGCGCGCCGCCTGACGCTGGCGGGCCATGGCGGCATCGAAGCCGGCCTGATCGACCGCCCGGCCCTGGCCGCGCAAGATGTCCTGGGTCAGATCCAGGGGGAAGCCGAAGGTATCGTAGAGCTTGAAGGCGACCTCGCCGGACAACGGCTGGCCGCCGCCCAGCTTGCCGGTTTCGTCCTGCAGCAGCCGGATGCCCCGGTCCAGGGTCTGGATGAAGCGGCCTTCCTCGAGTTTCAGGGTTTCCGCGATCAACGCCTCGGCCCGCAACAGTTCCGGATAAGCCTTGCCCATCAAGGCAGTAAGCTTTGGCACCAGACGCCAGATCATCGGCTCCTTGACACCCAGATGGTGCACATGGCGCATGGCCCGGCGCATGATCCGGCGGAGCACATAACCGCGACCGTCGTTGGCCGGCAGCACCCCATCGGCCACCAGGAACGCGGTGGCCCGCAGATGATCGGCGATCACCCGGTGCGACACTGCATGGTCGCCATCCGGCGCAGTCTTCGAGGTTTCGGCGGACGCCTCGATCAAGGTGCGCAACAGATCGGTGTCGTAGTTGTCGTGCTGGCCGGAAAGCACGGCGGTGATCCGCTCCAGCCCCATGCCCGTGTCGATGGACGGCTTGGGCAGCGGCACGCGCTTGCCCGGTTCCGTCTGCTCAAACTGCATGAAGACCAGGTTCCAGATTTCGATGAACCGGTCGCCATCCTCGTCGGCGCTGCCGGGCGGGCCGCCGGGTATGGCGGGGCCATGGTCGAAGAAAATCTCGGAACACGGCCCGCACGGGCCGGTCTCGCCCATCTGCCAGAAATTGTCCGAGGTGGGAATGCGGAGGATCCGGTCCTCGGGCAGGCCGGCGATCTTGCGCCACAGTTTCGCCGCATCGTCATCCTCGGCATAGACCGTGACCAGCAGCCGGTCCGCCGGCAGGGCGTATTCCTTGGTGATCAGGGTCCAGGCCAGCTCGATCGCCCGATCCTTGAAATAGTCGCCGAACGAGAAGTTGCCGAGCATCTCGAAGAAGGTGTGATGCCGCGCGGTGTAGCCGACGTTTTCCAGATCGTTGTGCTTGCCCCCGGCGCGCACGCATTTCTGCGACGTCACCGCGCGCTGATAGGGCCGGGTTTCCTGGCCCGTGAAGACATTCTTGAACTGCACCATGCCGGCGTTGGTGAACAGCAGGGTCGGATCGTTGCGCGGCACCAGCGGCGAGGACGCCACGATCCGATGATCGTTGCGGGCGAAATATTCGAGAAAGGCGCTGCGCACCTCGTTGCCGGTGGCTGTGACTTTCATACGTGCTCTCGATGCCTACCACTCCGGTGCCCGGCACACCCGCCACGGATCGCTTCAACGACCGCGCCCGGGACCGTGACGAGCGGCGGAGATGCCGCCCGAGCCGGACCGGACCGTGTCCGGCGTAGGGCGCGCAAGCGTTGTAACGCGGGGCCCGTGGGCTGTCCAGCGGCGCCCGGGACCGGGCGCGGGTCCGGTTGCCGCACCGGACGGCGACATGGCAAAGCTCATTGGCGATACGTTGGACCGGCCCGTGGGGTACCGGATGGCCCGTTCGAACGGCTCGTTTGGCCTGAGGCCCGCGGCGGATTGATGCCCATCCGGCTTGCCCTGGGCCGGCCGACCGTTTCGGACCCCAATCGAAATTATCGCCATTTGGCGGTGGCCGAACCCGATCCGCTCAGCTAATGTCCCGCCCCATGATGATACAGCAAGCCTACAAACGGCGGCGTTCCGGCGCCCGCCGGCCCTCCGCCGCATGGACGTCTCGCCGCTTCCGGCAAGCCTTCTGGACCGTGTTGAGCCTCATGGCCCTGGTGTGTGCGGCCGCTTCCTCGCCCGCCATCGCCCAGACCCAGGTGCCGGCGCCCGCCCCGGCCACCGATCCGGCGCAAAAAACACCAGAGATCGAGCGAATCAAGGACTGGTCGTTGCAATGCACCCAGCCGCAGGCCGACAAGCCTCGCAGTTGCTTCCTGATTCATGATGTTTACCCCAACGAAGAAAACGTCCGCATTCTGCAAATGGTTGTCGGACGGTTCGGTGCGGAAAACCTGCTGGGCGCATTGTTTTTCGTTCCGTTGGGCATTCGGCTGCCCCCCGGCCTGACTCTGCAAATTGACAAGAACGAACCCATACACCTGCCAATCGAGCGGTGCACATCCAAGGGGTGCCAGACGCAGATCGCCTTGGCGGAGCCTTTCCTGACCACCTTCAAGGCCGGCAACGGCGGTGAGGTGACCTTCGAGGATGCCACCGGGCGCGCGGTGGCCGTTCCCTTCTCCCTCCAGGGCTTCACGGCGGCGCTGGCTAAACTGCCCTGACCGGCGCCGACGGCGGCAACGGCGACGGCGGCGATACCATCCGCGTGGGGTGGGCCGGAGGCGAGAGTCACGGATCGGATTGAAACAATCCGATCCGCTTGGCCGATCCGATCTTCCGTTAAGTCCTGGGGCTACGCCTCGGCCGCGGCATCGCCGTCGCCATCGCCGGCCTCATCGTCGGGGCCTTCGAGCATGGCCGCGGCGACCAGCCCGGCATTCGCCCGAATCTTGGCCTCGATGGTGGCGGCGACGTCCGGGTGCTCCCTGAGGAACGTCTTGGCGTTTTCGCGGCCTTGGCCGATGCGCTGGCCGTCGAAGGAGAACCAGGCGCCGGATTTTTCCACAATATTCGCCTGCACCCCCAGATCGAGCAGCTCGCCGGTCTTGGAAATGCCTTGGCCGTACATGATGTCGAATTCGACCACGCGGAACGGCGGCGCCATCTTGTTCTTCACCACCTTGACCTTGGTCTGGTTGCCGACCACCACGTCCCGGTCCTTGATGGCGCCGATGCGCCGGATATCCAGGCGCACGGAGGCGTAGAATTTCAGGGCGTTGCCGCCGGTGGTGGTCTCCGGATTGCCGAACATCACGCCGATCTTCATGCGCATCTGGTTGATGAACAGCACCATGGTGCGCGAGCGGGAGATGGAGCTGGTCAGCTTGCGCAGGGCTTGGCTCATCAGCCGGGCGTGCAGGCCGGGCAACTGGTCGCCCATCTCGCCTTCCAGCTCGGCCCGGGGCACCAACGCCGCCACCGAATCGATGACCAGCACGTCGATGGCCCCGGAGCGGACCAGGGTATCGACGATTTCCAAGCCCTGCTCGCCCGTATCCGGTTGAGAAATAAGGAGTTCGCCAACATTCACCCCAAGCTTGCCGGCATAGGCCGGGTCGAGGGCATGCTCGGCGTCGATGAAGGCACAGGTGCCGCCGCGCTTCTGCGCCTCGGCGATCACATGCAGGGCCAGCGTGGTCTTGCCGGAGCTTTCCGGGCCGTAGATCTCCACCACCCGGCCGCGCGGCAGGCCGCCGATGCCCAGGGCAATATCGAGGCCGAGGGAACCGCTGGGCACCACCTCGGTCTCCACCGCCCGGTCATCGCCCAGGCGCATGATCGAACCCTTGCCGAAGGCGCGCTCGATCTGTCCCAGCGCCGCCTCCAATGCCTTCTGCTTATCCACGTTTTCCCCTTCGACCAGACGCAAAGCGTTCCGTGCCATGACATGCCCTTTCTTATCTCATACCGGCTGGCGTGACTGCAATGAACGCACTGTACCCGCTTTGTTCTCATTCGCCAAGCGGTTTTTAGGCGATTGTATACTTGACATACCACAGCCTAGTCCCTATCTATCAATCAGATAGGAGCCAGACCATGAAAATCGACCTCACAAACGCCATTTATACCAACGAAAACAAGGCCCGCGAACATTTAGAGAACGTTCGTTGGCCCCATGGCCCCTACTGCCCGCATTGCGGCGAGGCCGAGTCGATTACCAAGATGCAGGGCAAGTCTCACCGCCCCGGTCTGTATAAGTGCCGATCCTGCCGCAAGCCGTTTTCGGTCACGGTCGGGACCCTGTTCGAGCGCTCCAAGGTGCCCCTGCACAAGTGGGTCCTGGCGACCCATTTGCTGTGCGCCTCGAAGAAGGGCATCAGCAGCCACCAACTGCACCGTATGCTCGGCGTCACCTACAAGACCGCGTGGTTCATGACCCATCGTATCCGTGAGGCCATGCGCGAGATCAACCCCGATCCGCTCGGCGGCAAGGGCAAGGTAGTCGAGGCCGACGAAACCTACTGGGGTGGCGACAAGGACGTATTTGTCTCAGAAAAAGGTTGGGTCAAAGGCCGTGGCACCAAGAATTCCTGGAAAGTCCTAACCCTGGTCGAGCGCGAAGGCCGCGCCCGCTCTTTCCATGTCCCCGACGTGAAGGCCGCAACTCTGCGCCAGCATATCGTCACCAACGTGCGCCGCGACTCCAATCTCATGACCGACGAAGCCCGCTGGTACAAGAAAGTCGGCAAGGAATTCGCCAGCCACGAGTCGGTCAACCACTCGATTTCCGAGTATGTGCGCGGCAATGCCGGGACACAGACGGTCGAGAATTTCTACTCGATCCTTAAGCGCGGCCTGACCGGCGTCTACCAGCACGTCGGCAAGCAACACCTGAAACGCTATATCTGCGAATTCGATTTCCGTTACAACACCCGCTCCCGCCTGGGCGTGTCGGATGCCGAACGTGCTGCCAAAGCCCTGGCCGGGATCACCGGCAAGCGCCTGACCTATCGGCGGACTGGTGAAAGGCGAGTTGCCTAAGAGGTTGTACACCACCCGGCAAATCATTGGCGTGATTCGCTATTTTTTGCAATCTGTGGACTAGCCGAATCGGCCAGGAACCTGTCAAAATATTCTGTTGCGCTGCTCAGTGCCCCATCGCGGTTTGCCTTGACGTGTATGGGGCACGTCAGAGAGGGAGCCTATTCTCCCGAGCCAGAGAAAGGATATTTCAATGGCAAAGCGCAACTGCGGCGGGTGTAAATCTCCGCCAAGGGGCCCAAAGACCGTTAGGGTCAAAAGGCACCCCCGGCGGAAACCCCGCAAGTGCTAGTCTGACCGGCTAGTGCGAACCGGGCGGCGGCTTTAGGGCCGTCGCCCACCTATCTCGAACAGAATCACAAACGGAGTCGAGCCGTCAATCGTCTTTGATTTTCTTATCCTTTTTTTGCCGCTTGGCTGGCTTGGTCGGCTTATGCGGCTTCGGCGGTGTTTCAAGCATGCGCTTCAGCGTCTTGTCGCGACGCTTGTCTTGCTCGTCTCTGCCAACAAATTTGGACATTTCGCTATCGCTTAGGGCGCTATTCACTATGGAAGACTTTTCTGGGGTTCATTTCGGCGAAACTAACCGGTTGCCCGAAAAGTATTTCATCGAAATAGGGCGCGTAGTCGTGACATGGGCCTATTTCGAACAAAATTTCGACATCTGGATACACTGCTTATGGGAAAAATCATACCCCCGCAAGTCAAAGCCAGGACTCATCATCCCATTTCGAAAAAGACGTAAATTATGGCTAGAACTAATCTTAAAAATTACAAAAGAGAAAGATACCATAAACGAGGCTCGCGATGTTAGCAGTAGCGCTGGCCACATTCGAAGTTTACGCGACCATGTATCGCATGGGGTATGGCTGCCAATATTAAAGCCGGGGTCTTTTGAGCATGAAAGCTATCGGTTGCTTTCAATTAAAAGTAAGGCCCCGCCAGAGGGCGATGTTCTGCCTAGGACCCTGGACGACCTCAAATTGCTTTCAAATCAGATCACCAAATTGAATGCGAGGACAGAAGACTTGCTCAAGAAGATTTTTCCTGGGGGCTATGGCGTGCGCTATCCATAGCATGGAATATCGCCACTGCAATCTTACCCGTATCCCATTCGTCTGAACCATCTGGGTCAAAGCAGTAAAAACTAACAGCTCTCTTACCAGCCTCGACCATCTCAGGCGTGATTCCAATTTCTTGATTTGATTCAGCTTTCTTGAGCAACGGCTTAACCCATGGTGCGTCACGTACATAATCGCCGGTTTTTAGAACATATATGGAACAAATCGTTGCGACCGGAAGAGTGGTCCAAGCACTTTGGCGGAGCCCGGGTTTTGGCCCCCGCGATGCCCCCCCCGCTACGCCACCGGCGACGGGCCGGCGGCGCGGGGCACGGCGGGCGCGGTGCCGGCCTCGCCGCCCGGGGCCTCACCGCCAGCGGCCCCCGCCCCGCCCATCACGTCTTTTACCTTGGCGGCCAGTTGCTTCAGGCTGAAGGGCTTGGGCAGGAAATGGATGTCCGCTTCCTCGCCCAGGCGCTGGCGGAAAGCATCCTCGGTATAGCCGGAAATGAAGATGACCTTGAGGTCCTGGCGCTGTTCGCGCAGGTGGCGGATCAGGGTCGGCCCGTCCATGCGGGGCATGACCACGTCGGTCACGATCAGATCGATGGACGCGGCGTGCTCGCGGAACACCTCCAGGGCCGATTCGCCCGAGCCGGCCTCCAGCACCTCATAGCCCTTGTTGCGCAGCACGCGGGCGCTGAAGGCGCGCACCGCCTCCTCGTCCTCGACCAGCAGGATCGTGCCCTTGCCGGTCAGGTCGCGGCGCACCTCGCCCTCGCCGGCGGCGGCGACGGCCCCGGCCGTTCCGGCGTGATGCGGCAGGTAGATTGAGAAGGTGCTGCCCTGGTCCGCCGCGCTTTCGACAAAGACGAAGCCGCCGGATTGCTTGACGATGCCGTAAACAGTGGACAGGCCCAGGCCGGTGCCCGCCCCCACCTCCTTGGTGGAGAAGAAGGGATCGAAGATGCGGTCCAAATTTTCGGCCGGAATGCCGCACCCGGTGTCGCTGACTTCCAGCAGGACATACTCGCCCGGCGGCATGACCTCGCCGCGCACCTTCTTTTCCCGCTCCACGACCGCGTTGCTGGTGCGGATGCTCAGCTTGCCACGCCCGTGCATGGCATCGCGCGCATTCACGGCCAGATTGATGATCACCTGTTCGAGCTGCCCCATATCGGCCTTGACGGTGCCCAGATCGCGCCCATGGACCATGTCCAGATCGATGGTCTCGCCGAGCAGGCGGCGCAGCAGGTGCGACAACTCGGCGAGGATGTCGGTGAGGTTGAGCAGGCGTGGCTGCAGGCTTTGCTGGCGCGAAAAGGCGAGCAGCTGGCGCACCAGGTTGGCAGCGCGGGCGGCATTCTGCTTGATCTGCATGATGTCCGCGAACGACTGGTCGCCGGGCCGGTGGCGCAGCAGCAGCAGATCGGAAAAACCGATCATGGCCGTGAGCAGATTGTTGAAGTCGTGGGCGATGCCGCCGGCCAATTGGCCGACCGCCTGCATCTTCTGCGACTGCGAGAATTGCAGCTCCAGGTTCTTCTGCTCGGTCGAATCGATGAAATGGGCGATGTACCCGGTGATCCCCCCCGCCCCGTCCGCCAAGGCGGTGATGTACATGGTGCAGACCTTCTCGGCCTCGCCGGGAAAGCGCACCTCGACGGGACCGCCGGTGCCACGCATGGCCGTTTCGATCACGGCGCGCTGCTCGGCCGGCACCAGATCCTGGAGAGAGCGGCCGGGCAGCGCCTCCGGATCCCGCCCCGCCAACGCACCGAAGGCGCGGTTGGCCTCGGTGAAGCGGCCGGCCACATCGAGCAAGGCAATGCCCACCGGCGCCTCGAGGAAGAAGCGCTCGAAACGCTGCACGGAACGCTCCAACGCCTCGGCCATGGCCCGCTCGTGCGACAGGTGGCGCACCACCGAGCGGGTGCGCACCCCGCGCCCATCCTCGCCCTTGGCCACATCCTGGCTGATGAACACCTGAAAAACCCGGCCGGCCGCATCCTGCAAGGCAACCTCGCCGCGGGCAGCCGTTTCATCGCCGAAGGGATCGTAGGGCAAGGTTCCGGGTGGCGGCGGCTCCGCCAGCACGTCATGCAGTTTGACGACACTGCTTTCCAGGCTTTCATGGCTACGGCCCAGCCAATCGCACAGGGTCTGATTGGCGAACAGAAACCGCCCTTGTTCGTCGACGGAATAAAAGCCGATCGGCGCATGTTCGAGCAGATCGGCGAAACGATTCTGCTCTTCCTTGATGACCTGCTCCAGCTGCCGCCGCAGGGTGATGTCGTCGACCTGCCAGAAAATGGTGCCCGGCCGGGTACCGACCGGATAGGCGGCGACGTGCCGCCACTCCGCGAAATCGCCGCCCGGCCGCTCCCCGGCGGCGGGTGCGGGCCGCACGCGCAACTCGGCATAACCCGCCGTGCCGTTCCGGGCGTTGGCGGCCAGGCGTTCGATCTGGGCCCGCGCATCCTCGTCGGCGGCTTGGGCACGCAACAACTCGGTGATCGGTTTGCCGGCACCGGCGAAGACCTTCCGGAAGGCATCGTTGACCAGCACGATCCGGCCACGGCGGTCGATGACCTGGCGCGGCTGCGGCACCGCATCGAAGATGTCCCGCAACAGAGCATAGGCACGGCGATGGCGAATCATGGACACCACCGCGATCCCCAGGGCGAGCACGGCGATCGCCAAGGCGCTATACAAAAGCACCCCGACACCGGAAGTCTCCACGGGCACCTGAGCTTGCGCCATCGCCGGCGCGGAGGCGAGCATCGGGATCAGCGCCGTGATGAACGGCGCCCACCGGCGGACCGGCGAACCGATCTCTCGCCTCATCGAATCCCCCTCTGCGGCCGACTCGTCGCAGACCACTTAAACCACAGGCCCGGCGGTTACGGCAAGCCGGCGCCGTTTAGTGCCGTACCGGCGCGACCGGCCGGCGCGGCAGCTTGCCCTTGAGGCGCATGACGTAGCCAATGATCTCGGCCACCGCCTTGTAGTGCTCGGCGGGCACTTCCTGATCCAAATCGACGCCATTGTAGAGAGCCCGCGACAAGGGCGGGTTTTGAACGATCGGCACGTTGTGCTCCTTGGCAATCTCGCGGATGCGCAAGGCCATGGAATCGGCGCCCTTGGCGACCAGGATCGGTGCCTGCATGCGCTCCGGATCGTATTTCAGGGCGACGGCGAAATGGGTCGGGTTGGTCACGACCACGTCGGCCTCGGGCACTGCCGCCATCATGCGCTTGCGCGCCCGCTCCATGCGGATCTGGCGCAGGCGCGCCTTGATCATGGGGTCTCCCTCGGTCTGCTTGTACTCGTCCCGCAATTCCTGCCGCGACATGCGCAGTTGCTTGGTGTGCTGTTGCCGTTGATAGAGAAAGTCGAGCGCGGCGATCACCGTCATCACCGAGAGCACGCCGATCAACACACGCATCGACAAAGACAGCAGCAGGTTGAGCACTTGCTCGCCCTCGAACGATGTCAGGTTCGGCAGAATCCGCCATTCCGGCCACAGCAGGACCATAACCACCGCTGCGACGATCGAAATCTTGGCGATGCCCTTGACAAAATCGACCAGGGACCGGCTCGAAAAGAGGCGCTTGAGGCCCTTCATCGGCGACAATTTTTCCAACTTCGGCTTGATCGATTCGAACGAGATCAGCAGACCGTTCTGGGAGAAGCCGGCAAGAAGCGCCAGCAACACCATGATCGCGATGGGGACCAGAACCACCAGACCCAAGTTCCACCCCAATTGCGCCAGGGTGGCCTGGAGCTGTCCCATATCCAGGTGGATCGTATGCGGCCGCTCGATGAACAGGTACAGGCTGTCGGTGATGCCCGTGACGATGGATCGGCCAAACACCCCGAGGATGATGGTCATCGCCAGGATCATGAACCAGTGATTGATCTCCTGCGACCGGGCGACCTGACCCTTTTCCCGCGCCTGCTCCAGGCGCCGTTGGGACGGGTCTTCGGTTTTTTGTGAGTCGTCTGTTTGGTCTTCGGCCAACGCCTGCTCTCCCGGCCGCTAGAGGGCGACGAACGGCAGCAGCGAATCCTGGAAGGCGCCGACGAACCAACGCAGGATCGCCGGCAACACCAGGACCAGGACCACCAGGCCGGCCGCAATCTGCAGCGGCATGGCGACGAAGAAGACCTGCATCTGCGGCATGAGGCGGCCGAGCAGGCCGAGGCCGAGAAAGAAGATCAGGCCGACGGCGATGAAGGGTGCGGAGATTTGAAAGGATAAGAGAAACGTCTGGGCAACGACGCGCGAGATCATGTCGGCGAAGTCCGCGACCGGCGGTACCTGGCCGGGTACGAACAGTTGATAGCTGTCGATCACCGCCGCCAGCATGGCATGGTGCAGATCGAGGGTGAAAATGGTCAAGACCGCGGCCACCACCAGGAAGGAACCGGCGATCGACCCCTGCTGCGCGGCACTGGGATCGGGCGTCAAGGCATTAGCCATGCTGCTCATGAAGGCGATGATCATGCCGGCGGTGGTCAGCGCCGAAATGTACAGCCGGGTGATGGTGCCGAAGAAAGCGCCTATTAAAAACTCGCCGACGATCAGGACGACCAGGTCTGCCGCGCTTTCCGGCATGGCCGGCAGCGTATTGCCCAGGATCGGTGCGATGACCAGCGCGATCAGCAATGCCAGTATCAACCGGGTACGCGGCGGCACATAGGGATCGCCAATGCCCGGCATCAGCAGCATGGTAGTGCCGAGGCGTACGAACACCAGCAGAATGGCAAAGATCTGGGCGGGCAGAAGCTCCTGGAGCATGCCCGGTCAGCCCAGCGCGACGATGCGATCCATCAGACCCTCGGTGAAGGTCACCAGGGTCCCAAGCATGAACGGCATGAAGAGCAGCAGAGACAGGAAAATGATGATCGCCTTGGGGACGAAGGTCAGGGTCATTTCCTGAATTTGCGTCAAGGCCTGGAACAACGAGATCGTCAGGCCGACGATCAACGCCAGCAGAAGGACCGGGGAGCCGATCTTCAGGGTGACCAGCACCGCATCGCGGGAAACCTCGAGCACATCGGTCGCGTTCATCGTCTTACTTCCAGATACCCCGAGTGTGCCAGCCGCCGCGCCGCGAGATTGCGGTCAAATGGGCATGCGCAAGACGTCTTGATACGCCTGAATGACCCTGTCACGCAGGGAGACGACCGTTTGCAGCGTCAGCTCGGCCCTGCCGACCGCGGTGACGACGTCGGTCAGATCGGCCGTTCCGGCCGCCGCGGCCAAGCTTTGCCGCTCGCCTTCGCGCACGGCGCCAATGGCGTCCTGGGTGGCATTGCGCAGAACATCGGCGAAGTCGCCGCCGCTGGCCTTGTTGGAGCCGAGGCCGGGCAGCGAATCCTTGCTCGCGACTTTCTGATACGCGTTGACGGCAGCGGCGAAGTTGATGGCCATGGCGAATCTCCCTGGGGCGACATTGCGCCCGCGCCTTTGGCCGTCCTGGCGAATGAACCGGCCGCCTTCCTGGCGGCCGGCACTGAGGATGCGCTTACCTCAAGAGATCGATGGTCCGCTGCAGCATGCCGCGCGAGGCCTGCATGACCTTCAAGTTGGCTTCGTAGCTCCGCTCCGCCTCGCGCATGTCGGCCATTTCCACCAGCGCGTTGACGTTGCTGGTCTTCACATAGCCGCTGGCATTGGCGGCCGGGTGGCCGGGTTGATACGATTCGCCAAAATCTGCGGAATCGCGCGAAACGCGAGCCACATCGACTCGTGGGACGCCAAGCTCGCGATCGAGGACGATTCCGAACGTGACCAGCTTGCGGCGATACGGATCGGCATCGGGTGTCAGTGCCGTGGATCCGGCATTCGCCATGTTCTCGGAAATGATCCGCAGACGCGTCCCCTGCGCCTTCATACCGGCAGCGGAGATGCTCATCGACTTCATCAGATCCGACATGCGCTTCCCTCTCTATTCCTTCCGGTGTCCCATCGTTGGCGCCGCGTTCGATCCGCGCGCCGGGAGGCCACCTTTATCCATTCGGTCCGCGCAAGGCGATACGGAACATGTCCATATGCTTGCGGTACAAATTGGTCATCAGTTGAAAGGCCGATTGGGTTTCGGAAACCTTGATCAATTGCTCTTCCAGCACCACCGCATTGCCCGTCGGCGAGGCTTCATAGGTCTCGTGCTGCACATTCAACTTGGCCGGACCATCGCGAACCACCGTTCCGTTGAGATGGGCGCGGTCGGTCGTCACGGGTTCCACCGGGGCAAGCTGGCTTTGCAGCAGGCGGGCGAATTTCGTGCCGTCGAGGTCGCGCGGAACGTACTGGGGGGTATCGGAATTGGCGATGTTATTGGCCAGCACCCGCTCGCGCTGATTGAGCCAATCCATGCGCTTGCCGATGACATCGAAGATGTTAAATTTGCCTTCCATGCCCCTCCAACAGGCGCGACGGCCGCAGAAATCCGGCCCAGAATGGCCAAGATACAGGGCCGCTTGTTAAAAATCGGTAAAATCTGCTAAAGGTTGCCGCAAATGCGCTCTAATCGAGGGAGGCTCAAGGTGCCTTCGAATAGGCCGTTGGGGGAGAACCGGCACAGGAAGGAGCCGGGATGTGCTTTACTTAACACGAAAGATCGGAGAGTCGGTCATCATCAACGATGATATTGAGGTAACCGTCATCGATATTCGGGGGAAGTCGATTAAGCTTGGGTTTACCTTTCCGACCACTGCGACGGTCCTGCGCCGCGAGATATTCGAGCGGATTCAGGAGGAGAATCGGGCGGCGGCGGCAGGCAGCGAAGCGCTGGCCGATGCTATGAAGAACCGCCCGCAAAGAAAAACCGGGCCGTAAGGCTGTTTGAGACGGGTCTGCCTGGGCCTCCAGGCGATCCTATCGTTTAGGGACCCCAAAAGGCATGGGGGTCCCGTGCATGGTGTCGAGGGGGACGCTCCGGGCCGCAAGGCGCCGGTATTTGGTGTTCAACACTTCGTTAAGTATGTTCGGCCAGGATAGGTCAACGCAGGCGCGGTGCGGTCATCGACCGCCGGACGTCCGCCGACAGCCGTATGCGAGGACCCCCTGGCCGTGGCCGATAAACCGCGTTCCATCATAGACTTGCCGGCCAGGGTGCCGGCGCCCGAGCGGCCGCCGGTGGCGGTGGCGATCGAAAACGATTCGGTCCAGCGCCGGGCACCGCGGGTCACCGCCATAGGGCGGGGGCCCGTGGCCGAGCAGATCCTGCAAATCGCCTTCGACCGGGGCATCAAGGTTCGCCAGGACGGTGACCTGGCGGAGATCCTGGCCGCCGTCGAGGTGGACAGCATCGTACCGCTGGAAGCCCTGGCCGCGGTCGCGGAAATTCTCTCCTACGTGTATCGGACGCAAAACGAGCTGGCGACGGAGCCGCGGCCATGAGCGGGGCGCAAGGACTCGATGGCATGGTCGAAGCCCTCAGCAACGTCATCGTGCGCGCCCGCACCGAACTCGATTCGGGCAACCTGATCGATATGACAGCCATCGAGGCCGGGGTGGGCGAGTTGTGCGCCCAGGCCACTACCTTGTCGCCCTCCGACGGGCGTATCTTGCGCCCGCGGCTGTTGTCGCTGATGGATGATTTCGCGCACCTGTCCAAGGCGATCGAAACGCGACTCGAAGAACTCAAACGCGAGTTGGGCGATACCAGCGGCCGGCAGAACGCACTGCGGGCCTATGGCAAGGCACCCGGGCCAAGCCGGTGATCTCGCACTCGACCCAGGGCTGATACCACACCGATGGATTTTGACGTTTATCTGCGGTTCCTGCTGGCGCTGCTGCTGGTCCTGGCGATCATCGCCGGATTGACCTGGCTGGCCCGGCGCTTTGGCCTCGGCGGTCAACTCACCCCCAATGCCGGCAAGTCGCCGCGCCTTTCGGTGGTCGAGGTGAAATCGCTGGACCCGCGGCGCAAGCTGGTGCTGTTGCGCCGCGACGATCGGGAGTACCTGGTGCTGCTGGGCGTCGGCCAGGACGTGCTTCTCGAAGGCGGCACCCAAGCGCCGCCGGCCACCATCCGCCCGGCCGAATCGTCGGGCGCCGGCACAAGGCCCACGCCATGAGCCGTATTGCCGCCGCATTCGCCTCTCTGCTGGCCATCGTCGCGGTCATGGCCATGGCGGAGCCGGCATGGGCGCAATCGCTGCAGCTCGATCTAGGCGAGGGCGCGGGATCGACCGCCAACCGGCTGATTCAGCTGGTCGCACTGATCACGGTGCTCAGCCTGGCGCCGTCGATCCTGGTCATGGTCACCTCGTTCACCCGCATTGTCGTGGTTCTGTCGTTCCTGCGCAGCGCACTCGGCATTCAACAGACGCCGCCGAACTCGGTGCTCATCAGCCTGGCCTTGTTCCTGACGGCCTTCATCATGATGCCGACCCTGCAGACCATCTATGACACGGCGATTCAGCCGCTGGTCGCCGAGGACGTGACCGAATTGGAAGCGCTGGACCTGGCCGCGGCGCCGGTGCGCACCTTCATGCTGGGTCACGTGCGTGAGCAGGACCTGAAGCTGTTCATGGATCTGGCCAAGACCGGCCCCATCGCCACGCCCGAGGAAACGCCGCTGCGTTCCCTGATCCCCGCCTTCATGATCAGCGAGCTGCGCCGGGCCTTCGAAATCGGCTTTCTGCTGTTCCTGCCGTTTATCATCATCGACATGGTGGTCGCCTCGGTGCTCATGTCCATGGGCATGCTGATGCTGCCGCCGATCATGATCTCCCTGCCCTTCAAGCTGATCTTCTTCGTGCTGGTCGACGGCTGGTATCTGGTGGCCGGCAGCCTGGTGCAAAGCTACGGCGGCTAACGCCGCGGCTGGGATGACGATGTGATCTAGGCAGGAGCCGCCAGGCTACTGCGCCGCGGCCTGTTGCTGCTGCAGGCGTTCGCGGTAGTTGGCCATGAAGGCTTCGACTTCAGCCACTTGCGCCAACTCCTCGGCAATGGATTTGTTTTGTCCGCCTTGCGGGTTACCGATCAGCATGGCGAAGGTGAGCGCCGACGGTTGCGTCCGCATGACCTCGCCATACGCCTTGCCCAGGGCCGCCAGCTTGTCGCGTTCGCCGGACAGGGTGAGCGCCACCGCCAAGTCCAAGACCGCCCGGCTGTCCGCCTCGCTCAGCGGCTTATCGGCGTCCGGAGCCGCCGGCACCAGCCGTCCCAGGGCGACGGCCGCCGCCGGCCAATCCCGTTGCGCCCACAGCATGTCGGCCCGCAGGCGCATGGCCTCGGCATCGTCATCCTTGCCCAGCTCGCTCATCGCCGCGTCATAGCGGCCGAGCTGGCTAAGCGCCCGCACCCGCAGGTGCCGCCGCTCGCGATTCAGCTCCGCCGGCAGATTCGGTTCGGCGCTGATTTCGATCGCATCGATAGCCTTGCCGGGGCTGCGATCGAGCAAGCGAATCATGGCCAGGCGGCTGCCCGCGCGTGCCTTGTCGGCGCCGGTGAGGCGATAGCGGATTTGCGCCGTGAGCAAGACCGCGGCGCGATCGAGCAGATCCACTTCGACCAGACGATCGACCAACGTACCGACCACTTGATCGCCGCGGTCGCCGGGTGGCGTCAGCTCCTTGAATTCCTCGTACATGGCCAAGGCCCGCAAGGGCGGTAGTTCGGTCGCGGCGTTGCCCAGGTAGAGATTGACGAAAACATCTCGCATCCGCTGCACCACCGCTTGGGCCCTTCCCGAATCGGGGAAGTAGGAGGCCGCTTGGCGCAGCGCCCGCAATCCCTGCCGATAGTCGTGCTGTGCGATGTACAGATCGCCCAGCCGTTGCAGCAGCGCGAACTCAAAGCGATCGCCGCGCCAAGCGAACCGCAACCGTTCCAATTCTTGTAAAGCCTGCTCCGGCGAGACGAGGCCCTGCTCCAGGCCCAGGTCGAGCAAGGCCACGCGGGCCCGGGTCTGGGACGGCGGGTGACGGCTGTCCAGCACCCGATTCCACATGGCGACCGCGTCTTCGATGTCGCCTTCGAGTTGCAGGCGGCGGCCCACCAGATAGGCAACTTGCGCCTCCTCCCCATGGCTTGGCGAATCTGCGCGGATTTGTTCGAGATAGCGGTCGGCCGCCACGGTGTCGGCGAGGCCGAGGTTCGCCTCGGCCGCCAACAGGCGCAGCCGGGTGCGGATGGCATGCGGGTAGGCCGCGATCAGGGGTTCGGTCCGCGCAAACCGGCGCGCCGCCAGGGCCCAATCATGACTGGCCGCGGCGAAGGCCGCATGCCAAAGCTCCGCCTCCCACTCCCCTTCCAGGGACGGATCGAATAGGTCCTTGGCGGCGTTCTCGAAATCGTCGATCAGAAATTCGCTCGCTCCGGTCATCAGCCGGCTTTGCGGGTCCATCCCCAGGCGCGCATCGGCGTCCTGGCGCAAGCGCAAGACACCCAGGGTCTCGGCTGAAAGGCCGTGAGCAAAGTAGAACCGCGCCAAATCCATGCGCGCGACACCGAGCTGCTCGGGCACCGCATTGGACAACGCGGTCTGCAGCTCCTGCTTGTCATTAAGGAACTGCTCGCCGCCGCCGCGCCGCCACGCCGCCGGGTCGAGCAGACGCGGGCCCGTGGGCGGCACCGAAACATCGGATTCAACCCGTGCCAGATTTCCGCCAAAGGAAATGACCAGACCGCCGGCATCGCGGATCTGCGCGGCGCCATCGGCCAGGGTGACCTCGATCTCTTCCGAGAACGGCTGAACGATCAGTCCTTGATAGCTTTCGATGGCACGGAACTGCGGGTACTCCCGGCTTTGCGACAGGCCATGGCCAGCGCCGGTGACCGGCACCACGATAATCCGGTCGCCCAGATCCGGGTCTTGCAGCGAGAGCAACCGGCCGGCATCGGGCATGGCGAACGACACCGTCGCCGACTGTGCGGCGCCGTCCACCGATGTTTCGATATCCGGCGTCGCAGCCCGGTCGGCAGACCACAGATCGACGATCCAGGCCGCCCCCTCCTTGCGGAGCGACGGCACCAGCACCGGCGGTGCCGCCATGCGAATGAGTGTCGCCCCCGCCGCCTCGAACTGCTCATAGGGGCCGAACTGCGGAACCAGGCGGGCCAACTCGATGGTCAGGTCCCGGGGCGGTGGACGGTCGAAGACTAGCCACAGGGATGCGCCGCGCCGATAGGCGGCGGCCGCGACCTCCTCGGGCCAGTCGAAGCGAAGTGGCGGGGGGGTCTCATGGTCGATGCTGCGCGCCGGCGAGGTCGACGTATCAATGACGATGACGTTGCCGTCACTCGAAACACCGGGCTTCTTGAGCACGGCGGGCGGCGCTGCGGGGGGCGCTGCGGGGGGCGCAGCCGGTGACCCGGTGGACGCGGCCACGCCCGGCGCCGTGGGCTTCGCGGGCGGCACCCGGTGCAGCGGCCGGCCCTTCGGCACAGGTGCCCGAGCAACCGCCGCCACGTTTTCGGGCTGCGAGCCGGGCTTCGACTGGGTCTCCGCTTGGGGCGCCGCCGCAGGATTGCCGGTTGTGCCGGCGGATGGCGTATCGGCAGGTGGCGTATCGGCCGGGGGAAGCAGCGAGATCGGCCCATTGCCGTCCCGGTCATTCGATTGGCTCGAGAGGGCTGGAAGCGGCACCGCCACCACCGCACCCGGCGATGCCGGCGCCTGAGTGGCCAGGGATGCCGCCGGGGAAGCGGCTGGGGATGCGGCTGGGGATGCGGCTGAGGCCGTTGGTGTTTTCTGCGGTTTGGCCTTGGGCAGGGCGGCGATTGCCTGCTGCGGCTCCGCCTTGGGTGGGGCCGGCTTGCGTGATGGCACAGGTCCCGGCGGATGCTGGGCGACACCGGTGGGTGCTGCTTTGGCAACATCTGTGGGCGCGGGCGTCCCGCTCTTCGGTGCAGCCGTCGGCTGTTCCGCGGTGGTGGCCGGCTTCGCCCCAACCTTGGCCGGAGGGGACTTCGCTGCGGGAAGTTCGGCCGGGGGCGCATCCATCGGCGTGCCGGCCTGCAGCACATCGATCACCACCACACCGTCAACCTCCAACAGCCGCGCGCGGGCGCCCTCGGTCAGGGCGATGACGGCGGTCGCACCGGACGGCGCATTGGCCACCACGACGTCGGGAATACCGCGCGGCGGATCCGCCTTGTAGCGGGAAAGGTCGATGTCACCGGGACGATCGAAATACACGGTGGCCTGACCGGCCGATTCCTCCAGGCGAACCCCCACCGGCCCGCCCCAATCGAACACCAGGCGGGAAAAGCCGGGATGCTCGCCGATACGGACGGCCACGCGCTGCGCGGCCATGGCCGAAGCCAATACCGCACCGCTCAAGGCGACGGCGAGGAGGACGAGGTGAAGGAAGCGTCTCATGGAACCGACCGCTGGGTTTCGCGCACCAGGAGGTCGAGGCCATCAGAGCCACCGCGCCGGACGGCGAATATACCGCCTGGCGCACCGCCGCCGCCACGGGCGACGATCGGACCCGTAAAGCCGCTTTGCGCAAGAATGCGAACGACGGCCACCGACCGTGCCAACGCCAATTCCCAGTCCTGCTCGCCGATCCTATCGTCCGCCGAGATTCTCGTGTTCACATCGATGGCGTTGTCCAGGTGCTGCAGGACACCGGCCAGGGCGTTGACGACCTTTTCACCTCTGGCCGAAAGCTCTTTGGTTTGGCCGGCAAAGAGCCGTGCCTCGGGAAACGAGATGCTCACGCCGTCCGCGGCAAGTTCGACAACAGCATTGGCAAGCAGCGGATCGGATGCGAGGTGTTCGCGGAGAATCGGCTCCAGATATTCCAAATACGCTCCCTGGGGCACGATTTCGGCTTCAACCTGGTAGTCGGCGGCGATCTTGGTTGTCTCGATATTTTGTACGGCGCTCAGATTGCTGGCCAAGGACTCCACGATGGACTGCCACTTCTGCTGCTGCACCTGCGACATGGAGAAGAGCAGCACGAAGAAGGTCAGCATCAAGGCCACCAGGTCGGTAAAGGTGATCATCCAGGCGTTGCTCACGGGGCCTTTCCGCTTGGGCGATGACGGCCGGAGATCCGCGAGCCGGACGCGTGCCGGCAGGTGCTGCTCGTGCATCACTGAGCGCCCCCTTCCGAAGCTGCTGACCCTTCTGACGGCATCGAGTCGTCACGGATACTGAGGACAAACGCCACCCGGCCGGCGCGGCCCGGCAGCACGCCGATCGAAAGCCGGTCGAGCGGCAATCCCGCGCCCGCCAGCAGGGTGACCACGCCGGACGCACGGCGAACCTCCTGCTGCCTCAGTGCGCCGGTGGCGCCCCCCGCCGGCACGCCGTGCACGAATTCCAGATTGTAGACGATCTCGTTTGCGTTCCGCTGCAATAGGGACTGGGCCAGGCGGCGAATAAGCCCCGTCCGATCCGGCCGGAGGGTGTCGCTGCCAATCTTGAACAGGGCGCTCGACGGCAGATCGATTTCCACGACGCGGGCGCGGTCCGTGCGCGTACTCTCAATAACCGGGACAATAGATTCGAACAGGCTTCCCACGTCGTTGATCAACGTTTCGGCTTCCGGCAGCAGGCCCGGAGACCCATCGAGCAAAGCCGGCGCATTGATGGGATTGCGCTGGCCGCTGAATGCCTCATTCACGCTGTTGATGACTTGCTTTGACCGCGCCTCCTCGAAATCCGAGAGGGCGTTCAGCAAGATGAAAAATGCAAGCAGAATAAGCTTGAGACTGAGCAACAGAACGATATTGCCATCACCAAGCTCTACGCGCCCCGCCGGCCCGACATGAGCCATGGCGCATCAATCGAAGCTGGCCAGGAGTGCGTCGATCTCGGCCTGGCTTTGCGCATTGCCGGCTAGCTGCGGCCCGCTCATCAGGGCCTTGTCGGCATCGACATCAGCATCGGCATCGGTTTTGGCCTCAGGTTCCGGTTCGGCCGCCCGCCGCTCGGATCCGGATTCTTCGCCGAATGCCTGCAACAGGTCCTGGACCTTCGTTTCGATGTTTTGCAGCGCCTTGACGACTTTCGTGATGCGTTGTCCCGTGATGTCCTGAAAGCCGCACGCCTCGTAAATGCTGGTCACCGACGAGGTGACGCGATCGGCCATGTCGGGATCCATTTCGGCGGCCAAAGCCTCGATGGATTCCACTGCTTCGAAGATGCCATTGGTGGCCTGCTCGGTGGCCTCGACAATGGCGCTCAACTCGTCGCTGGCGGTGGGGACATATTCCGCGTTGATTTTGTCGGCGCGGATTTCCGCGATCTCGGCTTTGACCGTGCTGATGTATGTGGCCAGCGCTTCGATATCGGCATGAAGCTTGACGTTGAGTGTCGACCCGTCGCCATGGAGCGAGCCCATGACACTCTTGACGACCTCGAGAATATCCTGCGGATCGACGTAGACATGCTGCTTGCGAATGGTCGCAAGCTGGCGTTCCAGATCGTTGCGAGCCGCCAGTGCAGGCATGGCCGAGACTTAGATCAGAAGTTTCCGAGAACTGAAGACAGCTTGCCCTTCAGTGTCGCCGCATTGAACGGCTTCACGATGTAATTGCTGACTCCCGCTTCCTTCGCCGCGATCACGTTCTCGCTCTTGCTTTCGGCCGTGATCATGATGAACGGCGTTTCCTTGAGCTTGACGTCGGCGCGCACTTCCTTCAGCAGCTGTAAGCCGCTCATGGGTTCCATGTTCCAGTCGGAGATGACCAGATTGAATTCCTTGTCACGCAGTTTCTGAAGTGCGGCGCTACCGTCGGATGCTTCGTCCACGTTGTTGAACCCAAGCTGCTTGAGCAGATTGCGGATGATCCTGAGCATCGTCTTATAGTCGTCGACGATCAGGATCTGCATGTTCATATCGACGCCAGCCATTCGCTACTCCTGTAACTGCTGCCCGTCCCGCCGAGCCGGCGTGGAACGCGAGGTGAACCCTAGCCTGAGTGGGTTAAGACTGCGTAAATGATAAACAGTGATAGCCCTTATTTTTGTTCGGTTTTCTGCTCTTTCGCGGGCGGATTTGGGGTTTCGGCGAGGACGGCGGTAATCGCCTGGGCCTTGACCGGGTCCATCTTGGCCAGGATCGGGGCCGTTTTCCGTTCCTTCATGCGCTTGACCACGGGAATGAGGACCGCCATCTCCATTTCCTCGAAGATGCGGGCCGCATCCTTCGGCTTCATGTTCTCGTAGATCTTCACCAGGCTCAGGTACTGGGATTCCGCCTGCCCCTCCTGCTGTTCCAGAAGCGCCTCAATGCTCTTCTTCAATTCCTCGAGGCCATCGACCTTCTCTTCGATCCGGCGCTGCGCCGCCTGCAGCAGCGCCTCCCGGTCGGCCAGCTCGCGGGTCCGTTCATCGAGCACACGGCGCCGGTCGCCCAGGGCGCGCAGTAGGTCGATCTCCTCATCGGTCATCAGCAGCGGGTCGGACGGCAGGTCCACGGTCCGCGCCTGTTGGACCTGCGGCGCCATCGCGGTGCCGCCCGAAGCGGTCCCACCGGAGGCGGCGGGTGCGGCGGGCTGGGCTGCCTTGACAACCGGTGGCGGCGCGGCGGCCGGCTGTTCGCCCGGCGTGGCGGCGGTGGGGGCGGCCGCTGGCGTGTTCGGCGCCTCGCCGGCCGTCTGGGCCCGGGCCATGCCATCGACGCCGCGCCACAGATCGCCGAGACGAACGGTCAGCGCCAGGCTGGCGGTCAAGACGAGAACGGGCAGAAGACGCAAGCGCATGGTGCCCTCTCCTTTTCCTCTCAACACGTCTAACGCACGCCGCGCAAGGATTTGAACAACGCCGCTTGTTCCGGCGAAACTTCGGCCGCGGCGGGAGTCATGGCCTGTCCCGGCCCCGCCCTTGTTCTGGTGCCAGCGCCGGTCATCCGTTCCGCACGCAACGGGCGCGTCCCATCGGCGCCGGGACCTTTGCCACGCGCCGAATCGATCGCCTCCTCCAGCCGGTTCGCCAGACTGGTGCCCTTCTCGACCAGGAACGACAAATCTCCGGCCAGGCCCGCGGCCCGCGCGGATATGCTGTCCAAGGTCGCGCCGGACTCGCTGGCGTGGGCCTTGAGGTTCTGAATGCCGCATTCCGCCTTGGCCGTGGAGTCGGCAAACTGCACCGCCAGCATCTCCATTTCGGCTTTGGCATTGCGCAAGACCGCCAGCTTGCGGTTGAGCACGGCCGCATAGACGATGGTGGCGACAAGGAGCACAGCGATGATCACGTCGAGCACCATCGGCACGCTGACGGCGGCGATCATTCCGACTCTCCCAGATCTTCCTGGGCCAGCCGCTCGGCGATGCGCACGGCGATGTGCGCGCCCTTGCGGCCCATGTGGCCTTTGAACATTTCCACATCGCCGCAACGCATGCCGACCTTCGTGGTCGGCGACGCGTTGAGTTCCAGGCGGCTGCCTTCACGCCAGTTAATGACGTCGCGCAGCGGCAATTCAACCTGATCGAGTACGGCTTCGAGGTTCACCTCGGTCTGCCACAGCTCGGCCGTCAGATGCCCTTCCCAGATCGAATCGCGGCCGAACTTCTCGCCCATGAACATCTGCAGCAACAGCTCGCGCACGGGCTCGAGGGTGGCGTACGGGATTAGCAGCTCGATACGCCCGCCGCGATCCTCCATGTCGACACGCAGGGTGACCACCACGGTGGCATTGGCGGCGCGGGCAATGGCGGCAAAGCGCGGATTGGTCTCCAGGCGCTCGAAGCGGAATGTGGTCGGCGACAGGGGATCGAAGGCCGCGGACAGATCGCCGAGCACCACATGCACCATGCGCTCGACCAGATTGCGCTCGATGGTGGTATAGGGCCGGCCTTCGATGCGCATGGCCGCCGTGCCGCGACGACCGCCGAGCAGCACATCGACGATCGAATAGATGAGCGCGCTATCTACGGTCATGAGACCGAAGTTGTCCCATTCCTCGGCCTTGAAAACCGCCAGCATGGCCGGCAGGGGAATCGAATTCAGGTAGTCGCCAAAGCGAGCGGAGCTGATGTTGTCCAGGCTGACTTCGACGTTGTCGGAGGTGAAATTGCGCAGCGAGGTGGACATCATGCGGACCAGCCGGTCGAAGACGACCTCGAGCATCGGCAGTCGTTCGTAGGACACCAGCGCCGAATTGAGGATCGCCTGAATGCCGGACTTGTCGCCGTCGTCGCCGCCGGCCGCATCGACACCGAGCAGACTGTCGATTTCGTTCTGGTCCAGGACGCGGGTGGAGCCGACGACCCCTTCGCCTGACCCATCACCGCCTTCCGCATCGTCGTCGGCCATCGCCTCCCATTCGGCCATCATGGCTTCCTGGTCGACGTCGCCTCCGCCTTCAGCGTTTTCCAATTCTTCGGCCATGCTATGGGCCTATTGAATCAGCATTTCGCGAAACAATACGTCTTTCACCACCACCGGCTGGGCGGCGGTGGCGACCCTCAGCAGCAACTCCTCGCGCAAGCGCTGCAAACCGGCGGAGCCGCGCAGATCTTCGATGCGAAGCTCGCGCAGGTACACCTGAAAGTTGTCGACGATACGCGGCATCACCTGCTCCAGCTGAGGGGCATCCTTCTCCGAGGCAATCTCGAGACTGACCGAAATCTTCAAGTAGCTGGCTTTGCGTCCGGTCGAGTTCAGATTCACCAGCATCTCGGGTATGTCGTAGAAGAACGACGGACCCGCCGGCTTTTCGGCCAGAAGCTCGTCTTCTGCCTTCTCGATACCCAGGTACGGATCTGCCAGCCCGGAGAAATAGACTCCGGCACCGGTCATCAGCAGCAGCAGCACCGGCAACACATAGAACAGTACAATCTTCTTGCCGGATAGCTTGCGCCTGGCGGCCTTTTCCTCGGCACCAGCTTCGGCGTCACCGGCGGGCTGCTCGCCCACTGCCGCGGCTTGATCGGTCATCCCTGAATTACTCGTTAGTTTTCCAAAGATTTATCGTAGATGCAGAGTATGCAATCGCGGTTAAGAACTCGTTGAAGCGGACCTGGTTCCACGGCTTCGATTGAAGCTTGCGGCGGCAAGAACTACCCGGCAAGCAGTGCCAATACCCCGCCGCCTGAGCCGGCAAGCACCGAAAAGACGAACCATTCCGCGCCATAGGGAACTGGCATCCTACGTGCATGGGTGGTGGCGGACAGGCAGAAGAGAAATCGGTAAAACATGGAAAATACGCTCATCATTGCCCTTGCACGCCAAGACGTGCTGAGCCGACAGATGGCGGCCATCTCCAACAATCTGGCCAATATGAACACCGCCGGGTTCAAGTCTGAGAGCATGATCTTCAAGGAACAGGTTGAAAAAGCTGGTGAAAATCAGACCATCAGCCTGGTTCACGACGTTAGCTATTTCCGCGATGTTTCCGAAGGCCCACTGGCCAGCACCGGCAATCCCCTGGATCTGGCCATTCGGGGCGACGCCTATTTCGCGGTCAAGACCGCCGATGGGGATCGCTATACCCGCCACGGGGTCTTTCAGATCGACAACAAGAGCCAGATTGTCACGTCCGACGGCGACCCGGTCCTGGGAACCGGCGGCGCCCCGATCACCGTACCGGCCAACGCCAGCAACATTGTCGTCGCCCGCGACGGCACCGTTTCGGCCGACGCCTTGCAGATCGGCCGCATTGAGGTTTTCCGCTTCGAGAATGCCGCGGCCCTCGCGAAGGTCGGCAACAGCCTCTACGACGCCAAGGGACAAGCGCCGCAGCCGACCCGTGATTCGGATGTGGTGCAGGGCATGGTCGAAAACTCGAACGTCAATGGCGTGGCCGAGATGACGCGCATGATCGACACCGTGCGCAGCTATCAAGCTGCCAGCCAGCTCGTTGACATGGAACACAAGCGTATTCTCGGGGCTATCAATAGCCTGATCGCCGAGTCTTGAGAGTCAGGAAAGGACAGCAGACATGAGATCGCTGAGTATCGCCGCGACGGGCATGTTGGCCCAACAGCTCAACGTCGAGGTCATTTCCAACAACATCGCCAATATCAACACCACGGGCTACAAGCGCCAGCGGGCGGAATTCCACGATTTGCTCTATCAAGATCTGCTGCGCCCCGGCACCACGTCCTCGGATACCGGCACGGTCGTACCCTCGGGCATCCAAGTAGGCCTGGGTGTCAAGCCGGCCGCCGTCTACCGCATCACCGAGCAGGGCAATATCACCATCACCGACAACAACCTCGATTTGGCCATCAACGGCAAGGGCTACCTCGCCGTCGAATTGCCGTCGGGCGACACCGGTTACACCCGCGCCGGCGCCCTCGGCCGCAGCCCCGATGGCGACCTGGTTACCTCGAACGGCTATGTGGTGCAGCCGGGCATTACCATTCCGACCGATGCCATCGCGATCACGATCAACGCGCAAGGCAACGTCCTGGTGACCCTCGACGGCCAGCTTGCCCCCGCCAACGTCGGCCAGATCCAGTTGGCCAATTTCCCGAACGAGGCCGGCCTGCAGGCCATCGGCGGCAACATGCTTCTGGAAACGCCAGGCTCGGGCGCCGCCACCCTGGCCAACCCAGGATCGCCGGGCTTCGGCACCATTCAGCAGGGTGCCTTGGAGACGTCGAACGTCAACGTGGTCGCCGAGGTCACCAACCTGATCACGGCACAGCGCGCCTACGAGATGAATTCCCGGGTCATCCAGGCTTCCGACGAAATGATGTCGAGCATGGTGCAACTCCGGTAACGGCCACGCCGCGATAAATTGAGGTAACCTGATGCGTCGTTTACTCCTAATCCTCGCCCTCCTCCTGGCCGCGCCCGCGGTACAGGCCACCGGGACCGCCACGGCCGTCCCGGTCCTGGTGAAACCGCATGTGATCGTCGACGGACCGATGGTCCTGCTCGGCGATCTGTTCGATGGCGCCGGGGATCAGGCTGTCACCGCCATCGCCCGGTCGCCGGAGCCGGGCAAGCGGGTGGAGGTCGGCGCCCGCTGGCTTGCCGCCGTGGCCAAGGCCTACGGCCTGGCCTGGCGGCCGAATTCGCGCTACGACCGGGTGGTGGTCGAACGGGCCAGCCAGGTGATCGATACCCGGCGGATCGAGACGGAATTGACCGATGCCCTGGCCGCGCGCGGCGCCACCGGGCGCACATCCTTGTTGCTCGATCAACCGGGCCTGCGCCTGGATCTGCCCACCGACGTGGCCCCGACCCTGGCCATCTCCGGCCTCAACTACGATCCCGCGAGCGGCCGCTTTACCGCAATTCTGGTGGCGCCGGCCTCGGGCACGCCGCTGGCCAATGCAACCATTTCGGGGCGTGTGGTGACCATGACCGAGGTTCCAGTCCTGCGCCGCAGGGTCGAACCAGGCGAGGTGATCCGCGCCGATGATGTCGAATGGAGCAGCGTGCGCACCGATCGCATCGGCCGCGACATCATCGTCGACACCGCGAATCTGATCGGCATGAGCCCGCGCCGGCCGGTGCGCCCCGGCGACACCATTCTGGCCAGCGAGTTGCAGGCGCCGGTGGTGGTTGCCAAGAACAGCCTGGTCACCATCCGCCTGGATACGAATCGCATGTCGCTGAGCGCCCAGGGACGCGCCTTGGAGCCGGGTTCGAACGGCGACGTCATCCGGGTGATGAACACGAAATCGAACAAGATCATCAATGCCGCTGTCGTCGATTCGGGCACGGTCCGTGTCGTGACGACGACGGTCAGCTCCGCCAACTAATTAGGGAGACGACGCGATGATGACCCGCCACGCGCCGCCGAAAACCGGCTGGCAGACAGCCAGGGCCGTAGCATCCGTTCTGTGCGCCGTCGCCTTGGCTGGCTGCAATGCCTTGACCCGGCTGTCGGAGATCGGCGAAGAACCGGCCCTGGCCAAAATCGAGAACCCGGCGGTGCTGCATGAGAACCAGCCGATTTCCATGCCCCTGCCCCCGCCGGTGGCCACGGAGCGGCAGCCGAACTCGCTGTGGCGGCCGGGCTCGCGCGCCTTTCTCAAGGATCAGCGGGCCAACCAGGTTGGCGACATTCT
This sequence comes from Kiloniellales bacterium, assembly GCA_036397065.1. Lineage (GTDB taxonomy): Bacteria > Pseudomonadota > Alphaproteobacteria > Kiloniellales > J153 > JAJFGI01. The sequence continues at coordinate 7,784 of DASWJP010000212.1, read as the reverse complement.
GACCGTGGTCATCACCATCGATGACAAGGCCAAGATCAACAACACGACCAAACGCAGCCGCACCAATTCGGAAAGCGCGGCAGCCAGCAGCTTTCTCGGCTATGAGGCCAGTCTCGGCTCTATACTGCCGGAGGCCATCGATCCAACCAATCTCATCGACCTGGGCAGCGACAGCAATTCCCAGGGCTCGGGAAGCGTCAATCGAGACGAAAGCATCGATTTGAGAGTCGCCGCCGTGGTCACCCAAGTGCTGCCCAACGGCAATCTGGTGATCGCCGGCCGGCAGGAAGTGCGGGTCAACTACGAGGTCCGCCAGTTGCAGGTGGTCGGCCTGATCCGGCCGGAGGATATCACCTCGACGAACACCATCAGTTACGACCAGATCGCCGAGGCGCGGATCGCCTACGGCGGGCGCGGTCATATCACGGATGTCCAGCAGCCGCGTTATGGCCAGCAAATCTTCGATGTGATCTGGCCGTTCTAATCCGTTCTCATGACAAGAAAATGGCCTGGAAACTGAATGGTGCCGGGCCTTTTTTTGGATGCCATGACGGCCTTGCCCGCCGGGCCGGATCAATCGTCCCGGTGGGTGCGCTCCAATCTCTCGTGCCGTTCCTGCGCCTCGATCGACAGGGTGGCGATCGGCCGGGCCTCGAGGCGCTGCAGGCTGATCGGCTCCATGGTCTCTTCGCAGAAGCCGTATGAGCCCTCCTCGATGCGCCGCAGCGCGGCATCGATCTTGGAAATCAGCTTCCGCTCGCGGTCCCGGGTCCGCAACTCCAGGGATCGGTCGGTCTCCAGGGAGGCGCGATCGGTCAGATCGGCCTCGTGCAGGGATTCCGTCTGCAAATGCTGAATCGTCTCGCTCGATTCACGCAGTAATTCCTGTTTCCAGCGCAACAGCTTCTGACGGAAGTACTCCGTCATCACCGGATTCATGAATTTCTCTTTTTCGCCGGGGCGGTAGTTGGGGGCTGGGGTGCGGCGCTTCTTCATTCTCTCGCCATCCGTGAATTCCCGAGTTCGCCGCGGAGTATATGAATTTTGTTTCTCCGGACAAGCATCAGAACGTGCCGGGGCCACGCTCACACATATTTGAAAACAAAAGAGAAACGGATTTCCGCCGAAAACGGCCCGCTTATCGGCCCAGTTTGGCCAATTCAACCGCGGCTCGCAGCTCGATATCGTCCAGGATCTGGTCCAGGCGGGGGTCGTCGACTTTGCCCCGGTGCAGGGCGACCAGGGCTCCCAGGCGCTCCAGCATGTCTATCGGCAGCCGGCCATCCAGCAGGGCTAGACGCAGCTCTTCCAGGCGATCCAGCAATTCCTCGCCCCGCCGCCGCGCCAGGGCGCGCCGATTCGGCTCATTGGCGACCTCTTGCAGGGCCAGCAACGCATCCACCGGTCCGGGGGCTCCACTGCCACTGACAGACCCGGCAGCAGGTGCCTGGCTTCCTGACAATGCTTTGGAAAAGCTACCGGATTTGGTGCTGCCACCGCGTTCGCTGCGGCGTGCCGGCGTGGTCCCAATGGTCGAGACACGGTCGATCTTCATCGCCCATCCTTGGCGTCCCCGAGTGAGCCGTAGCCTGGACCTTTCGCCTTTAAGATACGTTAAGGCTATGGCGGCGTGTGCGGCAGAAACTGCCGGTCACAGGGGGGCCGAATTGCCGGACACCGCCCCCGCCCGGCTCTTCCTTTTCCCGACAATAACACTCTAATTACCTGATAATTATATATTTTCTCGGCTCATCGAGGACTGGCACGCGGTTCGCATGGGGTGGAGCGGATCGATACGCCACAAACAGGACTCCTTGATGGCCCTTACTCTGTCTTTCGCGCGACGTCTCCCGTTCCGCCCCGCGACCCGCGGCCTGGTGGCCCTTTTGGCCATGCTGCTGATCGCCTGGCCCGGCCCGGCCGCCGCGCAGTCGCGGATCAAGGATATCGCCGACTTCGAGGGCGTGCGCGACAACATGCTGGTCGGCTATGGCCTGGTGGTCGGCCTGAAGGGCACCGGTGATGATCTGGGCAGCGCCCCGTTCACCCGGGAAAGCCTGATCGGCATGCTGCAGCGCCTGGGCATCAGCGCACGCGACGCCGATCTGGACACCAAGAATGTCGCCGCGGTGATGATCACCGCCAACCTGCCGCCTTTCGCCCGCCAGGGCACGCGCATCGACATTACCGTCTCGGCATTGGGTGATGCGGACAGCCTGCTGGGCGGTACCCTGGTGGTCACCCCACTGCTCGCCGCCGACGGCGAAGTCTATGCAGTGGCCCAGGGTCCGGTCGCGATCTCCGGCTTCAGCGCCAAAGGCGATGGGCAAAGCGTGAGCAAAGGCGTGTCGACCACCGGCCGCATTTCCAACGGCGCCATCGTCGAACGCGAAATCGCCTTCGACATGCAAGAGCTGCAGACCATCAAGATCAGCTTACGCAACCCGGATTTCACCACCGCGCGCCGCATGGCCGAGGAAATCAACCGATTCATCGGCACGCCCACGGCGCGTTCCATCGATCCGGGCACGGTCATGTTGAACATCCCGGCGAATTATCGCGGCAATTCGGTCGCCCTGCTCACCGACATCGAGCAGCTGCGCGTGCAGCCCGACCAGATGGCCCGCGTGGTCATCGACGAGAGCTCCGGCATCATCGTGATGGGCGAGAATGTGCGCATCAGCACGGTCGCCATCGCCCAGGGCAATCTGACCATTCGCATCACCGAGACGCCGCAGGTCAGCCAACCGGCGCCGTTCTCGAACACCGGCGCGACCGCGGTGGTGCCGCGCACCGACATCACCGTCGACGAGGGTTCCGAACAGCGGCTGGCGGTGCTGCCGGAAGGGGTCAGTCTGCAGGAGCTGGTGAACGGCCTCAACACCTTGGGCATCGGACCGCGCGATCTGATCACCATTCTGCAGGCGGTCAAGGCCAGCGGCGCCCTGCAAGCCGAAATCGAGGTGATGTGATGGGTTTCGACACCCCCACCATCGACTCTTACCAGATCGGCAGTGCGTCCCGCAGCGCCGCGACGACGCGCGCCCTCAACGGGCTGCACTTGGCCCCCGGCATGGACCCGGTGCAGGCGCGACAGGTGGCCGAAGATTTCGAGGCCGTCTTCATCTCCCAGATGCTGGCGCCGATGTTCGAGGGCATATCGGACGACGACACTTTCGGCGGCGGCCCCGGCGAAGACATCTACCGCTCCATGATGGTCGAGGAATACGGCAAGTCGATTGCGAAGGCCGGCGGGTTCGGCCTGTCGGACGCGGTGCAACGGGAAATTCTCAGGCTTCAGGAGGTCGCCAACCAATGAGCGAATCGAATCGAATTCTCGATTTCTTGAAGATCATCGATCGGCTGAGCGACGTGCTGGAGCGGGAAACCTCGATCCTGCGCGCCCATAAGCCGGCCGAGATGGACACCGTGCGGCAGGAAAAGCTCACCCTCACTGCCGCCTATGAATCCCATGTTCGGGTATTACGCAGCGACCAAAGCATGCTGGCCACCGCATCACTGGGCGAGCGCGAGCGTCTCAAGGCCGCCTTCGAGCGGTTCGAAAAGGCGTTGGGTGAGAACGAGTCCGACTTGCGGGCGGCAAAGAATGCGTCCGACCGTGTGTTGCGGGCGATCGCCGACGAGGTGGAGCGCCAGCGCCGCGACAACCTGGCCTATTCCGCCAGCGGCAACGCCGGTGTGCCGCCGCGCTCGGCGACGCACACGCCCGTCTCCGTCGCCATCGACGAGCGGTTCTAGGCAAGAAAGAACGGTAGACAATCCATGTCACTGTCGATTGCCCTGAATAATGCCCTGAGCGGCCTGCAAACGAGCCAGGCCGTCATTCAGGTCATTTCCAACAACGTTACCAACGCCAATACCGAAGGCTACTCCCGGAAGAGCGCGAGCCCGCTGTCGCGCACGATTCTGGGCGCCGGTCAAGGCGTCCAGGCCAGCGCACTCAGCCGTGTCGTTGACGAGCGTCTGCTGATGAATCTGCGCTCGACCATCTCCGACCAGGGCAGTGCCAAGGCGTTGAATGCCTACTACAAAGAGGTCGTTGCCCAGTTTGGGTCTTTGGCCAATAGCACATCGCTGAGCGCCACACTGTCCGGCCTCTCCACGTCGTTGCAGAACCTGGCGGCCGCGCCGGAAAGCAGTGCCCATCGCCTGACAGCCGTCAACGACGCCATCGAGGTGGCCAAGAAGCTGAATGCGATGAGCGGCCGCATTCAGACACTGCGCTATGACGCGGACAAGGAGATCTCCGACAAGCTCGCGTCCGTGAACATCGAGCTGCAGAAGATCGCCGATCTCAACGTCCAGATCGAGAGTGCCCAGGCAAGAGGCGATTCCACCGCCGAGCTTGCGGATCAACGCGATCAGGCGATCAGCAAGGTCGCCGCTTTCGTCGATATCCGGTACTTCAGCCGGTCTTCGGGCGCTGTGGTGGTCACCTTGGGCGATGGCCGCATGCTGGCCGATACCCGGGCCAACACGCTGAGCCACTCAACCGCCGCCGCGTTCTCCCCGGATATCAGCTATCCCGCCGTGGGCGTCACGCCAATTCTGCTCAATGGCACGGACATCACGCCGATCGTCAAATCGGGCGAGCTGAAAGGCTTGATCGATGCGCGCGACACGGTTCTGCCGAACCTGCAGACCGAGATCGACAATCTGACCCGTGTGCTGCGCGACCAGATCAACCTGCTGCATAACGCCGGAACCGGGTTGCCGCCGGCGAACAGCCTGACCGGCACACGAACCTTCGCCGATCCCACCACCGATACGATCACCTTCAGCGCCGGTGTACGCATCGCCGTCACCGATGCGGCGGGCCAGTTTGTGGCCCACTACGATTTGCCGGCGGGCACGTACACGATCGCCCAGATCGAGACCGCGATCGATACCAACCTGGCCACTTACGCCAGCGCCTCGTCCAGCGCAGGCGGACCGTTGGGCATCTCCGCGCTGGCCGCGGGCAACGGCATCGCCCTGGTCGACCTGGGAACACAGGACGTGCTGCACACCGACGGCCTGACCACCTATTCCGGATTCTCCAGCTACTTCGGTTTGAACGACCTGTTCATCACGCCCGGCAAGGTCCAGGGCGGATCGACCACCGCCCTGTCGGCGCTGATCCAGGTGCGCAGCGATATCGCCAGCAACCCGTCCCGTCTGTCGCGCGGCGCCTTGGATACGACCCTGACGCCGGTCCCGGTGGCCGGCGATGTCGCCATTGCAGCAGGCGACGGTTCGGTGCTTCAGGCCATCGCCGACAAATTTCTCGATCAGCTCTCGTTCTCGGCGGCCGGCAGCCTGGCGCTGACCAGCACCACCTTGGGCGGATATTCCGCGGAGATTCTTTCGTCCACCACCATTGCCGCCGCCGCCGTGGAAAAGGATTTCGCCTTCAAGAACTCGCTTTCGCAGGAATTGTCGTATCGCAGTCAGACCATCAGCGGCGTCAACATCGACGAAGAACTGCAGAACCTGGTGATCTACGAGAATTCGTACAACGCCACGGCACGGATCGTGCAGGTGGTGTCCGACCTTTTCGAAACGCTTACCAATCTTGGCCGGTAGAGGGAGGTAAGAGATGAACCGCGTCGCCACCTTCGCCGTCCAGCAACTCAGCCTGACGAACACGCTGGATATTCAGAAACGGCTGGTCGATTCGCAGATCCAGGTATCCAGCGGCAAGGTCAGCTCCGATTACCTGGGAGTCGCCCTCGATTCGCGCCGCCTGGTCAACCTGAAGGGCACGGTCACCGAAACCGAGGGGTTCACCAAGAACATCAACCTGGTCGAACAGCGGCTGGCGGCCATGGAAAGCAAGACCGCGGAGGCCTTCGATCTCGCCTCCGAATTCCGCCAGCTTCTGGTCAGCGCCCTCAATCTCGAAAACGCATCGGTTCTAGCGCTCAACGAGCGCGCCGGGGACCTGATCAACACTCTCGCCGGATTGCTCAATTTCAAGCAGGAGGATCGCTACCTCTTCGCCGGGGCGCGGACCGACACGCAGCCGATCGATGTGGCCAGCCTGCTGGCAGCCACACTGCCGCTGGTCGATGCCGCGGAATTCACGGGCGGCGCCACCACGTCGACAACCGGCATCACCAGCTTGACCGGTATCGCCCGCGTCCAGGTGGAGACGGCCAACACCGGCGACGCCTTCCAGCTTCAATACGACAGCCTGACGCAAACCTTCAACATGACGAACCTGAACGGCAACGCATCCGCCCAGGTTGCCCTCGGCGGCGTGCCACCGGCCGGTCAGACCAAGGAACTGACCTTTACCGTGGGCGGCGAGCGCGTGGTCGTCACCATCGACGAGAATTTCAATGCCGGCGCGTCGATTACCAATGCGACGGTGACCGGCAACGTGGCTGGTGGTGCCGGCGCGTTCGGCGCCATCACGGTGACCGGGACCACGGGCGATATCAGCAACATCGATCAGAATACGATCGAAACGTCCGGAACCGCTGCCAATGCGACCCTGACGCTGAATTCCACGGACGGCACCTTTGTCGCCACAAATGTCAACTTGAACGTCAACGGCTCTCTCGTCCCGGTCATTCTGATCAATCCCGTGACCGGCGCGACCATGAGCCTGGCCATCAATGTGACCACAGGGCTCGACAACGCCGCCATCGCCGATGCCGACACGGAAATCCAGCTGGGCAACTTCCTGGAGAACATCGCCGCGACGAACGGCACCATCAACTATGCCGATGCGCGGCCGGGCGACCCGGGCTACGACCCGGACAATCCCGCCTTCTACAAGGGCGATCTGCAGAAGTTGAAGGCGCGGATCGAAACGTCCACGACCCTCGAGTATGGCGTCACCGGCGCCGAGCCCGGGTTCGAGAAGCTGTTCCGCGCCTTGTTCATGGCCAAGAACGCGAACGTATCGGCCGGCTCGATCGACACTGCGACACTGAACTCCGCTCTCGCGCTGGCGCTCGAAGCCATCGCCGAGTTGCCGAACATCCGTTCCCGCATCGGTTCCGACCGCAGCACCTTGGGTGAGACGAAGTCCCGTCACGAGGACTTCCTCATCGCCACCAAGGATGCGGTCAGCGTCATCGAGGACGTGGATGTGGTCGCCGCAGTCACCCGCATCAGCGCCCAGCAAGTGCAGCTCGAAGCCTCGTACACCCTCACCGCGCGGCTGAGCCAGCTCAGCCTCGTCAACTACCTAAGGTAATCACCATGGCCCCCGCCAAACATAGCGGTATCGGCAAGGCCCAATCGAAGGAGAAACGGACCATGATGCTCAATCAAGAGAATATCAAAAAGGGGAAGGGCTTTCCGATCACGGTGCCGACGGAGACCGTCTCCGTCGAGACGCGTTTCGGTGTCTATGAGTTCACCCCGCAGAACACGGTGGTCATGCCACAGGGCCTGGTCGGCTTCGCCGATCATCAGCTCTTCGGCCTGGCCAACCTGCCGGAGCCGGCGCCGGAGGATTTCAAGCTGCTGCAATCCCTGGCCGAGTTGCCGCTGTCATTCATCGTGATGCCGGCCTCGCCCGCCCAGGCGCCGATCGGCCCGGCGGATGTGGAGGAAGCTTGCACCGCCGCTGGGATCCAGCCAGACAAGGCCGTTTTCCTGTTCGTCGTGACCATCCGGCCAAAGTCGGATGGAGTCGGCATCGAGATGACGACGAACCTGCGGGCCCCGATCATCTTCGACCCGCAGACCCGGCTGGCCCGCCAGCACGTGCTGTCGAACAGCCAGTACCCGCTGCGCCACCCCATCGAGAAGTGGGACGGCGAGGC
>DASWJP010000211.1:0-13598 GCA_036397065.1 Kiloniellales bacterium | reverse complement strand
CCTTCCAGCCGCCGAGCGCTTTCCAGCACGCACTTGTGCTCGGTCACGCAGGTGATGACATGCGGCTTGCGCGCCTTGAGAAATCGGGCGGCGCCCTTGATGGCCAGATTGTTGGCCTCGGTGGCGCCGGAGGTGAAGACGATCTCGCGCGCCTCGGCGCCGATTAAGTCCGCAACCTGCGTGCGCGCCTGTTCGACCGCCGCCTCGGCCTGTTGTCCTTGGCTGTGATGGACGCTGTGCGGATTGCCGAAGCGGGCGCCGAAGAACGGCAGCATGACCTCGAGCACCCGAGGATCGCACGGGGTGCTGGCCTGGTAGTCCATGTAGATGGGCCGAGTGGGGTTTGTCATGGGCCGCTATGCCGCCGGACTGTGCAGGGCGCGGGCGGCGGTGCTGCGCGCATACAGATCGCCCCAGGCCTGAATGAAATGATCCACGTCCGCCGCCGCACTCGCCCAACCCAGGCTGACCCGGATCGCCGATCCGGCGACCGCGTCGTCCGCGCCCATGGCGCGCAGCACATGCGAGGGCGCCACCTTGCCGGAGGAGCAGGCGGATCCGGCGCTGACCGCCACGCCGGCGAGGTCGAGGCCCATGACTTGAGTCTCCGCCGGCCAGCCGGGCAAAGCGATGCAACTTGTATTCGGCAGGCGCGGCGCATCGGCACCCAGGATGAAGATGGCCGGTGCAACCTCGCACGCGCGCCGCTCCAGATCGTCGCGCAAGGCGGCCATGCGCGGCGCATCGTCGAGATCCGCCCCGGCAGCGTCTGCGGCAGCGGCAAAGCCGGCGATACCCGGCAAATTCTCGGTGCCTGCGCGGCGGCGCCGTTCCTGCCCACCGCCCAGCAACACCGGCGCCAGGGCCAGGGTTTCGCCGGCGATCAAGGCGCCGACGCCTTGCGGGCCGCCGATCTTGTGCCCCGATAGGCTCAGGCAATCCACACCCAGGTCGGTCATGTCGACGGCGATCTTACCTGCCGCCTGCACGGCATCGCAATGAACCAGCGCCGAGAACCGGCGCGCCAATTCCACGACGGCCGCGATCGGTTGGATCACACCGGTCTCGTTGTTGGCCAGCATCACCGAAATCAGGGCCGGTTGAGGATCGGCCGCGAGCGCACCTTCGAGTGCCGCCAGATCGATCACGCCATCGCCGGTGAGCGGCACATGCACGCGGCCCGGAAGCGCATTCAGCACCGAAGGATGTTCGCCGGCGGACACCAGCACGCGGCGGCCGTGCACCAGGCCGTGCAGGGCCAGGGTGTTCGCCTCCGAGCCGCCGCTGGTGAAGATCACCGCCGCCGGTGGGGCCTGAACCAAGGCGGCCACTGCCTCGCGCGCATCTTCCAGACAGGCCCGGGCCCGGCGGCCGAAACCATGCACGGACGAGGCATTGCCGGTGATCGACAGGGCACGGCTGACCGCCGCCGCCGCTTGCGGCCGGATGGGGGCGCTGGCGTTGTAGTCCAGATATGTGGTGCGTGTCATCGCTCGGTTGACCGGTCCGGTGGATACCCGGCGTGCCGATGCTTATTCCGCCGCGAAGGCGGGGCCGCAGCCGGGAGTGCGAGGGATAAGCCCGCTGGTGCCCAGGATACGGCGGTGGACCACATCGGCGAGCGTCACGGAACTCAGATACAGATAGATCTGGTTGCCCAATTCTTCCCACAGATCGTGGGTCGTGCAGCGGCTCTTGTTGGCGCGGCAGCCGTGCGGCTGCCCGGGAGTACAGCGGGTGGCCCGGATCGGTTCGTCCACCGCCAGGATGATATCGGCAATGCGCGTTTCCTCCGGCTTGTTTGCCAGCAAGTAGCCGCCGCCGGGTCCACGCACGCTTTTGACCAAGCCGCCCCGGCGCAGCTTGGCGAACAACTGCTCGAGATAGGAGAGGGAAATCTCCTGCCGCTCGGCGATTTCAGCCAGTGAGGTCGGACTATCGTCGCCTTGATGCGCCAAATCGACCAGCGCCATGACCGCATAGCGTCCCTTGGTGCTCAGCTTCACTTTGATGCCTCCTCAATCCAGCGCCGCCGGGTGCTCAGCACTCACCGGGGGGGACCACCGCCGCCTTGCGGGTCTTGCCTTCCGCCTTGGTCTTGGCTCGGCGCGCGGATCCGACGTCGGCGCCCTGTCCGACTTGGTTGGCGGTGTCCTCTTCCAATTTGTTCAAACGCGCCCGCAGGCTCTGTACCTCGCCAAGCAAGCCGTCGATGGCGCGGGCGACCGGATCGGGCACATCGCCCGCCGGCATGCCATAGGCCAGGAAACCGGGCGTTTCCTGGTCCTGGGTTTTCTTGTTCGACTGGACGATACGGCCGGGGATGCCGACGACCGTGGCGCACCGAGGCACATCCTTGGTGACAACCGAGTTGGCGCCGACCCGGGCATTGTCGCCGACCGTGATCGGGCCCAGGACCTGTGCCCCGGAGCCGATGATGACGCCATCCAGCAGGGTCGGATGACGCTTGGAATTGCGTTGGCTGTGGCTGTCGACGCTCGGTGCCACGCCGCCCAAGGTCACACCCTGATAGAGGGTCACGCCATCGCCGATCTCGCTGGACTCGCCGATGACCACGCCCGCGCCGTGATCGATGAACAGGTGGCGGCCGATGGTGGCGCCCGGATGGATCTCGATCCCGGTCACCATGCGCCCGATCTGCGAAAATATGCGGGCGAGCAGATACCAGCGTCGCCGCCACAAGCCATGGGCCAGGCGATAAATCATCAACGCCTGGAATCCGGGGTAGCAAAGCACCACTTCTAGGCGTGATCGCGCAGCAGGATCGCGGGCCATCATGGAATCGATTTCGTCACGGATGATGTTGAACATGGCATTGCCCATCGTGCTATGATCCGGCCCGCTTTGGACCGCGCCAGACTCCGCGTGGCGCCTACATCAGGATATAGTTTAACCGACTAAATTGGTCAAGATTGCACAGCACATTTTTTTTGGGGACTGTCGTATGAGTTTCAAACGGTTAGCTAATATCCACGGGATCACGGGTGCCCGTATACCCTCACCTCGGAACTGACTAGGAAAAACGCGGACTTATGCCCGAAGTCATCTTCAACGGCCCGGAAGGCCGGCTGGAAGGCCGCTATCAGCATAGCCGGGTGCCGAACGCGCCGATTGCCGTGATGCTGCACCCGCATCCGCAGTATGGCGGGACCATGAACAACAAGGTGGTCTATTCCCTCTACCATGGCTTCGCCCGGCATGGTTTCTCGGTGCTGCGCTTCAATTTCCGCGGCGTCGGCCGCTCGCAAGGCGGCTATGACCGGGGCGAAGGCGAGCTTTCGGATGCGGCGGCGGCCCTGGACTGGATGCAATCGTTCAACCAGAGCACCAGCGCCTGCTGGATTGCCGGGTTTTCCTTTGGCGCCTGGATCGGCATGCAGCTTTTGATGCGGCGGCCGGAAATCAACGGGTTCGTGTCGGTGGCGCCGCCGGCGAATGCCTTCGATTTCACCTTCCTGGCGCCCTGTCCCTCGTCCGGTCTGATCGTGCACGGCGACCAGGACGAGATCGTGCCCGGCGCCTCGGTCGCCAAGCTGGTGGACAAGCTGCGCAGCCAGCGCAATCTGGAGATCGTCTACGAGATCATTCCCGGGGCCAACCATTTCTTCCACGACCGCCTGGCCGAGCTGGACAAGGTTCTCGACAAATATCTGACCAAGGCACTAGCCGAGGATACAGCGGCGGTCGCCCGCTAGGCGGTGCCGCCGCCGGCGCGGTGGTGCACGCCGCCGGTGACCGCCATCCTGGCGCCGGTCGTGCCCGGCAGCGATAACGGCAGCCCTTCCAGGGACCTCAGCGCCAGATAGGCGAACGCCTGCGCCTCCAGGGCATCGCCGTTCCAGCCCACCGCCTCGACCGGTTCCACCGGCACCCCCAGCCGTTCCGCCAGGGCCGCCATCAGCGATGGATTGTGCCGGCCGCCGCCGGTGACCAGCCAGCGTTTTGGCGGCGCCGGCAGATGCGCCAGCCCCGCGGCCACCGCGGCGGCCGTGAAGGCGGTCAGGGTCGCCGCCCCATCAGCGGGTGACAAGCCGGCCACCGGCGCCGGATCGAAATCGTCCCGGTCCAGTGACTTGGGCGGCGCCTTTGAGAAATAAGGGTGAGTCAACAATGCCACCAAGGCCGCCGCATCCACCCGGCCGGCCCGTGCCAAGGCGCCGTCCTGGTCCCGGGGTTGGCCGGTGTGCCGCTCCGCCCAGTCGTCGATCAGGGCATTGCCCGGCCCGGTGTCGAAGGCCAAAACCTCGCCACCGGCGGCATCAGGCCCCAACCAGGTCACATTGCCCACCCCGCCCAGGTTGAGCACCGCCAGGGGCTTTTCCAGGTTTGCCGCCAGGGCCACGTGATAGAGCGGTGCGAAGGGGGCGCCCTGACCGCCCGCGGCCATGTCGTTGCTGCGGAAGTCGTTGACCACGTCGATGCCGGTTTCCGCCGCCAGCAGGGCGCCATCGCCGATCTGCCAGGTGCGGCCTGCCTGCGGCTCGTGCAGGATGGTATGGCCGTGAAAGCCGATGACGGCCACATCGCCGGGAGCATGCCCGGCCTGGGTCAGGAGCGACCGCACCGCATCGGCATGGCGCAGGGTCAGCTCCCGCTCCACCGCCTCGACCGGCCCGCGGCCGCCGAGCACGCTGCGTAATCGCCCGCGGAAGTCGGATTCATAGGAGACCGTCAGTAAGGCACCGGGTTCCACCGCCTGGTGGCCGTCGCTGCGGATCAACGCGGCATCTATACCATCGAGCGAGGTGCCGCTCATCAGGCCGAGCGCCCAGCGAGGTGCCTTCACAGTCATGAGTCCCTAAGTGCCGTCATTGACGATCCGCCACGAACAGGTAGTCTCCGCCGCCCATGAAATTATTGACCGGCGTGACGGTTCCATCGAGACGCACCTGGGACGCCCGGTAGCCGAGCGGGCCAAGCAGGTTCCACGCGTCTTCGGGCGCCGATCCGGCACGCGCCAGGAACTTGCCCTCGATCTCAAGCAGCATCGGCGGGCGGAAGCGTTTCAGCGTGCGCAGGCCGCCGCGAAGCATGTGGATCTCCCAACCCTCGATGTCGGCCTTGAGGAAATCGAGCGCCTGAATGCGGTGCTCCGCAACGAACGTGTCGAGTGTGGTCAAAGACACCGTTGTCGCGAATACAGGCTGATCGCCCTCGTGCCGCCCGAGATGCGAAAGACCGAAGCCGATGCTCCCGCCTTTCTTGATCGGCGAGGTCAAGACCGCCTCGCCCGGTTGATCGGAAAGACCGACCGGAACGACGGTGACGTTGCGCATGCCTCTCATATTGACCGCCGTCGACAAGACTCGGCGCGCATAGTCGCCCGGTTCGAACGCATAGACATGGCCCTTCGGCGCCAGGGCCGCGAAATGCTTGGTGAACTGCGCGGCCTGGGCCCCGACATCGAAGACCGTCGCCCCCTCCGAAACATAGCGCGCGAACAAAGGCCGGAGCGCCATGTGATATTGGTTGAACACGGCCTTGTAGAGGTGGGCCGTGTAGGTCAGGTACTGGCGAATGCTGTAGGCAGGGGCAGCCATTTTCAGATCCCGCGCGACGACGATTCGCGACTCGTACCACGATCCCACACGATCCCATAAGACATTGACACCTGCCGGGTGACCGGACCTGTCATGGCAAAAACAACAGGCATCCCCGCTGGTTAATTGTGAACCGGCGGGGATTGTGATAAATCGTCGGCCTCACGGCAAGCGGCGCTTTCCGCCATCGCCCTACGTTGAAGAGAATCCCGCGACCCCATGACCACCCTGCATTCCGATTTCCTGCGCGAGATCACCGGCCGCGGCTTCGTGCACCAATGCACGGACCAGGACGCCCTCGACGCCCTGGCAGCCAAGGGGCCGATCACCGCCTATATCGGCTTCGACTGCACCGCGGATTCCCTGCATGTGGGCAGCCTGGTGCCGATCATGCTGCTGCGCTGGCTGCAACGCACCGGGCACAAGCCGATCGTGCTCATGGGCGGCGGCACCACCAAGGTCGGCGACCCATCCGGCAAGGACGATGCGCGGCAGCTTCTCAGCGAAGCGGATATCGCCCACAACATGGCCAGCATCCGCCGCATATTCGCCCAGTTTCTGACCTTCGGCGACGGATCCAGCGATGCGATCATGGTCAACAACGCCGACTGGCTGGACGGCTTGAACTACGTCGATTTCCTGCGCGACTACGGTCGGCATTTCTCCGTCAACCGCATGTTGAGTTTCGATTCCATCAAGCAGCGCCTGGAGCGGGAGCAGCCGCTGAGTTTCCTGGAATTCAACTACATGATTCTGCAGGCTTACGATTTTCTCGAACTCAATCGGCGCCATGATTGCGTCCTGCAGATGGGCGGCTCCGACCAATGGGGCAACATCGTCAACGGGGTCGAGCTGGGCCGCCGCATCGACCAGGCGTCGCTCTATGGCCTGACCTCGCCGCTGATCACCACGTCCTCCGGCGCCAAGATGGGTAAGACCGCCGCCGGGGCCGTATGGCTGAACGAGGACCGCCTGCCGTCTTATGACTACTGGCAATTCTGGCGTAACGCCGACGATGCGGATGTCGGCCGCTTCCTGCGCCTGTTCACCGATCTGCCGGAGGCCGAGGTGCGGCGCCTGGAAAGCCTGCGCGATGCCGACATCAACGAGGCGAAGAAGATTTTGGCCAACGAGGCGACCGCCATGTGCCATGGCCGCGCCGCGGCAGATGCGGCGGCCGAAACGGCGCGCCGCACCTTCGAGGAAGGCGGACGCGGCGATGCCTTGCCCAGCATAGATGTGGGCCGCGACCGCCTGGCCAAGGGTGTGCCGGCCTACGAATTGCTGCGCGAGGCCGGTCTGGCCGCCAGCAACGGCGAGGCGCGGCGCCTGATCAAAGGCGGCGGCGGGCGCATCAACGATACGGCTATTGCCGACGAGGCCCGCCAGATCGGCTTGGCCGACGTGGATGCGAACGGCGTCATCAAGCTGTCCGCCGGAAAGAAGCGGCACGCGCTGATCCGCGCCGTCTGAGGGGACGTTACCCGACTCTATTTGCGGTCTGGAAAGGCGCGCGGCTGGTCCTCTTCGTTGACCGCCTCACTGGCATCGAGCAGGCCGAACAGACCGCGCAGAAAGCCGGGCGCCAGGGCGGAGAGGGCGTTGACCTTGACCTCCGGTTCAGCCAACGGCCCGGTCATTTGATAGGTGAAAGCGAGAAACCCCTCGCCCTCGCCGCCGGTCAGGATTTGTCCCAGCACCGGTATGCCGCCCAGAACCCGATTGATCGTATAGGCCGGCACGATGGTGCCTTGCAGATCGGCAACGGACTCGTCGAAATCGAGGCTTCCATTGACCGTCAATCCCAGCGCCGGCCCATAGGCACGCACGAGATCCGTCGTGAGAACGCCGTCGTCGAGATTCACATCACCGGTCAGGTGGGTGAAGGTAATGCCCTCGCCGCTCAACAGATCGACGATGCCGGTCAGCGAAGCGACCGTCAGCAGGCTGGTCAGAATGGGCGCGTTCACCAGCATGTAATCGCGCGCTTCAATTCGGGCATGCAAGGGGTTCGCGGGCAGCGATCCGTTACTGTTTCCGGTCACATCGAGCGTGCCGCCATGGACCGTATCGGCAATGTCCAACGCCCGCAGGACGCCACCCATGTCTTCCGCGGTGACCGACAACGAATGTACGCCGGCCGGAATGGGGCCAAAGTCGATGCGCAAGGTGCGCGGCGTTTCCGGTACCGGCGGCGAGCCAGGGGCTGCGTCGGGTGTGGGTGGGCTCTTGCTCCACAACGCTTTGGGCACATTCCCCGTCATGGCCAAGCGGTTCCAGCCGCTGATGCCGCGATCGAAATCCAGGCTCACCTCTTCCAGATAGCGATCCGGGCCGAATTCCAGCCGATCCAGCTTGCCCGACGATAGGACCAGCGGCGTATAGGTGCGCACCGCGGCGGGCACCGCCTTGGCCGCCTTGGCCGCCGCCTTGCTTTCCTCATCGCCGTTCCCGGAAAACATCGACGTGGCATCGACGTTGCCGCCGCCGATTTGGATCTCGAATCCCTCGCCCCGCCGCGTGACCTTGACCTTGCGCACCTCGGTCCGGTCGATCGCCAGATCGTCCAGGGTCAGCGACACGAGCTCGGGCGTGCCCTCGGCGAACAGACCACGCCCCGAGGCGCGCAGGGACCCGGCATCGATCTTGAATTGACTGAGCTCGGCCATGCTGCCCGCGGCCAGACGCAATGTCAGGAAGGCCTCACCGGCCTGGCCCGGCGGCTTTTGCCATCTCAGCGGCGCGATCGCCATGGTCGCGGATTGGAGATTGACCGCGGCGCTGAGGGTGCTGGCACCCGCATGATCGGTCAGCATACGAATCGATGTCGAAACCGGCCCGGTCAAGTACGGCGCCAGATCGATGCCGAAGGTGTTCCGACCCACCTCATCCAGTGTCGGAATCTCCGCCGCCAGATTGGTGCGGTAGGGCGCCTCGTCGGTAAAGGCTTCCTGCCAGGCAAGCTCGACTCCCACGCCGCCCAGCTTGAGGGGCCCGGTCACGTCCATGCCCGCCTTGGTGACGGACAGGGAGAGTTTTCCTTCGCGCGCATCCTGGCCAAGAATGAATTTTTCGACCGAGGCTTGTTCCAGATTCGCCTTGGCCTCGATCTCGATGTCGTCGAGCGACAGATCGGCGATCAATGGAAAGCGAAATGCCACGCGCGCCGCGGCGGTGCCGTTCACCGCAGCGGTGTCGATGCCCAATTCGCGAATCAGAGCCAGGCGTTCGTGATCGAGCAGTTCCAGGCTGGCGCGCAATGGCCCGACCACGGCCAGGTCGATCGTCATATCCTGATCTTCCCGATCGAGGCCGATGATATCGATTGCGGTGGGTTGCACCTGCAACGGTCCCAGGCGGCCGCCGCCCGGGCGAAAGGCGATGCTGCTTTTATCGAAGGTCGCCGTACCGGAAATTTCGACCACCGGCGGCAGCGGCCGCATGAAATGCACTTCCACATCCTGGTACAGCAACGTACCGTCCATGCGGTTCACCTCTGCCTCGTCGACCGAACCGCCGGGAAGCCGCAAGCCAAGTTGCGCTTTCGCCACCTCTACCAGGCCCGTCGTGACATTTTCGACCACCCAGGCCCGCGCGTTGCCGCCGAGATCGTCCGGCCAATAGCGCGACAGGTCACCCATCGGCATATTGTTGACGATCACCGTTGCCTCGACGTCCATGTCGCCGGACCCGTCGTCCGGGGCGCTGGCGACCGAGCCGGTGAGCAGCACGCTCGGCCCAGGGTCATCGAGGGTGCCGATGTCCAGCGTACCGGTCTCAAGCACCAGGCGTCCGGCGGCGCGGTTGAATGCGCCGCGCAGCTGTACCTGGGCGATCGGCACCGGTTCGGTGAGATGATCGGCATAGGTCAATTGCCCTTCCTCGCCCTGCAGATCGAAACTCAGGGTGTCGATGGTGCCGTCGGGCCGGCCGGAGCCGACCAGGGATGCGCTGAGCGGCGTGGTCAGACCCGCAAGAATCTGCAACTGAGGCGCGATCCAAGCCAATGCGGCGGGATGCAGGTTGGTCGCGCTGCCTTGCAGATCGATGCGGCCGCTGTCCTTGTCGTAGGTGAAGTCGCTGGCCACGGTGGCCCGGGTGCCGCCGATTTCGATGGCCACGCCGACCTCGCCACTCAGACCCCGCGCGTCGCGGCGCAATTCGATCACGGCACCGGGCGCTTCCCAGGACAGATTCGATGTGCGGTCCTGGAAATAAAATTTGCCGTCGATGATGCGCACCACGTTGAGAAAGCTGAGAGGACGATCCGGCACCGGCTTCGACGTCAATTGTGCTATGACCGACGGCAACAGTCCCGATAAGTCCGATTCGCCCGCCGGTGAACCGGTGGCTTGGGCCGGTGCGCCAAGCTGAAGCTTGCCGTCCTCGCTACGGACAACAAGAAGCCGGGCGCCAAACACATCCACCGCGGAGGGCGCCAAGGTGCCCTGCACCAGGGCCCGCAAGCTGAAGCTAACAACAAGATCGGGCAGCACCGCGACGATCGTTCCGTCGGCGACGCGCACCGCCACATTGCGTGTGTGCAGGTCGATGGTCCGCGCCCACCCGCCCCAGACCAACTGAGTCGAGCCGATGCCGACGGTGATACCACTGACCGGGTCGGCCAGAGCCGCCTCGATGCGCGGTGTCAGGAAGTTCAGATCCACCGGATTGGTGGACAGACGCCAGACGGCCACGGCAACAAGAAGCACCGTTGCGGCGATCAGCCCGCCGGCTATCTCGAGGGCAATCTTGGTGGTGCGCCGAATCATTCCTGGCGGATGCCCCCATGTGCGCCGGTACGGGTACGGACAACCTTGACCCGCAGTCCCGGCTCTCGCAGTGTGCCGGCGGATCGAACCGGTCGGGACCGCCAGAATGTCCGCGCTATTCTATAGCAAATCAAAGGACGCCCTGCCAAAGCCTGGGGATGCGGACACGGCCGCCCGCGGCCTGGCGGACTGGGCGGAGCGGTGCGCCCGCCTCGACGATCCGCAGATGGCCAAAGCGGCGGCCGATCTGGCCACCGATACGGATGGCCGGCGCCTACTGCTGGCCCTGTTCGGCAACAGCCCGTTCCTCACCGATTGCGCCCTTTCCGATGTGGCGTTCTTCACCGGGCTGGTCACGCGCGAGCCCGGCGTGGTCCTAAGCGAAGTCCTGGCGCGGCTCAAGACCGAACTTGCCAAGGAAACCGACCGCGCCGTGCTCATGTCCGGCCTGCGCATCGCCCGCCGGCAAGTAGCCTTGCTGGTGGCCGTCGCCGACATCACCGGGTTCTGGCCGGTCGAGGCGGTGGTCGCCGCCCTGTCGGATTTTGCCGACGCGGCGCTGTCCGCCGCCGTCTCGCACCTGTTGCTGCAACTGGCGGCGCGCGGCGAGCTGACCCTGAAGACCCCGGAAGATCCGGCGCACGGCTGCGGCTTCGTGGTTCTGGCCATGGGCAAGCAGGGGGCGCGGGAACTCAACTATTCCTCCGATGTGGATCTGATTGTTCTCTTCGATGGCGAGGCGGCGCCGTACACCGGCAGCCGCGGGGTTCAGGAAGCCTTCGTCCGCCTGACCCGCGACCTGGTGCGCATCCTGGAGGATCGGACCGCCGACGGCTATGTGTTTCGCACCGATTTGCGCCTGCGGCCGGACCCCGGCGCCATGCCCCTGGCCATTTCCCTCCTTTCGGCCTTCACCTATTACGAGGGCCTGGGGCAGAACTGGGAGCGGGCGGCCATGATCAAGGCGCGGCCGGTGGCCGGGGACCTGGCCATGGGCCGGCGCTTTCTGGAGGAGCTGCGCCCGTTCATCTGGCGGCGCAACCTGGATTTTTGGGCAATCCAGGACATCCACTCCATCAAGCGGCAAATACATGCCCATAAGGGGGGCGCCGAGATCGCCGTATTGAATCACAATATCAAGCTGGGCCGCGGCGGCATCCGCGAGATCGAGCTGTTCGCCCAGACCCAGCAACTGATCTGGGGCGGACGAGAGCCGCGCCTGCGCGTGCCGCGCACCCAGGAGGCGTTAGCAGCCCTGGCGGCCCTGGGGCACGTCACCGCCGATGCGGCCCGCGAGTTGGACCAGGCATATCGCTATCTGCGCTGGCTCGAGCATCGGCTGCAAATGATCGACGACCAGCAGACCCAGACCTTGCCGGCGGACGAGGCGGGCCTGACCCGCTTGGCGATCTTCACGGGCCATGACAGCAGCGGGCCGTTTCGCGACGAATTGCTCGCGGCGTTGCGCTGTGTCGAGACGCACTATGCCGAACTGTTCGAAGAGGCCCCCGCCCTGTCGACCACGGGCAACCTGGTCTTTACAGGCGGCGAGCCGGAGCCGGGCACCCTGGAGACCCTGGCGGCGATGGGTTTCACGGACGGCAACCGGGTGTTCAATCTGGTGCGCGCCTGGCACCACGGCCGCCACCGCGCCACGCGCTCGACCCGCAGCCGCCAGCTGTTGACCGAGCTGATGCCGACATTGCTCAAGACCCTCGGGCAGACCCCGCAGCCGGATCAGGCGCTGACCAAGTTCGACGAGTTCCTGTCCGGCCTGCCCGCCGGCGTGCAGCTCTTTTCCATGCTCTATGCCAACCCCGGCCTGCTCGACATGCTGGCCGAGATCATGGGCGGCGCGCCGGCCCTGGCCGACCGGTTGAGCCGCAACCCGGGCTTGCTGGATGCGGTCCTCTCCCCCGGTTTTTTCGATCCAATCCCCACGCGGGAGGACTTGGCCACGGAGTTGCGCCAGATGCTCGCCCAGGCGCGGGATTTTCAGGACATTCTCGATCTGTCCCGGCGCTGGACCAACGACCGGCGCTTCCAGGTCGGCCTGCATATCCTGCGCCATGCCTGCGACATCGACGAATCCGGCCGGGCGCTCAGCGACATCGCGGATACCGTTCTGGCGGAGTTGTATCCGCGGGTACTCGACGAGTTCGCGAAAAGCCACGGCCACGTTCCGGGCGCCAGTTTGGCGGTCATCGCCTTGGGCAAGCTGGGCGCCCGCGAGATGACCGTCTCGTCCGATCTGGACCTGGTGTTTATTTACGATGCGCCGGAGGATGCGGAACCATCGGACGGCGCGAAATCGCTGACGGCGAGTCACTATTTCGGCCGCCTGGCGCAGCGGTTCATCAACGCGCTGACCGCGCTGACTCCGGAAGGCAGACTCTACGAGATCGACATGCGGCTGCGGCCCTCGGGCAACGCCGGACCCATCGCCACCACCTTGGACGGCTGGCGGCGCTACTATGAGCAGGATTCCTGGACGTGGGAGCACATGGCATTGACCCGCGCGCGCATCGTGCTGGCCACCCCCGCCTTCCAGCAACGGATCGAAACTGTGATCCGCGATCTACTGTGCGCCCCCCGGGACGGCGACCGCTTGCTCGTCGATGTGGCTGATATGCGCACCCGCATCGAACGCGAGCACAGCGCCGCCTCCATCTGGAGCGTCAAGTTCCACCGCGGCGGCCTCAACGATCTGGAATTCCTGGCCCAGTACCTTCTGCTGCGTCATGCGGAGGCGCACCCGGAGATCCTGGATGGCGCCACCGAGGCCGCCTTTGCCAAGTTGGGCAAGGCCAAGCTGTTAGGGAGCAGTCTGGCGCAACGCTTGATCGAGGCAACGCGCCTGTTCCGGCAGATTCAGGGCTTGCTGCGTTTGACGGCGGCTCCGGCCTTCGACGCCGACAGCGGGACGGAGGGCTTGAAGGCTTCCCTCGCCCGCGCCGCCGGGATGCCGGACTTCGCCGCCCTGCGCGACAAGATGGTCAACACGGCGCGGATGTCGCACGAAGTTTTCATCGAAATGATCGAAGAGCCGGCAGAGGCAGCCCGGCAGCGCCGCGCTGCGTCGCCGGAAGCCGACTCGAAGAGTGGGCCCTAACCGGCCTTTCTCGCCGCCGGCTTGGTTTTCTGCCAGCGCGCCAAGGCGTCATGGGATTGGGCCGCCGCCTTTGCGGCATACTCCTCGACCGAGCCAACCGGTGTCGTCAATTCGATCACATAGCCATTCGGATCGCGGAAATAGATCGAATGG
>DASWJP010000210.1:0-40734 GCA_036397065.1 Kiloniellales bacterium | reverse complement strand
TTGGTGGGCGCACAAGGACTCGAACCTTGGACCCGCTGATTAAGAGTCAGCTGCTCTACCAACTGAGCTATGCGCCCGGAGCTTTGCGCTCATCGGAGGCGGTTGATAGCAACAATGGCCTGGTTTGTCGAGGGTTGGCGGGCGCTGTCGACCCTATTTGGCTGGATCTAATAGTCGATTCCAACGCCGCGGCGGGAAATCCGCACGTCACGGTGGATATAGACCGAGATCAACAACCCGATGGTCGCCATCAGGGTCAGCAGGGCCGTGCCGCCATAGGAGACCAGCGGCAACGGCACACCAACGATCGGCACCAGCCCCATGACCATGGCGATATTGATGAAAACATAGAAAAATATGTTCCAGGTCAATCCCATAGCGGCGACCCGGCCGAACTGATTGCGGGACCGCAAGGCGATCGCCAGGCCATAGATCAGGATCAGCGCATAGAGGCCCAGCATGAGCAGGCCGCCGATCATGCCGAATTCCTCGGCCAGCATGGTGAAGATGAAGTCGGTCTGCTTTTCCGGCAGGAAATTCAGGTGGCTCTGGCTGCCCTGCAGAAAACCCTTGCCGAAAAACCCGCCGGAGCCGAGGGCAATCTTCGATTGCAGGGTGTGATAGCCGGCGCCCAGCGGATCGATCTCCGGGTTGAGGAAGGTCAGGACCCGCTGCTTCTGATACTCGCGCAGGAACTGCCAGGCGATGGGAATTGCCCCAAGCCCGGCGATTCCGACCAGGATAAATTTCCACAACCGCACGCCGGCCACGAAAAAGACCGCGGCCCCGGCCATGAGCAGCATCATGGCGGTGCCCAAATCCGGCTGCTTGAGCACCAATGCGGCCGGCGCCAGGACCAGCGCGATGGGGAACAGCAGCGCGGTCGGGCGCGAAATGTCCTCCATGGCCATGCCGTGGAAATACCGGGCCAGGGCCAGAACCAAGGCGACCTTCATGATCTCGGAGGGCTGCAGCTGGATGACTTTCAGATCGAGCCAGCGCTGTGCCCCCATGCCCGTGCTGCCAACGAACTCGACCGCGACCAGCAGGATCAATGCCACGACATAGAGGGTATAGGAACAGCGGAACCAGACGCGGATATCGATGACGGCCACCACGAGAAGAACCACCAGGCCGAGGCCAAAGCGCGCCATTTGCCGTATCGCCCAGGGATCGATGTTGCCATTGGCGGCGGAGTAAAGCATGGCAAAGCCGATGCTGGAGATCATCGCCGTCAGCACGACCAGGCCCCAGTTTATCTGCCAAACCTTCTCGCGCAGGGACATTTCGTTGTTGCGCAGGGCCGCCAAGCGATCCACGAAGAATATCTTTGGGCGCCGGGCCATGGCCGCCTAGCCTCGCTTCGACAACTGATCGCCCACCAGGGCGATGGGCGGGCTGCCCGCGGGGTCGCGCCGTTGGGTCTCGATCAGGATATCGCGGGCGATCGGCGCCGCCACCTTGGAACCGCCGCCGCCATGCTCCACGATCACGGCGCAGGCATAGCGCGGCTTCTGCACCGGCGCATATGACACGAACAAGGCATGATCGCGCCGGCGCCAGGGCAGATCCTCGTTCTTGGTCACGCCGGCCGCCCGTTCCGCCATTGTGATGCGGCGGACCTGGGAGGTGCCGGTCTTGCCAGCCATCTCCCAGCCAGGCTCGGCGATCCGCGCCCCATAGGCGGTGCCGCGCGGATTGTTGGTCACCAGATCCATACCGGTCTGCACCACGCGCATGTGCGCCGCCGGGATACCCATATCGGCAAACCCGGCCTCGACCGGCTCGGCTGTCTCGCCGGCCGCCGGGCTGGCGGCATCGGAACGGCGGGTCAGGCGCGGCACCACCGCCTTGCCGCCATTGGCCAGCCGCGCGGTCATCACCGCGAGTTGCAGGGGTGTTGCCAGCACAAAGCCCTGCCCGATAGCGCTGATCAGGGTTTCGCCCGCCTGCCAGGGCTCGCCCATGTTCGCCAACTTCCACTCCCGGGTCGGGATCAAGCCGGCACGCTCTCCCGGCAGGTCGATGCCAACGGCGGCGCCCAGGCCAAAGCGCCGTGCCATATCGGACATGCGGTCAATGCCGACGCGCTTGGAAAGCTCGTAGTAGTAGACATCGCATGAATGCTGGGTCGCCTGGTACATATCGACCGTGCCGTGCCCGCCCTTCTTCCAGCAATGGAACCGGGCATTGCCGAGATGCAGGAATCCCGGGCAAAAGGCTTGGAAATCCGGGCCAATACCGGCTTCCAGGGCGGCCAAGGCGACCATCATCTTGTAGGTGGAACCGGGTGCGTACTGGCCGGCGATGGCCTTGTTGGTCAGCGGCACCAGCGGGTCCTTGATCAGCGCGTTCCAGGTTTCGTTACTCAAACCCACGTTGAACAAGCTCGGGTCGTAGCCAGGCGCCGAGGCCAGTGCCAGCACATCGCCCGTATGCACATCCATCACCACGGCGGACGCGCTGCGTTCGGCTTGCAGCCGGCCGTACGTGAAGGTTTGCAAGGCGGCATCGATGGTCAGGACCAGATCCTCGCCCGGCCGCCCCTCATCGCGCGACAGCTCGCGGATCGTGCGGCCGACCGCGTTGACCTCGAGCTGGCTGCTGCCGGCGATGCCGCGCAGGGGAGCATCGTACTGCTTCTCGATGCCCTGCTTGCCGATGCGAAATCCGGGCAGCTCCAACAGCGGATCGCCTGTCAACTCGGCCTCTGAGACGGCGGAGACGTACCCCAGGACATGGGTCATCTGATCGCTGTAGGGATAGCTCCGCGTCTGCCCGACCTCGATGCTGACGCCGGGCAGATCCGGCGCGTTCACCTCGATACGGCTGACGTCTTCCCAAGTCAGATAGTCGCGGACCGTCACCGGCACGAATGCCCGCTTGCGACCGACTTCGCGCAAAACGCGTTGAGCTTCGTAATCCGGAAGTTCGATGATCTGAGCCAACTTCGTCAAGGTCTGCATCACATCGAGTGCCTGTTCGCGCACCAGAACAACCCGGTAGTTCTGCTGGTTTTCCGCCACGGGAACACCTTGCCGATCGACGATGCGGCCGCGCGGTGGCGGCAACAGGCGCAGATTGATGCGGTTGTCCTCCGCCAGCATCGTATAGCGGTCGGATTCGACCACCTGCAGGTAGTACATCCGCGCCGCCAACGTCGAGAACAGCAGGGCCTGGCCGCCGCCGACCAGCAAGGCGCGCCGGGTGAAGGTTTTCGACCGTTCGTTGTCTTCGTGAATCAGCGCCATGACGCCCTTGCCGCCTCCAAACTAACGCACAAATCCACGTTGGACCTGAACAAACAGCCATGCGATGCACGGATACATGGCGACTGTCGTCAAATACTGGAACACCAACGGGCGGGCATCCAGAAGGGTGCCGATGATCAGGCAATTGAATGACCAGATCAGGAATTGGGCGCCGGCCGCGACCAGGACAAAAACCGCCCAGATCAGCATGAACGTGCCGGTGCTGAAGAACCGGCGCTGTGCCGCGATGGCCAGCCAAACCAGCAGCAGAACCATGGTGCCGACGCCGAGTTGACCGCCGCTGAGCAGATCCTGGATGAAGCCGACCAGAAAGACCACCCACGCCGGCATCAGATCGGGGCGGTGGATGACCCAGAAATAGACCGATATCAAACTCAGCGACGGGATGATCGCCGACAGGCCTGGCACCTGAAACGGCACCATGGCGACGATGACCAGGAACAGCGTAAAAACGAAAGGCGACAAATTGCGCGCCGCGACGTCAAAACGTGTCCATACGTTCTGGTTCACCGCTGTGTCCCCGGCGGCAAATCAACCAGGCGAGGCGCCTCACTGGTCGCGGGCAAGAGAATACCCGGCAGTTCATAGTCGACCAAACGCACGTATTCCATGTGCGCCCAATCCACATAGGGCTGCACGCGCACGGCCAAATCGCCGTCTTGCGTAACCACACCGACCGGCAGGCCGGGAGGAAAGACGCCGCCGTGCCCGGATGTGACCACCTGGTCGCCGGGCCGTATGTCGGATGATGGGGTCAGGTAGAGAAGCTTCGGCTGGTTTGTGTTATCGCCCGCCAGGATGGCGCGGTCGCGGGCCGCGCCAACGACCACGGGAACCCGGCTGTTGATGTCAGTCAGCAGCAGCACCCGGGCCGAGCGCAGTCCGACCTCGGCGACCCGGCCGGCCAGGCCGTCGCTGGTCATGGCCGCCTGGCCCTTGGCCAGCCCATCGCCGGTGCCGGCATTGACCAGCACCGAGCGGACAAAGGCGCCGCCCGGATCGCCGATGACCCGGGCCGTGACGAACCGCGTTCTAGGCTCGACCGTCAGGCGGGACAGTTCGCGCAGCGCCACATTTTCGGCCTCAAATCGTTGCGCGGCGGCCTGCCAGTTGCGCAATCGCTCGTTCTCGCGGCGCAACTCGGCGTTATCGGCGCGCAGATCCGCCAGATTCTGAGCTTCCCCGACAATATCGCCGACGGTATCGACCGGCCTCGAGATCAGTTCGAGGATCGGCGCCATGGCATCGGTCGCCACCGTGCGAATCCGTTCGACCAGCAGGGTGTCGGCCTTGCCCAGCAGCATCAGGGCAAACGCGGCAATGACCAGGAAAAGAAAGGCGAAGCGCTGAGCCCACGCCCTGACCGGCGCGGCAATATGCGACATCGGTCCCGCAGGTTTTTTCACAGCGCCTCCCGACCGCAGGCCACTGGCATCAAGCCCGGCGCGCGAACTCGGCCTATTAACACCACCTTAATTCAATAGGAAAAAGAGTTAAACAAAGTCTGAACGGCCTCGATATAACGCCCATGACTCGACCGTCTCAAGACCTTGAACGTCTCAATACATCGAGATCAGGACGTTTTTGAGCGTCTTCATCTCTTCCAGGCAGCGGCCGGTGCCCAACGCCACGCAGGACAGCGGATCGTCGGCGATCGACACCGGCAATCCGGTGGAGGCGCGCAGCACATAATCCAGATTGCTGAGCAACGCGCCGCCGCCGGTCAGGACAATGCCCTTGTCGACGATATCGGCCGCCAGTTCGGGAGCCGTATGCTCCAAGGCCACCTTGACCGCCTCGACAATGGCGCCGACCGGCTCGGCCAGGGATTCGGCGATCTGCCGTTCGGAGATGATCAGCTCCTTCGGTACGCCGTTCATCAGATCCCGGCCCTTGATCTCCATGGTCCGCCCCTCGCCGTCCTCGGGCGGACAGGCAGAACCGATTTCCTTTTTGATCCGCTCTGCCGAGCCTTCGCCGACCAGCAGATTATGGTTGCGCCGGATATAGGCGATGATCGCCTCGTCCATCTTGTCGCCACCGACGCGCACGGAGCGCGAATAGACGATGCCGCCCAGCGAGAGCACCGCCACCTCGGTGGTGCCGCCGCCCACGTCGACGACCATGGAGCCGGTCGGCTCGGTCACCGGCAGGCCGGCGCCGATCGCCGCCGCCATCGGCTCCTCGATCAGGAACACCCGGCGCGCCCCGGCGCTTTCCGCCGATTCCTGAATCGCCCGGCGCTCCACCGCGGTGGAACCGGAGGGCACGCAGACGATGACCTGCGGGCTGGCGAAACTGCGCCGGTTGTGCACCTTGCGGATGAAGTGCTTGATCATCTCCTCGGCGACTTCGAAGTCGGCAATGACGCCGTCGCGCAATGGGCGAATGGCCTGGATGTTGCCGGGGGTGCGGCCAAGCATCAATTTGGCCTCGTCGCCAACGGCGAGCACTTGTTTTTTGCCTTTGACTTCGGCGATAGCCACAACGGAAGGCTCGTTGAGCACGATGCCCCGGCCCTTCACGTACACCAAGGTGTTCGCGGTGCCGAGGTCGATCGCCATGTCGGCGGAGAGTATGCCTAGCAGACCGGAAAACATTGAACGTCTCTGCCTCTCGAAAGTTGCAATCAAGCCGTGACCGGAGCCGGCATCATGCCGGCCCCGGCCACGGCCGGTTCATCACACGTGCCTTGAGCGCCGTCCACTCATGCCGACAAGGCGGCCGGAGCCGTCCTCTGGCGCTTGAGCATCAGTTTGTTCAAGGCGTTCACATAGGCGCGGGCGGAGGCCACCAGGGTGTCGTGATCGGCCCCCTGGCCATTGACCGTCCGGCCTTCTTCTTCCAAGCGCACTGTCACCTCGGCCTGAGCGTCCGTGCCTTCGGTGACGGCGTGAACCTGATAGAGCTGCAATTTGATGGTATGCGGGAAGATTTCCCGAATAGCGGCGAAGGTGGCATCGACAGGACCATTGCCCGCCGCCTTGGCCCGCTTCACTTTGCCATCCACCTCCAACTCCAACTCGGCGGTTTGCGGCCCCTTGGACCCACAGACCACCTGCAGCGACACGAACCGGATGCGGTCATTGGACCGCACCACCGAATCATCCACCAAGGCGACGATATCCTCGTCGAACACGTCCTTCTTGTGATCCGCCAAGTCCTTGAAGCGTTGGAAGGCATCCTCGATGGCGTTGTCGGATAGCCCCGGATAGCCCAACTCGGCCAGCTTGGACTTGAAGGCATGGCGCCCCGAATGCTTGCCCATCACCAGGGTCGAGCGGCCGAGGCCGACCGATTCCGGGGTCATGATTTCATAGGTTTCGGCATTCTTCAGCATGCCGTCCTGATGAATCCCGGACTCGTGGGCAAAGGCATTGGCACCGACGATCGCCTTGTTCGGCTGTACGTTGAAGCCGGTGACGGCGGAGAGCGTGCGCGAGGCTTTGGTGATCAGCTCGGACTTGATGCCGGTATGGAAGGGCATCGCGTCGTGGCGGACGCGCAAGGCCATGACGACCTCTTCAAGCGCCGCGTTGCCAGCCCGCTCGCCAATGCCGTTGATGGTGCATTCAACTTGCCGGGCACCGGCGCGCACAGCCGCCAGCGAGTTGGCCACCGCCAGACCCAGATCGTTGTGGCAATGCACCGAGATGACCGCCTTGTCGATGTTCGGCACCCGGTTGCGCAGCATCTCGATCAAGGCAAAGAACTCCTCGGGCACGGTGTAGCCGACTGTATCCGGGATGTTGATGGTGCCGGCCCCCGCCTTAATGGCTGATTCCACGCACCGGCAGAGAAAGTCTTTCTCGGTCCGGGTGCCGTCCTCGGGCGAGAACTCCACGTCGTCGCACAGGTTGCGGGCGAGCGTAATGCTGTCGATGACGGCCTGGTGCACCTGCTCCGGCTCCATCTGCAGCTTGTATTTCATGTGCAGGGGGCTGGTGGACAGGAAGACGTGCAGCCGCGACCGCTTGGCCGGCTTCACCGCTTCCCAGGCGCGGTCGATATCTTTTCGCGTCGCCCGCGCCAGGCCGGCGACGGTCGACGTCTTCACCTGCTTGGCGACTTCGTGCACCGCCTCGAAATCGCCGTTCGAGGCGATCGGGAATCCGGCTTCGATGACATCAACCCGCATCTCTTCCAGGATCGCCGCCATACGTAGCTTTTCTTCCAGGTTCATGGAGCAGCCCGGCGATTGCTCGCCGTCGCGCAACGTGGTGTCGAAGACGATGACGCGGTTGGCGTCAGTCTCTGTGATCTTTCTGGTCTCAGCGCTCATGGCTCAACTTCCCTCCCAATTTCGGTCACTGGTGTGTGCTCTGATCATCTGCAATGCCCCTGGTCGCTCGCCGCGCATGCGGCTGCTGCGCTCAGGGGCACATAAGGAGGAGAGCCTCGACGCCAGTGAAGAGGGAATGCCCGGAGGTCGACCCGCACGCACGCGTCTCCACAACGGCCGCCAAGGCGGCCGTCGGCAGAGTTTCGCAGTGGTCGATCACTCTCGGCATGGTTCGCTAACCTAAGATCGTATCCTAAGTCGAGGCCCACCGTCCGTTTTGGCGGCGGAAGCTCGATAAACCATAGTCTTATCTACCCTCGCAGGGAATGGTTAACAATACCTAACTTTCCAAAGCTTTAGTTGAACCGGAAGTCATTGGGACAGTTGAGGAAGCGGGGTCGCTTACACGGCAAGTAAGAAAGCCGTGAAATCAAGTCACCGGCCCCTGGCCGGGCCAACCTATGCCGGATGGCGGCCCGGCCGGATTGCCGGTTGGCCTAGCCGCCGCCGCCGCTTAGGATTTCCCTTGGCCTCCCCAATCGGCCTGCAACGGAGGGCGGACGGTGAGTGAAATCCTTGCGGCGCTGCATCGGGACCACCGGAATCTGGGTCAATTGCTGGCAGCCATGGAACGGCAGTTGACCCGGTTCGACCGGGGCGAGGCCCCTGACTATGACATTTTGCAGGGGGTGCTCGACTACTGCCTGACCTATCCGGACCTCTACCACCACCCGAAGGAGGACCTGGTGTACGACCGCCTGTGCCACCGGAACCCCGCGGCGATCGAGGCGATTGGCGATCTGCAGGCCGAGCACCGCACCCTGGCCGAGACGACCCGCCGGTTCGGCGCGGCGCTGCGCAGCATCCTCCAGGAGGCGGAGTTCCCGCGCGAGTCCTTCGCCCGGATTTCGCGGGCGTTCCTGGAATCTTATCGCCGGCATATGGCCATGGAGGAAGGCACCTTCTTCCCGGCGGCCCGGGCGCACCTGACGGCGGCCGACTGGACCGCCATCGACGCGGAAATGAAGGCCCAAAAAGACCCGGTCTTCGGCGGTACCAGCGAAGCCCGCTACGCAGCCTTGCGCGCCGATATCCTCGCCTGGGCGAAGGAGGAGGACTAGGCCCGGCTTTCGCCTCAGTTCTTCGCCTTGTCCACCAGCTTACTCTCACCCAGCCAGGGCATCATGGCGCGCAGGCGGCCGCCGACGTCCTCGATGGGGTGTTCGGCCCAGCGGCGGCGGGTGGCCTTGAAGCTGGGCTGCCCGGCGTTGCATTCGTTGACCCAATCGCGGGTAAAGCGGCCGGATTGGATGTCCGCCAGGATGCGCTTCATCTCGGCCCGGGTTTCGTCGGTGATGATCCGCGGGCCGCTGACGTAATCGCCGTATTCGGCGGTATTGGAGATGGAATAGCGCATGTTGGCCATGCCGCCCTCGTACATCAGATCGACGATCAGCTTGACCTCGTGCAGACACTCGAAATAGGCCATTTCCGGCGCATACCCGGCCTCGACCAGGGTATCGAACCCGGCGGCGATCAAGGCGCTGAGGCCGCCGCACAGCACCACCTGCTCGCCGAACAGATCGGTTTCGCACTCCTCGCGGAAGGTGGTTTCGATGGTCCCGGCGCGGCCGCCGCCGATGGCGCTGGCATAGGACAGGCCGATTTCGGTTGCATTGCCGCTGGCATTCTGATGCACCGCCAACAGGCAGGGCACGCCGGCGCCACGCTTGTATTCCGAACGCACCAGATGACCCGGCCCCTTGGGCGCGATCATGAAGACATCCAGATCGGGACGCGGCTCGATCAGGTTGAAATGGATGTTCAGGCCGTGGGCAAAGGCCAGCGCCGTACCCTTGCGCATGTTCGGCGCCAGGTCCTCGCGGTAGAGCTTGGCCTGCAACTCGTCGGGGGTCAGCACCATGACCACGTCCGCCCATTTGGC
Organism: Kiloniellales bacterium; assembly: GCA_036397065.1. GTDB lineage: Bacteria > Pseudomonadota > Alphaproteobacteria > Kiloniellales > J153 > JAJFGI01. The sequence goes on along the minus strand of DASWJP010000210.1, from coordinate 31,235 downwards.
GGCCTCGTCAGGGGTCATCACCTGCAGGCCGGCATCGGTGGCCTTCTTGGCGGTGGCGGAACCGGCGCGCAGGGCGACCCGCACATCCTTGGCGCCGCTGTCGCGCAGATTGTTGGCATGGGCATGGCCCTGGCTGCCATAGCCGACGATGGCGAGCTTCTTGCCCTTGATCAGGTTCACATCGGCATCACGGTCATAATAGACACGCATCTTGGTGGTCTCCCCTTATTCGGTTTCGGCCCAGGTATGGGCCAGTGTTCTTGTAACCAGTGTTCTTGTGCCAGCGCGGCCGGCGCGCGGGTTGCTTCGATTTCAGAGTCCCTTGGGCCCGCGGGCGATGGCGACGACGCCGGTCCGGCTGACGTCGACCAGGCCCAGAGGCCGCATCATATCGACAAACACGTCCAGCTTCTCGCTGCTGCCGGTGACCTCGAAGACAAAATGCTGGTGGCTGGAATCGACCACCCGGGCGCGGAAGATATCGGCGATGCGCAGGGATTCGACGCGCTTGTTGCCGCGGCCGTTGACCTTGACCAGAACCAGCTCGCGCTCGACCCGCGGCCCTTCGCGCGTCAGATCGCTGACCCGGTGCACCGGCACCAGCCGGTCGAGCTGTGCCTTGATCTGTTCCAGAATCTGCGGTGTGCCCGAGGTGATGACCGTGATGCGCGACAGGCGCCGCTGCGCATCGACCTCGGAAACCGTCAGGCTTTCAATGTTATAGCCGCGGCCCGAGAACAGGCCGATGACCCGCGCCAAGACACCGGGCTCGTTGTCCACCAGCACCGCCATGGTGCGTCGCTCGATTGTTAGGTCCTTGGGCGCCATTGGCCACGTTCCAGTTTTTATTGGGTCTTTTAAGAAGCGGGTATCCGGGTTCACGGCCGGCGCATCGCGCTAGACGAGAACCATGCCTTCCTCGGAGACGGGCTTGGACGCCTTGTCCTTTGGACCGAGCAGCATTTCGTAGTGCGCCGCGCCCGATGGAATCATGGGGAAGCAGTTTTCCATCTGATCCACGGCGCAATCGAAGACCACCGGCCGCGGCGATTCGATCATTTCCATGATTTTGTCATCCAGTTCGCCCGGTTTGGTCGCGCGCAGACCCAACGCCCCGAAGGCCTCGGCCAATTTGACGAAATCCGGCAGGGAAGCGGAATAGCTTTGCGAATAGCGGCCGCCGTGCAGCAACTCCTGCCACTGGCGGACCATGCCCATCCATTGGTTGTTGATGATGAACACCTTCACCGGCAGGCCGTACTGGGCGACCGTCGATAATTCCTGGATGTTCATCAGGATCGACGCTTCGCCGGCGATGTCGATGACCAAGGCCTCCGGGTGCGCCACCTGCACGCCGACTGCCGCCGGCAAGCCATAGCCCATGGTACCCAGTCCGCCGGAGGTCATCCAATGGCGTGGCTTCTCGAACTTGTAGAATTGCGCCGCCCACATCTGGTGCTGGCCGACCTCGGTGGTGATGTAGGCATCCCGGTCCTTGGTCAGCTCATAGAGCCGCTGGATCGCGTACTGCGGCTTGATGATTGATTTCGAGTTGGCGTACTTGAGGCAATCGACGGCGCGCCACTCCTCGATCTGTGCCCGCCACGCCTTGAGCGCCTTCTGATTGATCTTGGCGCCGGTGCGCCTCCAGACTTTCAGCAGATCTTCCAGCACCAGGGTGATATCGCCGATGATCGGCAGATCGACCATGACGTTTTTGTTGATGGAACTGGGATCGATGTCGATGTGGATCTTCTGCGAGCCGGGCGAAAATTCGTCCAGGCGCCCGGTCACCCGATCGTCGAAACGGGCGCCGATGTTGATCATCACGTCGCAGTTGTACATGGCCAAGTTGGCCTCGTAGGTCCCGTGCATGCCCAGCATGCCCAGGAACAACGGATCGCTGGCCGGCATGGCGCCCAGACCCATCAGCGTATTGGTGCAGGGTATGCCCAGGGTGCGCACGAAGCGGGAGAGCAGCACGCTCGCCTGATCGCCGGAGTTGATCACGCCGCCGCCGGAATAAACCAGCGGCCGCTTGGCCTTGGCGATCATCTGCACGGCCGCTTCGATGGCCCGCGGCTCGGCCTTGACCTGCGGCCGATAGCTCAGATGCTTGACCGCATCGGGGCCGATGTAAGCGCTGGTCTTGGCCTGCAGCACGTCCTTGGGCAAATCGACCACCACCGGTCCCGGACGGCCGGAGCGGGCCACGTAGAAGGCCTCGTGCACAACCCGCGCCAGATCATCGGCCGACTTCACCAGGTAATTGTGCTTGGTGCAGGGCCGGGTGATGCCGGTGGTATCGGCCTCCTGAAAGGCATCGTTGCCGATCAGGTGGGTGGGCACCTGGCCGGTCAGACAGACCACGGGGATCGAGTCCATCAGGGCATCGGTCAGGCCGGTGACCGCATTGGTCGCCCCCGGACCGGAGGTGACCAACACCACGCCCACCTTGCCGGTGGAGCGGGCGTACCCTTCGGCGGAATGCACCGCCGCCTGCTCGTGGCGAACCAGGATATGGCGCAGGGCGTTCTGCTGGTGCAGCGCATCGTAGATCGGAAGTACGGCGCCGCCCGGATAGCCAAAAATGACGTCAACGCCCTGGTCGACCAGGGCCTTGAGCACAACTTCCGAGCCGGTCATGAGCGGCGATGCCATCGTCCGATCCTCACCTGAGGTGTGTTGTCCGGCCGCCGGTTGGCCGTTAATTACGTCGCGAGCGCAAAAAAACCGCGCCTCTCAGCCATTTTCCGGCGGCAAAGAGCGCGTACCCTAGTCGCTCGTTCTCAGCGGGTCAATATGATCTGACGAATATTCTTAAAGATTTCCGCCCAAAGACTTTCCGAATATTGCTCGGAAACAATCATCGCTTCGGGCCGCTCGGGCAGAAGTTGGGTGCGCAGCCAGGTCATCTGCCGCTTGGCATAGTTGCGGGTTTGCTGCTGCATGGCCGCGATGGCGGCCTCCCGCGTGAGCTCCCCAGCCAGATGACGGCGCAGGGCCGCCACCCCCAGCGCCTTCATGACCGGTAGGGCCGGGTCCAGGCCGAGGGCACAGAGCGCCCGCACCTCTTCCAACGCACCGGCCTCCATCATGGCGAGCACCCGCACGTCGCAGACGGCATACAGTGCCGGGCGCGGCGGCAGACAGATCACATGGCAAAACCCATAGGGGGCGGGCGGCGCGGCGGCACCGGCACTTTGCCAGTCGGCCAGGGATCGGCCGGTGGCCTCCAGCACCTCCCAGGCGCGGACCAGACGTTGCCGATCGGTCGGCCGCAGGCGCGCCGCCATGGCCGGATCGCGCACCGCCAGAGCCGCATGAAAGCCTTTCCCCCCCAGATCGCCGTGCAGGGCCTCGGCGGCGGCGCGGGTGGCCGCCGGCACCTCGGGCAGATCCGCCAACCCCTTTTCCAAGGCCCGCAGATAAAGCCCGGTGCCGCCGACCACGATGGGCAATTGCCCGGCGGCATGGCAGGCCTCGATCTCCGCCACTGCCAGCGCCTGCCAGCGGCCGGCGGAACAGCGCTCGGATCCGGGCAGAGTGCCGTAAAGCCGGTGCGGCACCCGGGCCATCTCCGCTTCACTCGGCCGGGCGGTGAGCACTGCCAGATCGCGATAAACCTGCATGGAATCGGCATTGATGATGACCCCGCCGAGCGCCTCGGCCGCATCCATGGCCAGGCGCGACTTGCCGCTGGCCGTCGGTCCGGCGACGACCAACACCGGCTTCGATCGCATGTCTGGAGTTTGGAATTTCGGCATCTTCCAAGCTTGTCCTTTGGCCCGGCGCGCTTCTATATGCGGGCCATGGACCTGGTGCTTACCTTGATTGCGCGGCCCAGCTCAAGCGCCCTGACCGAGGCCGTCGTGACCGCGGCCCGCGCCATCGCGGAGTCAGCCGGTGCACACGCCGGGATCACCGATTGGCTGGACCCGGGCACGGCCTGCGATGTGCCCATTTCCGGCATTACGGCCGAAGCCGCCGAGGCGGCCGTGCGCCAGCAGCTTTCAAGTGCGCCGATCGACGTGGCGGTACAGCCGTCGGAGGGCCGGCGGCGGATGCTGCTGGTCGCCGACATGGAATCGACCATCATCGGGCAAGAACTGGTCGACGAATTGGCCGAGATCGCCGGGGTGGGTCAGCGCGTGGCCGCGATCACCGTGCGCAGCATGGCCGGCGAATTGGATTTCGCCGGATCGCTGCGCGAACGGGTGGCGTTACTCGCCGGGCAGCCCGAGACCATCCTCGATCAAGCGGCCGGCCGGATCACCCTGAACCCAGGGGCGCGCACCCTGGTCGCCACCATGCGCGCCCACGGAGCCACCACAGCCCTGGTTTCCGGTGGATTTACCCGTTTTGCCGAACCGGTGCGCGATCTCTGCGGTTTCGACGAGGTTCGCGCCAACCGCTTGATGGTTGCGGACGGCCGCCTGACCGGCGCGGTTGTCGAGCCGATCCTCGACCGCGCGGGCAAGGCCACGGCCCTGGCCGAACTCGCCGCCCGGCTGGGCCAGTCGCCCGGACAGGCGTGTGCCGTGGGCGACGGCGCGAATGATCTGGAAATGCTGCGGGCGGCGGGCCTGGGCGTGGCTTACCGGGCCAAACCCATCGTGCGCGCCGCCGCGCGCTTTCGCATCGAACACGGCGATCTGACCGCCCTGCTCTATCTCCAGGGCTACCGGCGCGCCGAATTCAGCGGCTAGCTAGTGGCGATCCGCACGGCCACCCACTGGAAATCGCCTTCGCGGAAGACCAGCAGCGTGACCACCCGGTACCCTTCGGCCTTGGCCTTCTTCACCCGCTCGGCCACATCGGCCGGGGTTTTCACCTGTTCCTGGTCGACCTCGACGATGACATCACCGGGGCGCAGGCCCTTTTCGGCGCCGGAACCGGACGACTCTACGTCGGTGATCACCACGCCGTCGGTTTTTTCCGCCAGGCTAAAGCGTTCGCGCAGCTCCGGAGTGATGCTGCCCAAGGCCAAGCCCAGATCGGGGATCGTGCCGCTTTCCACCGCGGCATCCGGTGCCGCCTCGACGGCCGCAACCTGCTCTTCCGACAGCTCGCCCAGATCGACCTTGAAGGTCCGCTTTTCGCCTTTGCGCCAAACCACGACCTCGACGGCATCGCCGATCGGGGTTTCCGCCACCATGCGTGGCAGCTTGCGCATATCGGGCACGATGCGCCCGTTGAACTCCAGGATCACATCGCCCTGCTCGATGCCCGCGGCTTGCGCCGGGCCGCCCTCGGTCACCGAGGCGACCAGCGCCCCATGTGTCGAGTCCAGACGCAGGCCCTCGGCCAACTCCTCGGTCACGGTCTGGATGCGCACTCCCAGCCAGCCACGGCGCACTTCGCCATGCTCGCGCAACTGGGCGATGATGTTTTTCACCAGCGATGAGGGAATGGCAAAGCCGATGCCGACCGACCCGCCGGAGGGCGAGAAGATCGCCGTATTAACGCCGATTACTTCGCCGTCCAGATTGAACATCGGGCCGCCGGAATTGCCGCGGTTGATCGACGCATCGGTCTGAATGAAATCGTCATAAGGGCCGGCGTTGATGTCACGCTGCCGGGCCGAAACGATGCCGGCGGTGACCGAGCCGCCCAGGCCAAAGGGGTTGCCGATCGCAACCACCCAATCGCCGATGCGCGTTTCCTCGGACTTTCCCCATTCGGCCGCCGGCAGCGGCGAGGCGGGTTCGACCTTCAAGAGCGCCAGATCGGTCTTCTCATCCCGGCCGACCACCTTGGCCTGAAGCGTGGTATCGTCATGCAGGCGCACGGAGATTTCGTCCGCATCCGCGATAACGTGGTTGTTGGTGACGATATAGCCGGTGGAATCGATGATGAAGCCGGAGCCGAGGGAGCTGGCGCGGCGTTGCTGCTGCTGGGGCGGCGGCTCGGAGCCGCGGCGCTCGAAGAACTCCTTGAAGAACTCTTCGAACTCCTCGGAGCGCTGGCCTTCGACCACCTGCGTGGTGGCGATGTTGACCACGGTCGGCAGCAACCTTTCCGCCAGATCGGCGAAGCTTTCCGGAGCCGATCGGGCGTGTGCCGTACCCAGCGCGGCCATGGCCATCAGCAGAATCAGCGCGGCGGAAGCGATGGCCGAAAACCGGTGCGCGTGCGGGTGATCGCGCGGTGCCGGGACCGCGGATGCGGCGCGGCTGTTGCATATGGTTGAGTGGGTCACGATTAAGGTCTCCATGACTTGGCGCCGTTTCGGGGGAAAACGGTCATCCTCGGTCAAACCAGCGATATTCTTACAGCGATTTGGTGAATCTTCCATCCATGTCAAGCAGTGCCACAGCCAACGCACCGGGCGAAGCGGAGTATATCACCCAAAAAAAGGGCCGAAGTATGACGGCCGGCCCGCCGACCCGCTAGCCGCGCAACAGCCAAACGCAAGCGACTCCGATGACCGCCGCCGCCAATCCCCCCAAGCGGAGAACATCCGGCGACATCCGCTCTAAAAGGGCCAAAATCTGCCGCAATCTATAGGGCAGCAGAGCTAGAACCAAGCCTTCAATGACCAACACCAGGGCCAAGGCCGTGAGGAGGTCGGTCATAACTCTGGCGTCTCCGGCACCAGCCGGCCCCGCGGCCGAAAGGCCAGGGGCCAAGGCCCAATCACTATTTCGTTCCTGGCGCCACCGAGCCAAAGAAATCGAAGAACTCACTATCCGGCGATAAAACCATATAGGTGCTTTGCCCGGTCAGCGAGGCGCTGTACGCCTGCATGCTTCGGTAGAAGTTAAAGAAGCCGGCATCCTGGCCAAAGGCATCGTTGAGGGTGCGGGTTCGAATCGCCTCGCCCTTGCCGCGCTCGATCTCCGCTTCGCGCTTGGCCTCGGCACGGATCACGGTGGCCTCGCGGTCGGCGCCGGCACGGATGCGCTGGGCCTGTTCAAAGCCCTGGGCGCGGAACTCAGCCGCCTCGCGCTCGCGCTCCGACTTCATGCGGCCGTATACCGCCTGGCTGATCTCCTCGGGAAAATCGGCACGGCGGATACGCACATCCACCAACTCGATGCCAAACCGCCCGGCCTGTGCGTTCACCGTTTGGCGGATCTGCTGCATGATTTTCGCGCGCTCCTCTGAGAGCACACTGGCCAAGGTCGCATTACCGAGCACGCTGCGCAGCGAGGCGATGACGATCGGCCCCAGGCGCTGGCGCACACCGCCCTCGGTGCGCACGGTCTTGAAGAACTCCAACGCGTCGGTGATGCGATAGCGGGCGAAGGCATCCACCAGAATGCGCTTCTGATCGGCGAGCAGGATACTTTCCACCGGCGGGTCCAGATTGAGGACCCGCTTTTCGTAATACAGCACGTTCTGCGCGATGGGAATTTTCCAATCCAGGCCAGGTTCGCTGACGACGCGAATGGGCTTGCCGAACTGCATGACGATGGCTTGGTTGGTCTGATGCACCGTGAAGGCCGAACTAAACAGGCCCATGCCGACAAGGATGACGATCACACCGGCGATCAGCGAGGTTTTGCGGTTCATTTTGCGATCCCCCTACTGCGTCTTCACGGCAGAGGCGTTGTCGTCGGTTCGGCGGCGCAGCTCATTCAGCGGCAGATAGGGCACTGCCCCCTGCCCCTTGTCGAGGATGACCTTGTCGATATCGCTCAGAACATTTTCCATGGTTTCCAGGTACATGCGGCGCTTGGTCACTTCCGGATTTTCCTTGTACGCGGCGAATACCGAAAGGAAGCGCTGCGCCTCGCCCTCAGCCTCGTTCTGCAGACCCTCGCGGTAGCCCTGGGCTTCTTGGATCATGCGTTGCGCCTCGCCGCGGGCCCGCGGCAGCACATCATTGCGGTAGGCATCCGCCTCGTTGCGCAAGCGGTCCAGGTCCTGGCGGGCGCGTTGCACATCGTCGAAGGCGTCGATGACCGCCGACGGCGGCAGCACGTCCTGCAACTGAACCTGGGTGATCTCGATGCCCGCGTCATAGTCGTTGAGCATGCGCTGCAACAGCACGCGGGTCTTGGACTCGACCTCCTGGCGCCCCTCGGTCAGAGCCAGCTGAATGTCGGTGCGGCCGATGATCTCGCGCATGGCGCTTTCCGAGGCGATCTTCACGGTCGCCTCCTGATCGCGAATGTTGAACAGGAACTTGTTGGCGTCCGCGATCTTCCATTGCACGGTGAAATCGATGTCGATGATATTCTGGTCGCCGGTGAGCATCAGGCTCTCCTCCGGCACATCCCGCCGCTGGACGCGGCTGCGGTCTGCGCCCGGCGCGATAAAGCCGATGTCGATGGCCTGAATGTTCTCGACACTGGGCGTTTCCACCGCCTCGATCGGATAGGGCAGATGCCAACGCAGGCCAGGTTGGGTGGTCTCCACCCATTTGCCGAAACGCAGGACCACACCCTGCTCGTCGGGCTGCACCCGATAGAACCCGGTAAATCCCCACAGCAGCAGGACGGCGATCAGAACGATCGTCAGGCCGGCGCCGCCGACGCCGCCGCTGGGCATGAGGCCCTTGAAACGATCCTGGCCACGCCGGATCAACTCCTCCAGATCCGGTGGTTTCTGTCCGCCGGAGCCACCGCCGCGTCCCCACGGACCACCGCCGTTGGAACCGCCGCCGCCCCATGGGCCACCGCCACCGCCTTTATTTTCCCAGGGCATCTGCGCCTTCCCGTTGTCGTTCATCCGGCCGATTGTCTGGCGCCCGGCGTTGGCAACCGAATACTCCGGTACCAAAAGTCGCCGCGAAGCCTTATATCACGTATGGCGCGCCGAACCAGCCGAAGTGTTGTCGCCCGGCTGGCGCTGCGGCACAAGCTTTGTCGCCATATTGGCAGCGATAGGACGTTTTCAAGGATGAACCAGGGATGAGCCCAGTATGAGCCAGGTGACCGAGCAACAGATCCTCGCCGCGCTGGGATCGGTGATTGAACCATCAAAACAAAAGGATGTGGTCAGCCTGCAGATGATCTCGGGGCTGGTCGTCAAGGACGGCAACGTCGGTTTTGTGATCGAGGTGGACCCGGCCGTCGGCGCCCAGATGGAGCCCCTGCGAAAGGCGACCGAAAAAGCAGTGCATGCCGTTCCCGGCGTGCTTTCGGTCACCGCGGTGCTGACCGCACATAAGGCCGGGGGCGGCAATGCCGCTCCCAGCCCTCAATCCGGCCACCAGCACGGTCATCAGCATGGGCACCAACCTGCGGGCCGGCCGGCTAGCGGCGGCACGGCGGCCAAGCCGCTGGTCCCGGGCGTGCGCTCCATCGTCGCTGTGGCCAGCGGCAAGGGCGGCGTCGGCAAATCCACGACCACCGCCAATCTGGCCCTGGCCCTGGCCACCTTGAATCTGCGGGTCGGGGTGCTCGATGCGGACATTTACGGGCCATCGCAGCCCCGCATGCTGGGCATCAGCGGCCGGCCCAGTTCGCCCGACGGCAAGATTCTCCGGCCCATGGAGGGGTATGGCATCAAGTGCATGTCCATGGGTTTTCTGGTGGCCGAGGACACGCCGATGATCTGGCGCGGCCCGATGGTGACCAGCGCCCTGCAGCAAATGCTGCGCGATGTCGCCTGGGGCGAATTGGATATCCTGGTGGTGGACATGCCGCCCGGCACCGGCGATGCCCAGCTCAGCATGTCGCAGCAGGTGCCGCTGACCGGCGTCGTCATCGTCTCGACACCCCAGGACATCGCCCTGTTGGATGCCCGCAAGGGATTGAACATGTTCCGCAAGGTGGATGTGCCGGTGCTCGGCATCGTGGAGAACATGAGCACCTTCATCTGCCCCAACTGCGGCCATGAGACGCACATCTTCAGCCACGGCGGCGCCCGCCACGAGGCGGAGAAGCTGGGCGTCGATTTCCTCGGCGAGTTGCCGCTGGATATTGAGATTCGCGAGACTTCGGACAGCGGCCGGCCCATCGTCGTCTCGCACCCGGACAGCCCGCATGCGCAAACCTACGTGGCCATCGCCCGGCAAGTCTGGGCCAAGGTGGAGGCGTCCTTGGGCGGCGCAACCCGCCAAGCGCCCAAGATCTCGATGCAATAAGCTGTTTGGAGGCCGCGCGGCGCGGCCGCTACTGGCAGCTGGCCGGCAAGAGGGTGCCATCGAGGCAGTCCGCCGCCTTGTCCATGGTGCCCGAGACCACGCCCGAGAGCTCGCCCACGGCGAGAACGATACCAATCGCCACCACCGCTGAAATCATGGCGTATTCGGAAGCGGAGATGCCCGAGCCATCCCGCCAAAACCGGTTCAGAAATCGACCTAGTTCCCCCATGAGATCCCCCAATCCCCGCTTATCCAAGCGTCTGCGCTTGCAAAAAGCATAACACGGAGCGGCTGGTGCCGATCAAGGCTCCCGGCCAAGGGCGGTCATCAACTCGCCCCATTCCCGCTTCGACAGCCCGGAGTCTTCCGGCGTGACCGTTTCGCCGGCCAGCAAACGCCGCACGATGGCCAGGGCCGGGCCGGAGAGCCGGACACCGTCCATGGCATGCTTGGTAAACGATTCGTAGGTGACCGGCACCCAGCGCTTGACCGTCTCCAGCATGGCATCGGCGTAGGCGCGAATTTCGTATTGCGCGTGCGGATCGGCGCGCAGGGAGAGGAAGTGCATGAGATTGTGCAAATCGCACTTCCAATACCACTGGGTATAGATATTGAGCGGCAGGTTCATGCGCGCCAGTTCCCGCGCCAGGCCGGGCCGGTCTTCGTCGATGACGGTGCCGTCCTCGCGCTGGTTCAGCATTTCCTCGTAGTGGGCGTAGGTGAGTGCGGCATCTTCGCGCAGGATTTGCAGCACCCGCGCCGCCTGCTCGCCCTCCAGCACCTCACCGCGGCCTTGCCGGTTGGCTTGCGATTGGGCCGCCAGGTGCTCGGGCGCCGGGATGTAGAATTCCTTGTCGAGCACGGAATAGCGGGCCGAGTATTCGTTGACGTTGGCGGTGCGGTGGCGGATCCACTGGCGGGCGACGAAGATCGGCAGCTTGACGTGATACTTGATCTCGCACATCTCGAACGGCGTGGTGTGCCGGTGACGCAGCAGATAGTCGATCAGGCCGGCATCGCCGCGGGTTTGCTTGGTGCCCTTGCCATAGGAGACCCGAGCCGCCTGGACGATGGCCGCGTCGTCGCCCATGTAGTCGACGACCCGCACGAAGCCGTGGTCGAGCACCGGCAACGGCTCGTACAGGATTTCCTCCAGGGCCGGCACTGTGACCCGCCGGGTCGAGGTGCGGGTCTCGCGCTGCTCGCGCACCTCGGCTTCCTGCGCCTCGTTCAGCAGGCGGCGCTGGCACCCAGGCGGCGGCGCGGCGGGGGCGGCATCGGGCCGCGCGGTGTCATTATTGCTCTTGCGTGTCGCGCTCATGGGAACAGCCTATCGTGGTTGCGGGCACATGCCGAGTCCCCTTGCCCGGAAAAGCGGCTGAATCCTGTGGACGATGGTTAGCAGTATATGAAGATACGGCCGATTCGAAACCCGTTGGAAATTTGGCCTGCGCACTTCCAACCGGCCCCGTGAGTCCCTATATTAGACCCGTCGGGAAACCGACTATGGTGCTAAACGGTCATACGGAATAAGCGTTGCGGACCCGGGGGCAGTACCCGGCGCCTCCACCAAATTTTCCTCCCTCGCGCGGCGCGCCACGGAGGACATGCCTTTCCCGAGCCATGGCGACGGAGGGCACCGACGGGGGCGAAACAGGATCGACGCGCGCGGTAAAGGTATGGTCGGTGCCCGGCATGGTACCGCCGTTATCGGGCCATCACATAGTTGCAAATGACAACTACGGTGAGGCGCGCCTCGCTGCCTAACGGCGGCTTGGTTAGCCAAAGTCTAAGTCCTAAGCCTTCACACGCCTAGGCGGGGTTCGGGGCGCACCTGGCAACAGAAGCGCCCCACTTCATTCGAGATACCCTTTGAAAATGCGATAATCCGGCAAGGCGGGCTCGACGGCAGCGGCACAGGGGGGTACGGTGCAGGCATGGCAGGCAACGAGCTAAGATACGACCGCATGGTCGAGGACGCGCTACGCGGAGTCGTCGGCAAGGCGCTCAGCCAAGTTGCCAAGCGCGGCCTGCCCGGCGATCACCACTTCTACATCACCTTTCGCAGCGACGATCCGGGAGTCCAGATCCCCGATCACTTGCGCCAGCGCTATCCCAGCGAAATGACCATCGTTCTGCAGCACCAGTTCTGGGGCCTGGAGGTGGGCGAGGAGGCGTTTTCCGTGACCCTGACTTTTTCCGATGTGCCGGAACGCCTGACCGTGCCCTATGCGGCGCTGGTCGCCTTCGCCGATCCGTCGGTGCGTTTCGGCCTGCAGTTCGATGTGGCCGAGGGGCAAGGCAAGGCCGGCGTAGGCGAACCGGTGGCGGCGCCTCAACCGGCCATCGGCGGCGCCAATGAAACGACCCCCAGCCGCGACGAGCAAGCTCTGGTGGGCAGCGCGGAAAACGTGGTCCCGCTCGATACTTTCCGCCGCAAGTAGGCGGGCCCGTTTGGCCCGCCCGATACGTCGTATCGTCATGCCCGTATCCGACCCGCCGCCGCAGTTCCTGTTCGATGGCCCGGCCGAGGCCCCACTGACCGTGATACTGGCCCACGGCGCCGGTGCGCCCATGGATTCGCCGTTCATGGCCGCCGCCGCCGCCAGCCTGGCCGCATCCGGGCGTGGCCGCTGGCGCGTGGCCCGGTTCGAATTTCCCTACATGGCCGCCCGGCGCGAGGACGGCCGGCGGCGGCCGCCCGACCGCCAGCCGCGCCTGTTGGCCGCCTGGCGGACTGCCATCGCCGCCCTGGGCGCCGGCCGGGTGGTCATCGGCGGCAAGTCCATGGGCGGACGCATGGCCAGCCTGATCGCCGACGAGTGCAGTGTCCGCGGCCTACTGTGCCTGGGTTATCCCTTCCATCCGCCGGGCCGGCTGGACCGGCCGCGCACCGCGCATCTGACCGATCTGGCAACCCGGACGCTGGTGGTGCAAGGCACGCGCGATCCCCTGGGCAGCGCGCCGGAGGTGGCCGCCTATCCCCTGTCGCCGGCGATTCGCGTGCACTGGATCGAGGATGGCAACCACGATCTGGTGCCGCGCAAGAAAAGCGGCCGCGACACAGAATCGGCATGGCGCGAAGCCACCGATGCCGCCAGCGCGTTCCTGGCCGAGGTCGCGGCGGTGCTATGAGCAAGGATCGGACATTTGTCGACCGGGCGCTCGGCCTGCTCATGCCCATGGGGCCGGTGCGGGCGCGGGCCATGTTCGGCGGCTGGGGCATTTATCTGGACGATACGATGTTCGGGTTGATCGCCGACGACGAGCTGTTCCTGAAGGTCGACGGCGAAAGCGAGGCCCGCTTCGCCGCGGCCGGGGCACAGCCATTCCTCTATTCCCGTGCTGGCGACTCGATCACCATGTCCTATAGAAAAGCGCCCGATGGCGCGCTGAGCGACCCGGGCGCCTTGCTCCCCTGGGCGGAATTGGCGCTCGCCGCCGCCAAACGCGCCCGCAAAGGCAAAAAGAACAAAAGCAGCAAACGCCAGACCGCGAGGAGACTGTCCCCATGAGCAAACCGGCCCGCACCCGCGTTGAAAGCGACACCATGGGTGAGATCGAGGTGCCGTTCGATTGCTATTGGGGGGCGCAGACGCAACGCTCGATTCAAAACTTCCGCATCGGCGGTGAGCGCTTGCCGCCCGCCGTCATCAAGGCCTTCGGCATCCAGAAGCTGGCCTCGGCGCGCGCCAACATGGCACTGGGCAAACTGGACAAGAAGCTGGGCGAGGCGATTTGCACCGCCGCCAAGGAGGTCGCCGACGGCAAGCTGCTGGACGAATTTCCCCTGGTCGTCTGGCAAACCGGCTCAGGCACGCAAAGCAACATGAACGCCAACGAGGTGATCGCCGGGCGGGCGAACGAAATCCTCGGCGGTACGCGCGGCGGCAAGTCGCCGGTGCATCCCAACGATCACTGCAACATGAGCCAGTCGTCCAACGACAGCTTCCCGGCAGTCATGCACATCGCCGCCGCGCAACTGATCCACGGCGAGACCATTCCGGCCCTGGCGCGCTTGCACACCGCCCTGGCCGCCAAGGCCAAGGAATTCGCCCAGATCATCAAGATCGGGCGCACCCATTTGATGGACGCCACACCACTAACCTTGGGCCAGGAATTTTCCGGCTATGCGGCGCAAACCGAGCGCGGTATCGGACGCCTGCGCAACACCTTGCCCAATCTGTATGAATTGGCTCAGGGCGGCACGGCGGTTGGCACCGGCCTGAATGCGGCGGCCGGCTTCGCCGATGCCTTTGCCAAGGCAACAGCCGCCATCACCGGACTGCCCTTTGTCAGCGCCGAGAACAAGTTCGAGGGCATGGCGGCGCACGATGCCATCGTCGAGGCCTCCGGCGCCCTCAACGTGGTGGCCGTGTCCCTGATGAAGATCGCCAACGACATCCGCCTGATGGGCAGCGGCCCGCGCTGCGGCTTCGGCGAGTTGCGCCTGCCGGCGAACGAGCCCGGCTCGTCCATCATGCCCGGCAAGGTCAATCCGACCCAAGCCGAGGCCATGACCATGGTCTGCGCTCAGGTCATGGGCAACCACGTGACGGTGACCATCGCCGGCTCGAACGGTCATTTCGAGCTCAACGTTTTCAAGCCGGTGCTGATCTACAACTTGCTGCAATCCGCCAAGCTGATCGGCGATTCCTGCGACAGCTTCACGGACAACTGCGTGACCGGCATCGAGGCGGATACCGGGCGCATTGCCGAATTGATGCGCAGCTCGCTCATGCTGGTGACCGCCCTCAACCCGCACATCGGCTATGACAACGCGGCCAAGGTGGCGAAAAAGGCTTTTGCCGAAAACACCACCTTGAAGAAAGCGGCGGTGACCCTGGGCCTGCTGACCGCCGAACAGTTCGATGAATGGGTCAAGCCCGAGGACATGCTCGGCCCGCGCGGCAAGGCGTAAGGCCGCGCCGTGGACCAGACGGTCCGCAAGCGCTCGGTCAACATCGCCGGACACCGGACCAGCTTCAGCGTCGAGGAGGTCTTCTGGCGGCACCTGAAATCGTTCGCCACCGCCGACGGCCTCTCCCTGAACGCATTGATCGAGCAGATCGACAAGGGCCGGCAGGGAAATCTGTCCAGCGCCGTGCGCGTCTATGTTCTGGAGCGCACCGCCGCCGGCCGGTAAGCGTTTACTGCGGCAGGCCCTTCAGCAGGTCCTTCAGACCTTTCTTGAGGATGTCCTCGGGTTTCACCGGGGCCGCGGGCGTGGCTGGCGCAGCTGGCGCTTGTGTATCCGTTGGCGCTTGCGCGGGCGGTTGCTGCTGCCGCTGGAATGGCTGACCGCTGATGCGCGGGTTCGGTTTGTCCAGGGGGCCGCGCAACTCGGCGGTGAGATAGGGTGTGGCCGTATCCTCGGCGCGGAACACATCGGTGCGCGTGTTGATCTGCCAGGCCGGCAAATCGATGTCGCCTTGAGTCAGCGCCGTCGCTTGACGGCCATCGATTTTGGTATCGCTAGTATGGACGATGCCCTTGTCCACCGTGAAGGTACCGCTCAGGGCCGCGGGCGTGCCCGCAAAAGCGCCGAACAGCACGTTGGTGGCATCGGTGATGCCGCGGATTTCCTTGACCTTCTGGCCCAGAATGCCGAGGACCACGGCGCCCACGTCTTCCTGTGCCGTGCGCTTGACGGTCAGTGTGCCGCTCAGATCGCCGGTGCCGGCCAGGGTGCTGATCAGATCCGCCTCGCTCTTGCCTTGCGTGGTCAGGGACGCGTTCAGATTCAGCGGCCCGCTGACCCGGTCACTCTCCGCCATGTCCTGTAGCAATCGGCCCACGTTCAGCTCGATGGCGGTCACCGCCAGACCCGCCTGCAAACCGCCGCCGGCGGAGATCTTGCCGCTCACCGACAAAGCCCCGTCATAGAAGGTTCCGGTCAGCTTGCGCAGATCGAGAACGCCGTCGGTCAGCGTGGCCTCGACGTTCGCTGTGTCCAGGCGTAAGGAATCGGTCACCAACGCCTGAGCACGCAGCGTTACCTCCGCGTCCACCGCACGCAACGCCGATACGTCGATGGGTTGGGTCGACCATCGCCCGCTTTTGGCGTTGCCGGCGCCACCGCTCGCCCCCGCACCCGCCGCGCCGCTCTGGCCGGCCGCGGCCGGAGCCAGCAGCCCGGCCAGGGGCGTCACGCTGGTGACCAGATCGGCGGTGATCTTTGGCCGCGGCCCCGTCAGATCGGCGCCTAGCGAGCCGGAGACTTCCGTCGGCCCGATCTGGCCGGACAGATCCTGCACGGCAAAGCGTTCGGCCGTTCCCGCCAGCCGTGCCTTGAGATCGAGGCCGCCCAAATCCGGCGCCAGACGCACACCGGGGGACAGCGCACCGGCCAATTGGGCCAAGCTTGGGTGGGCGGCGGTGACCGCCACATCGAAGCTGGGCACCGCCGCCAGCGGTTGCACCGACCCGGCCACGCCCAGCCAGCCCCCGGCGGCACTGGCCTTCATGTCCATGGCCACATCCTTGGACGAGCCTTTCAACGTGCCGCCTACCTCGAACGCGCCGAGGCGGGTGAACGCCGTGGAGTCGGTGCCCAGCATCTTCGCCAGACGCACCGGCTCCGGGATCTTGATCTGAGCCTTGCCGTCGAACGTCGGCGCGGTCGAGAGGCCGGCCGCCGCCCCGGAGACGTGCATGCTGCTGCCGGCGACATCGCCCACCGATGCCTCGCGCAGGACCAGCGTGCCGCGTTGCAATGTGGCATCGAGGCGCACATCGCGCGCCGCGATGCCACGCGCGCTCACGCTCCCCAGGCGCAGATCCAAATTCGCATCCACCGCATCGAGAAAAGCCAGGCCGTTCGGCGGTGCGGCGCCCTGGCCGCCGGTGCCGGAGGGTGCCGCCGGAGCAGTCGGGATAGGACCGCCCGCCGGAACATCTGCCGGCAGGTAGGCATCGACATTCAGTTTGTCGACCGCCAGGCCGATTCCGAACGCCGGGCGGTCGCGCAAGGCCACGGCGATGCCGCCGGTGGCACGGCTGACATCGACGCGCAAATCCATGTCCGCCAGGGTCAGCCGGTCGGGCGTGGCCTCCAGGGCGCCGGTCATGGTCATGCGCCGCAGGCGGTCGGCCGGAACCGCCGCCATGTCGACACCGAGCCATTCCAGAACCGCGCGCAGATTGTCCGATGCCACCTCGATACTGCCGGCGAAGCGTGGCGGTCCACCCGGTTCGACCGCCGCCAGCGTGCCGGTCAACGACACATCGGAGCCACCGGGCAGCAGAGCGATCCCCTGACTCAGCTTGGCCTGGCCCTCCGCGACGTCCACGTTGACCAGGATCTGGCGAATCACCTGGCCGCGAAAGATCAGCGCATCCACAGCCACCTGCAGCGATCCGGTCACATCCTTCGGAATCGCCGGCCTGCCGGGGACGGCAGGTTCAGGCGCCGGGGCGCCGCCCGCCTGGCTGGGCGCCGCCGGCGTATCCGCGGCCGTCTCATTCGACATCGCGGCGGCGCTTTCGGCCAGCACCTTGTCCAGATCGATACGCTGGGTATCGAGCCTGATCCGAACATCCAGCGGCGTGCCGGGCGTAACGTGCACGGCCCCATCGATCGACATGTCGCCCTGGCGGAACGCGACATCCGCGGCGGTCAGGCTTTGCGCCGACAGGGACAGTTCGGACTCCAGGGTGAAGGGCTTGGCGAACATCGGCGGCACCGCGCCAATCGCCAGCGCCCGCGCCAGGGCCGCCAGATCGTCGCCGCTGGCCTTGAAGCGGCCGCGCAACGAGGTGCCATTCGGGTGCGAGGACAGGGCGCCATTGAGTTGGAGCACCGCCCCCGCCTCGGGAAGCCTGAGAATCAGGGCCAGCGGGCTGGCACCTTCGTGCGGCAACCGGCCAGCGTTGACTTCAAACGCGACCCTGACGCCGCGCGCATCCGCCTCGCCGTTGGCGGAAAAGGGGCCTTTCAGGGATTCCGCCGCGACCAGCGCGTTCAGGTTGTCGATGCGCTCCTCCCGCCCGGCGCCTGCATCGCGGTAGATGAGGGTGCCATCGCTGATGGTCACGCTCTCCAGCGCGATCTGACCTGGGGTGCCTGACTCTCCACCCGTTTCCGGCGGCGGCGATGCGGAACCGGATTCGTCGGCGAACACCCAATTGCCGCGCCCGTCAGGCAAAACCTCGACGAGGATGGTTGGCTCGACCAGTTCCACCCGGTCCACCTGGATTCGCCCTTGCAGCAGCGGCAAGACGGCAACCCGCACCTTCAAGGCCCGCAACGCCACCATGGTCGGATCCGAGCCGCCCGGCGCATTGGCCAGCCGCACGTTCTCGACCGACAATGCCGGCGCCGGCAGCAGGGCCAGGCCGATATCGCCGTCGATGATCAGGTCGCGGCCGGTCGCCTTGCGCGCTTCGGCAGCGATGCGGTCCTTGTAGGTGTTCCAGTCGACAAAACCCGGCGCGACCAAAATCGCCCCCACAAGAAGGATCAGGATGACGAAAAGGCCGATGCCAAGTTTCTTCACGGTTGGCCCTGCTGCGACCGGTTGGCGACGGCCGTATGATACATTTCATCGCGGCAATGCGAAGTCGCCATTGCGCGCGGCTCCGATTCAGTTAAGCTAATAGCACTGTTGTGATCGGGCAGACAGTATGGTGCAAGCCTGGAAAGCAGGAACGTCACAGCATGGGTGAGATCGTTGATCTCGAAAGTTATCGTAGGCTGCGTAAGCGCCGCCTAGTGGAAACGAGCGCGGTCGCAAACCGTCGTGCCGGAAACCGAAGCCGATCCGAGCACGATCGCCTGCGGCCAGCCGTCGAGCCGGTCGATATCGGCCGCAGGCGTAGCGAACCCGCCGGCAACACCAAGCCCGATACCAAACCCGACGACAAATCGTCCGATTGATCGCCTGATTCGGCGGGTGGTGGGTGTTGTTCGGAAGATAGGCGCGCGATCCCCGGCACCAAGACCCCGGTTTGGGCCGGGGCCGGATCGCGGATGCCGGTTTAATGTCGTCGATGGCTGGCCGTTACGGCTTTGAAGACCTCCATCACGGCTAACAGCGTTACGGCAACGGACATCACCAGCACCCATTGGTCCAGGGTGACCGGCCGAACATCCAGCACATCACGCAAACCCGGCAGGTACATGGCGGCGATATGCACAGCCTGGGCCGCGACAATCGCAGCGATCAGAAACGGATTCGCGCCGAAGGAGATACGGAATATCGATCGCCGCTCCGAGCGGGCGTTGAGGGCGTGCACATTCTCGAACAGCACCATGAGCAGAAGCAGCAGGTTACGCGCCATATCCTCCGGCATGCCCTGGGCCAAGGCCCAGGAATAGAAGGCAAATCCGGCACTGCCCATATAGATGCCGGTGACCAGGACCTGTGATGTCATGCGACGGTCGAATATGCGTTCGTTTGGCGGCCGGGGTGGCCTGCCGAGGATGCCCGGCTCACCTTTTTCCAAGGCCAGGGCAACATGTTGGATGCCATTGGTGACCAGATTCAGCCACAGCAACTGCACGGCGAAGAGCGGGAGCGGCAGTTGTGCCGCGATCGCCAGGACGAAAAGCACGATCTCGCCCATGCCGGTGGCGATCAGCAGATAGATCACCTTGCGCACATTGGCATAGGCGATCCGCCCTTCCTCGACCCCGCCGACGATGGAAGCGAAGTTATCGTCCGCCAGGATCAGATCGGCGGCGGCGCGGGCCGCGTCCGTGCCGTCCCGGCCCATGGCCACGCCGATATCGGCGGCAGCCAGCGCCGGGGCGTCGTTCACCCCGTCGCCGGTGACCGCCACCACATGTCCGGCACGCTGCAACGCCTGGACGATGGCCAGCTTTTGCACCGGTTCGACCCGGGCGAGCACCGCGGCACCCGTGATCAGGCGGGCAAAGGCCGCGGGATCGTCCGCCACCGCCGCCAAGGCCTGGCCGGTGACGACTTGATCCATGTTGGTCGCCAGGTCGAGCTCACGGGCAATCGCCAAGGCGGTGCGCGGATGATCGCCGGTGATCATGCGCACCTCGATCCCCGCCGCCCGGCATTGGGCGATGGCGACCGGCACTTCCGGCCGCACCGGATCGATGAGCCCCACCAGACCGATCAAGCGCAACTCGTCCAGCCCCTCGGGGTCCGCATCGCGCGCCGCCGCCTCACCGATTTCCCCGGCGGCCACCGCCAGAACCCGGAAGCCGGCCTCGGCCATGGCATCCGCTTGGGCAAAGATGCGGTCCGCCGCTTCACCGCCGCACATGGGAACGATCACTTCCGCCGCGCCTTTGACGTGCGCCATCGCCACGCCGGTCCGTTGCGTGGCGGAAAAGCTGGCCCCGAAACGCCGGTGCGGCTCGTAAGGGATGATGCCGATCCGTGGCGACGCCGCGCACAGATCCACCTGATCGAGTCCCAATTTGGCGGCGAGAACCAGGAAGGCGACATCCACCGTGTCGCCGAAGTGGACGATCTTGCCGGCGACCGTGCGCAGGCTGGCCTCGTTGCACACGGCGCCGGCCTCCGCCAAGGCGCGCAGGGCCTGAGCCTCGTGCTCCGGCAGGCTTTGCCCGGCCACGGTGGCTTCGCCAGCCGGCGTATAGCCCTCGCCAGAGACGTCGATGTCCACCGCCCCGACGTCCGCCAGGGGCAGCCAAACCCGGCGAATGGTCAGCTCGTTGCAGGTGAGTGTGCCGGTCTTGTCGCTGGCGATCAGGGTGCAGGCGCCAAGCCCCTCGACCGCCGGCAGCGCGCGGATGATCACATTGCGCCGCGCCATGCGGTTGGTGGCGATGCCCAAGGCCACCGTGATCGCCACCGGCAGGCCTTCCGGAATGGCCGATACCGCCAAGGCCACGGCGACCGGAAATACCATCGCCAGGGTCATACCCTGGGCAATCTGCATCAAGGCGATCAGGCCGATCAGAACCATGGTAGCGCCGCCGACCACACGGCTGAACCGGGCCAGGCGAACGACCAGAGGGGCCGGGACCACGGCGCCCGCGGCCAGCGCCTCGGCGATGCGGCCAATCTGGGTCGCCCTACCCGTTGCCGCTACTACGCCGGTTGCACGGCCGGCCAGGAGCGTGGTGCCGGCATAGAGCATGGTGCGCCGGTCACCCAGCGGTGCCGCGTCGGCAACTGTCACAGCCGGATCCTTATCAACCGGCAGGGACTCGCCGGTCAAAAGCGATTCGTCCACACTGAGCTCAAGGACATCAAGCAGGCGAATATCCGCCGGCACCAAGCTGCCGGAGGCCAGACGGACAATGTCGCCCGGGACAAGATCCGTCGCATCCACCTCCCGCGCCTCGCCATCGCGCAGAACGACCGCGAATTGATGCACCATGAGGTGCAAGGATTCGGCGTTCTTTTCCGCCCGCCATTCCTGGTAGGTGCCGATGCCGGCGTTGGCCTGCAGGACCAGGAAGATGAACAGCGCGTCTGTGTACTCGCCAACGCCCACGGCAACCGCCGCCGCGGCCAGCAACAGATAGACCAGTGGGTTCTTGAACTGGCGCAGGTAGACGGTAAGCACGCGTGTCGTTTTGCGCCGGGGTAGCTCATTGGGCCCGAAGGCCGTCCGGCGGGCCACCGCCTCCGCCTCGCTCAAGCCCTCGGCACCGGCCGCGAGAGCGGCCAGCGCCTCCGCCGTACCGAGCGCATGCCAAGTCTGCGGCGCCGGGCTTTCCGGATTGGGCGTGCGGCTTCCCATACCCGTCCGATCTCCGCCCTAGAGGCGCAGTATCTTGCCTGGATTCATGATGTTGCCGGGGTCGAGCGCCATCTTGATCTGGCGCATGACGGATAGGGCATCGCCGTGCTCGGCCACCAGGAAGTGCATCTTGCCGGTGCCGACTCCATGTTCGCCCGTGCACGTGCCGCCCATGGCCAAGGCGCGCATGACCATGCGCTCGTTGAGCGCCTCCGCCCGCTTCATTTCTTCCGCATCGTCCGGATCGATGACGAAGCTGAGATGGAAATTGCCATCGCCGACGTGGCCGACGATCGGCGCCGTCAACTCCGAGGCGTCGATATCCTTGCGGGTCTCCAGAATGCACTCGGAGAGGCGCGAGATGGGCACGCACACATCCGTCGCCCAGCCCTTGGCCCCCGGCCGCAGCGCCAAGGCGGCGTAATAGGCATCGTACCGGGCCCGCCAGATGCGGCTGCGATCCTCCGGTAACAGCGCCCATTCGAAGGCACCGGCGCCATTGTCGGCGGCGATCTCGCTTACCCGCTCCGCCTGCTCGCGGACACCGGCGTCGCTGCCATGGAATTCGAAAAACAGGGTTGGCTGCAGCGGATAGCTCATCTTCGAGTACTTGTTGATGGCATCCATCTGCACTTCATCGAGCAGTTCGATGCGGGCCACCGGAATGCCCGATTGGATGGTCAGTATGACCGTGTCGACCGCCCCGGTCAGGGTAGCGAACGGACAGACCGCCGCCGAGATCGCTTCAGGGATGCCGTAGAGACGCAGTTGGACCTCGGTGATCACCCCCAAGGTGCCTTCCGAGCCGACGAACAAACGGGTCAGATCATAGCCAGCCGCGGATTTCCGGGCCCGGCCGCCGGTGCGGATAATGCGCCCATCCGCCAGCACCACGGTCAGGCCCATCACGTTCTCGCGCATGGTGCCATAGCGGACCGCGTTGGTGCCCGAGGCGCGGGTCGCCACCATGCCGCCGATGGAGGCATTCGCCCCCGGATCGACGGAGAAGAACAGGCCCGTATCGCGCAAATGCTCGTTGAGCTGCAAGCGCTGGACACCCGCCTGCACCCGGCAATCCAGATCCTCGGCGTTGACCTCCAGGATCTCCTGCATCTGCGAGGTGTCGAGGCAAATGCCGCCGTGTAGGGCCATCACCTGACCCTCGAGCGAGGTACCCGAACCAAACGGGATCACCGGCGTCTTGTGCCGGGCGCAGATCATGACGATCTCGGCCACGTCCTCGGTCGAGCGGGCGAAGGCGACCGCATCCGGGGCATGGGCCGAATGATAAGATTCGTCGTGCCCGTGCTGTTCGCGCACCGAGCCCGTTGTCGACAAGCGGGATCCCAGCAATTCCTGGAGATCCTCGATCACCGAATTCTTGCGTTTAGTACCGACCGTCACTTCCCTTCTCCTTCCGGCCGCAGTATAGCAGCAACCAGCGTCTCACACACATCTCATCGGCCAACGGATCGAATCACGCCCAGGTGACAAGAAACACAACGGATCGGGGATACATATGACGCGGGATTCGCGTTACGACATCTTGTTCGAGCCCATCAAGATCGGCCCGGTGACAGCGAAGAACCGGTTTTATCAGGTGCCCCATTGCAACGGCATGGGCCATACCATGCCTCTCGCCGTGGCCGCCATGCGCGGCGTCAAGGCCGAGGGCGGCTGGGCGGTGGTGTGCACCGAGGAATGCGAAATCCACGCCAACACGGACGTGGCCCCGGCCAAGGAGGCCCGATTGTGGGACGACCGGGACATCCCGGCACTGGCCCGCATGACCGAGGCAGTGCACGCGCACGGCGCCCTGGCCGGCATCGAGCTGGTGCATCAGGGACCCGCCTCATCGAACCGCTACAGCCGGGAAGTGCCCATGGGGCCCATGGCCATGCCGGTGACCCGCAACGACCCGGTACAGGCGCGGGCCATGGACCTGTCCGACATCCGCGACGTCCGCCGCTGGCACCGGGAGGCGGCTTTGCGAGCACGTAAGGCCGGGTTCGACGTGATCTACGTCTATGCCGGCCACGATCTCTGCCTGCCCATGCATTTTTTGCAGAAACGGCGCAACCAGCGCACCGACGAATACGGCGGCAGCCTGGAAAACCGGATGCGCCTTTTCCGCGAGCTGATCGAGGAGACCAAGGAGGCGGTGGGCGATACCTGCGCCGTCGCCGTGCGCCTGGCCGTGGACGAGCTGATCGGCCCGAGCGGCCTGACCAGCGCCGTGGAAGGCCGCGAGGTGATCGAGATGCTGGCCGAGCTGCCTGACCTGTGGGATGTGAACATCAGCGATTGGCAGAACGATTCCTGCACCTCGCGCTTTTCCGATGAAGGGTTCCAGGAACCCTATACCGCCTTCGTCAAGAAACTGACCAGCAAGCCGGTGGTGGGCGTCGGACGCTTCACCTCGCCCGATGCCATGGTGTCGCAAATCCGCCGCGGCATATTGGACATGATCGGCGCCGCCCGGCCGTCCATCGCCGATCCGTTCCTGCCCAGGAAGATCGAGGAAGGCCGGCTGGAGGACATCCGCGAATGCATCGGCTGCAACATCTGCGTCTCCGGCGACAATACCTCGACCCCCATCCGCTGCACGCAAAACCCGACCATGGGCGAGGAATGGCGCAAATCCTGGCATCCGGAGGCAATTCCGGCGCACGGCTCGGACGATACGGTGCTGGTGGTCGGCGCCGGTCCGGCCGGCCTGGAATGCGCCCGGGCCCTGGGGATGCGCGGCTATACGGTGCACCTGGCCGAGGCCGGCGACGAATTGGGCGGCCGGGTGAGCCGGGAATCCCGCCTGCCCGGCCTGGCCGCCTGGGCCCGGGTGCGCGATTACCGGGTACAGCAGCTCAGCAAATTGACGCAGGTGTCGATTTACCGGGACAGCCGCCTGAGCGCCGAGCACGTGCGCGAATTCGGCGCCGCCCGGGTGGTCATCGCCACCGGGTCTACCTGGCGCCGGGATGGCGTGGGCCGCGCCCACGGCACCCCCGTGCCCGGCCTGGACGGCAAGAACGTCTTAACCCCGGACGACATCATGGCCGGCGCCAAACCGGCCGGCCCGGTGATGGTCTACGACGACGATCACTTCTACATGGGCGGCGTGGTGGCCGAAAAACTGCGCCGGGACGGCCTGGAGGTGCGCCTGCTGACCCCGGCCCACGCGGCATCGGCCTGGACCGATTACACCCTGGAGCTCAAGCACGTGCAAAAGCGCCTGTTGGAGTTGGGTGTGGAGCTTATCACCAACCGCACCCTGGTGGCGTTCGATGGCGCGCATGTCCAGACCGCCTGCGTTTTCACCGGCAAGACCGGTGAACTGCCGTGCACCTCGCTGGTGACGGTCACCGCCCGCCTGCCGGAAGAATCGCTGTATCGGGAACTGCTGGCCAAGCACGAGGCGTTGACCGCCGCCGGGATCAAGAGCGTCACCGCCATCGGCGATGCCTGGGCGCCGGGCACCATCGCCGCCGCCGTCTACGCCGGCCACCGCCACGCCCGCGAGATGGACGCGCCGCCGCCGGAATTGGTGCCGTTTAAGCGCGAGTTGCCGGGGGTGGCCTAGAGTGATGTGGCGGCGCGGGCGGCTTGGTCGTAGATGCCGGAGAGGGCGCGCAGCAGGTCGGCCAACTCGCCCACCTGCCGGTTCAAATCGCCTTCCCGCTGGCCGGCGAAGACCCTGATCGCCGCAATCAGGCAATCCTCGCGCACCTGGCGATAACGCTCGCAGGCGGCGCGGCCGTCGGCGCTGGTGGAATAATGCATCTCCTTGCCCCGCCGGGTGCCCTCGACCAGGCCCTGGCGCACCAGTTTCTTCAAGGCATATGAGACCGTATGCGCATCCTCGACGTTGAGCATGAAGCAGATGTCGGCCAACTTCTTATCGCGCTCCCGGTGATTGACCGAATGCAGCACCAGCCCATCCAGCCGCGCCAGATTCTCCTGGCCAGCCGCCGCCATGCAGCGCACCACCCAGCGGTCGAAGGCATGGCTGGCGACGATCAGGCCGAACTCGAACTCGCTTAGCTCCGCCGACTGCTCCGAAACCAGATGCGCGGAGGAGACGATGGACCGCTTGCTCATGGATTCATTGCTCATTGTGCTACCTCTGATATGCTTTGCCGCCCCGATAAGGGCGCGCCATAGCCACCGCCGGCCGGCGTCTCGATGACGAAGACGTCGCCGGGCGTCATTTCGATGGAGTCCGTGCCGGAAAGCTCGACCGTGCCGCCCGCCACCCGCTCGACCCAGTTGCGGCCGAGTGCTCCCGGAGCGCCACCGGCCAAGCCGAATGGCGGCACCTTGCGGTGGCTGGCCAGGATGGAGGCGGTCATGGCCTCGCGGAAGAGGATGCGCCGGCGGGTGCCGTCGCCGCCTCGATGCCGCCCGGCACCACCGGAGCCCCGCCTGATCTCGAAGGAATCGACCAGCACCGGAAAGCGCCACTCCAGCACTTCCGGATCGGTCAGGCGGGAATTGGTCATATGCGTGTGCACCGCGTCCGTACCGTCGAAATCCGGCCCGGCGCCGGCGCCGCCGCAGATGGTCTCGTAGTACTGGTACTGTGCGTTGCCGAAGGTGAAGTTGTTCATGGTGCCCTGGGCCGCGGCCATCACACCGAGTGCGCCATAGAGCGCATCGGTGACGATCTGGCTGGTTTCCACGTTGCCGGCGACTACGGCGGCGGGCGCCCGCGGGTTGAGCATGGAGCCCGCCGGAATGACGATGTTCAGGGGCTTGAGGACCCCTTCGTTCATCGGAATATCGTCATCGACGAGCGTACGGAACACGTACAGAACGGCGGCGCGGCAGACCGCGGCCGGGGCATTGAAATTGTCGGGCAACTGGGCGCTGGTGCCGGTGAAATCTATGGTGGCACCGCGCGCCTGCCGGTCCACGGTCACCGTCACCGCCACCTGGGCGCCGCCATCCAGGGGATAGACAAAATGCCCGTCGCCGAGCCGGTCGAGGACCTGGCGGACCTGTTCCTCGGCGTTGTCCTGCACATGGCGCATGTAGGCGTGCACCACGTCCAGGCCGTAGTGCTCGACCATGCGACGCAGCTCCTGCACACCCTTTTCATTGGCGGCAATCTGCGCTTTCAGATCGGCCAGGTTCTGTTCGATGTTACGTGCCGGATAAGGGCCGGAGGCAAGCAAGCCGCGGATTTCCCGTTCGCAGAAGCGGCCCCGCTCGACCAGGGTGACATTGTCGATCAGCACCCCTTCTTCCTCGACCGTGCGGCTGGCCGGGGGCATGGAGCCCGGGGTGATGCCTCCGATATCGGCGTGGTGGCCGCGGCTGCCAACGAAAAACAGGATGCGGCCGCCCGCGTCATCGAAGACCGGCGTGATCACGGTGATATCCGGCAGATGGGTGCCGCCGTTGTAGGGCGCATTCAGCACGTACACATCGCCCGGTGCCATGGTGTGTTGGCGGGCGCGAATGATGGCGCGCACGCTTTCGCTCATGGAGCCCAGATGCACCGGCATATGCGGCGCATTGGCCACCAGATCGCCGGCCGGGTCGAACAGGGCGCAGGAAAAATCCAGACGCTCCTTGATGTTCACAGAATAGGCAGTGTTCTCCAGGGTCGAACCCATCTGTTCGGCGATGGACATGAACAGGTTGTTGAAAATCTCCAGCATAACCGGGTCGACATCGGTGCCCACCGCCCGGCTGCGCGCCAACGGTACCACCCGGTCCAGGACCAGGTGGTTGCGTTCGCTCAGGCGTGCCTGCCAGCCGGGCTCCAGCACCGTGGTGGACGTGGGCTCGATGATGATGCCCGGGCCGGCGACCGTATCGCCGGGCTGCAATGACTCGCGCACGTACACCGGCGTATCGCGCCATATGCCAGATGCGTACATTTGCACGGTTGCGGTCGGCACCAACGGCTGTTGCCGCGCCTTCACGGGCAGGACCGGGTCCTCGGTGGCATCCGTGGCGCCGATCACCTCCACCGAGATTGCTTCGACCAGATGCGCCTTGTCGGCCATGACAAAACCGTAGCGTTGCCGGTGTGTTTCCTCGAAGGCGGCGATCATGGCCGGGCCGTCGGCGAGATCGACCACCAGGGCCGAATCCGTTCCGTCGTAGCGCAGGTGCACCTTGCGCAGGGTCCGGATGCGCTCGGGTGCCACATCCTGCGCCTGCATTTCCGCCAGGGCGTCGTCGGCCAGAACCTGAAAATCGTGATGCAATTTCTCCTGCAAATCCGCGTCCAGGATGTGCTCCACCGCCTGCTCGCGCAGCGCCCGCACATCCGCCAGACCCATGCCATAGGCCGACAGCACACCGGCCAGCGGATGCAGGAAAATGCGTGTCATGCCCAGGGTATCGGCGATATCGCAGGCGTGCTGTCCGCCGGCGCCGCCGAAACAGCACAGGGTATAGTCGGTGACGTCATAGCCGCGCTGGGTCGAAATTTTCTTGATGGCATTCGCCATGTTTTGGATGGCGATCATGCGGAAGCCATGGGCCACGGCCTCCGGCTTTGGTGTATCGCCGGCCGCCGTACCGATCTTGTCCGCCAGAGCGGCAAAGCGCTGGCGCACCACGGCCGCATCCAGAGGCGCATCGCCCGCCGGCCCGAAGACCCGCGGAAAGAAGTCGGGCACGATACGCCCCAGCATGACGTTGCAGTCGGTGACCGTGAGCGGCCCGCCGCGCCGGTAGCAGGCCGGGCCGGGATCGGCGCCCGCCGACTCCGGACCGACCCGGTAGCGGGCGCCGTCGAAATGCAGGATCGAACCGCCGCCGGCCGCGACGGTGTGGATTTGCATCATCGGCGCCCGCATCCGGACACCGGCCACCAGGGTTTCGAACGTGCGTTCATAGGCGCCGTCGTAGTGGGCCACGTCGGTGGAAGTGCCGCCCATGTCGAAGGTGATGATCTTGCGGTGGCCGCCCATGGCAGCGGTGCGCACGGCACCGACGATGCCGCCGGCGGGGCCGGAGAGGATGGAATCCTTGCCTTGAAACAGGCGGGCATCGGTCAGGCCGCCGTTCGATTGCATGAACATCAGACGCGCATCGCCCACCTCGCCGGCCACCCGGTCCACATAACGGCGCAGGATCGGCGAAAGGTAGGCATCGACCACGGTGGTATCGCCGCGCGAAACCAGCTTCATCAGGGGGCTGACCAGGTGGCTGACCGAGATCTGGGGAAAACCGATCTCGGCGGCGATCGCCGCGGCGCGGCGTTCGTGATCCGGATAGCGGTAGCCATGCATGAAGACGATGGCGGCGGAGCGGATACCGGCGGCAAACGCCGCCTGCAGATCGCGGCGCAACCCCGCCTCATCCAAGGGCCGCAGGATCTCGCCGCTGGCGCTCAACCGCTCATCGGCGCTGACCACCCGCTCGTACAGCAGTTCCGGCAGCTCGATCTTGCGGGCAAAAATAAGCGGCCGGTTCTGATAGCCGATGCGCAAGGCATCGGCGAAGCCGCGGGTGATGACCAGCACGGTCCGCTCGCCCTTGCGCTCAAGCAGGGCGTTTGTGGCCACGGTGGTGCCCATCTTAACAGCGCGAATCGACTGGGCCGGCAAGGGCTTGCCCGCGGCCACGCCCAGCAGGTCACGCATGCCCTGAATGGCCGCGTCCTCGTAGAGACCGGGGTTCTCGGAAAGAAGCTTGTGCGAGACGACCGCGCCGTCCGGCCGGCGGGCCACCACGTCGGTGAACGTACCACCCCGGTCCACCCAAAACTGCCAGCGCCCAGCCTCCGCTGTGTTCATGGCGCTTGTAACTCCCCGTCCCGCTTGGTGATTGCACCGTCATAATTGCCATTTATCGATATTTTGTCAATGTTTTACTCTAAATTTATCTGTAAAATAGAGAACTTTACCCATACCATTGTATTAACGAGATAATCTTCCGGGTACGCACCGCCAGCCAGCGTATGGGCATACCCTCATTACGCGATCAATGCACCGGCATGCGCTCGTTTTAAGGGATTGTTGGCAATACCCAGGCATCGTGTGGGGATCCTTGCTCGATTTTTGTAATCCCGGACCCCAGCCCATGAACAAAGCCTGCTGCCGACTCGCCGTACTGCTGCTCTTGGCCGCAATGGGCGCCAGTCTTGTCTCATCCGCGTATGCGCAGTCCTTGAAGATCGGCGGCACCGGCGCCGCCCTGGGCACCATGCGCCTGCTGGGCGATGCGATCATGCGCAGCCGCCAGACCGCCACCATCGAGGTGCTGCCCAGTCTCGGCAGCGGCGGCGGCATCAAGGCACTGGCGGCCCTGTTTGGCGGCGAGGTCAATGTTTGGCGGAATGGGACCCCGGCGCGCGCCATCCTGCGGCCACACACGGAATCCGATACGAAGTTGGCCGCAGAACACATTCCGGGCCTGCATGAAGCCATTGAGACAGCACGCACGCGTTCCGGGGTGCCCATGTATTTCACCGACCAGGAGGCCGCCAATGCTCTGGAGCGCATCCCCGGGTCCGTTGGCACTTCGTCGTTGTCCGTGATCCTCTCCGAAAAGCGCTTCTTGAAGGCACTCACCCTCGACGGCCGCATCGCCTCGTCGCAAAGCATTGCCGATGGGTCCTACCCGATGCTCAAAACGCTCTATTTCGTGCTGCCGGCGGAACCCAGCCAGTTGGCCAAGGACTTCCTCGATTTCACCTGTTCGAGCGAAGGCCAGGCCATTCTCGAGAAAACCGGGCACCAAGCATTGCCGGGTGTTACCGGTTAAACGATGCCGAAAGTCGCTAACGAAACCCTGCGGCGCTCACTGACGTTCATAGCCGCAGCCATCGCGGTGATTACGGTCGCCGCCATCAGTCTTGATTATATTTGGACCGCCTACGAGTACGAACGGGAACGAATTCACGGGCGTGCCAATCTCGCCGCCATGGAGATGTCCAAAATCGTCTACACCCGCCCCGATACCTGGATGTACCAGGAACAACGGCTGAGCGAGCTACTGGAATCGATTGTCCCGGACTCGGTGATCGATGGCCGGCCCCAGTCCATGCGGATTTTCGACTTGCACGGGGCGCTCATCGCGAAAGTGAACGGGCCGATCTCGCCGCCAACCATCACGGTCCACCATCCGGTGACCGACGGATTCACCATCGTCGGCACGATCGAATTGGCGGAAAGCGTCGGGCACATCTGGTTGCGCGCTGTTCCGGTTTTCCTCGTAGGCTTGGCGCTGGCCATCGCCATTTTCGTGACCTTGAACGTGCTGCCACTGCGCGCCCTGTTACGGCACGAAGCCGCCCTGGAGGCGGCCCTCCGAGAGAACCGTGAAAGCGAAGCGCAGCTTCGGCTGGTCTCGGACGCCATGCCGGTCCTCATCGGATACGTGGATTCCGACGAGCGTGTGTGCGTCATGAACAAGATCGGCGAGGCTTGGTATGCCCGGCCCCGCGCCGAAATCATTGGGCGATCCTTCCGCGAGTTGGTGCCCGCCTTCCTAACCGGTCAGGTTAATCCCCACGTAAAGGCAGCGCTATCCGGCGAAACGG
>DASWJP010000209.1:0-1832 GCA_036397065.1 Kiloniellales bacterium | reverse complement strand
TGACCGCCACTTCCGCCGTGATCTGCGGAATGCGGTTGCCGAAATCCTCCAGCAGCAGATCGTCGAAGACGATGCCGACCTGGCCGCGATACGCGGGCGTATCGGCCAGCCCCCGGTCGGCCTGTTCCGACGGATCGGCGGTCTGGGTTTCGTTTCCCAGATACAAGCGGATGTTGCCTCGGCTGACCTTGCTGGCGAAGACCGGCGACGGGCTGGTGAAATCGGCGATGAGTTTGCCGTCCGCCCAGATGCGCAGGATCGCCTCCGCCGGGCCTTCGCATAAGCTCACGCGAAAATCCGCGGTATAGTGATACGCCACCGTGGTTTGCGACGGGCCGCCGCCCTTGCCGCCCGCCGATTCCTCCTGCCGATGCTCGGCGATGCCGGGCGACCAGACCACATTGCCGCCGACGCGAAAGCGGCCATAGACGATGGGAATCGGCCGCCCATAGGCGGACGACGTCACCGCCAAATCGGTCAATCTCGGCCCCTCGGAGACCCGGTCGTCGCCGGTACCGAACAGGGCGCTGCCGAGGAACTGCCCGGCCAGAAATCCGACCCGGCCGCCCAACGGCCCACCGATCGCATTGCCGGCGACCGCGCCGCTTAAGCTCAAGGCCAGTGTTGCCATCAATCCAGCCCCGGAATGCGGTAGGCGCTATGCACCGACCAGATCAAGCGATGTTCCACCACGCGGCCCTTGCTTTGAGTGGCATGAATGATCGTCCGCGGCGCCGTGAGCAGGGCGACATGGCGCAGGCCGTCGCCCAGGTCGAACAGAAGCAGGTCCGCCGGCCGGGCCTGCGGCCAAGGCGTGCGCACCAGATGCCGGCACAAGCCGCGCAGCAGGGCCGCCGGTTGCGGCGGCAACGCAAACCCGCCATAAGGCACGAACGCATCCGCGAGTATGTCCAGCCCCACGTTGCGCGCCACGCCGGCGAGGAAGCCGAGGCAATTGGCGCCGACACCCTTGGCCGCGCCGCTGGCCATCCAGGGCGTGCCGATCCAGCTCCGCGCCTCGGCGATGACGTCTTGTCTATCGGGCATCGGGGGTGCGGAAATACAGATCGTTGCCGGGCACGAACGGCTCGCCGCAGAAATTCAGGATGTTGTCGAAGGCATCGCGGCAAACGCTCAGAGACTTGGCGCAACCGGCGCGTAAAGTAACCGCGTCTCCCGGCGCCACATCGAAGGGCATGGGCAGGAACAGCTTGATCCGCTTGTTCGCCAGGTCCCAGGATTTGATCTCCATGCCGAGCCCCGCATTGGCGGACGTGGGCGAGGCCGACGCCGAAAAGGTCAACAGGCCCCCCGTGAACAACGCATCCGGCGCATCCCCGGCATAGGTCAAAGTAAAATCGCGGTTGTCGGTCACCGCCGCCACACTCGCCTCGGCGGTCAGGGCGCGGATGCTCTCCCAGATCACGGTGCCGTCGTTGGTTTGCGCGCCCACCGTTGTGTTCCACACTGGCTCGCTGGCCCCCGATGTGCCCGCGCCGACGCATTTGAAATGCCGGTCATTGAAGACCGTCGGCCGGGCCATGGACCCGATGGCGGCGTCCTGGGCCTGGCGCACCGTATAGGCCGTCGTTGCCTGCCACACGGGCGGCAGGGTGCGAACCTTGCACCGCCCATCCCCCAGATCGGCACGGCAGGCGGCGCTATAGAGCTCGCCGATCTCCTGCGCATATCGCTCGACCAGGCCGCGCAGCTCGGCCACGAACATGGTCCCTTCGGTGCGGATCTCGCCGATGTGGCCGCGGCGGAGCTTCAGCGCCCCTTGCGCCGGTTCCGCGGTGTTCACATCGAAGATCTTCACCTCCGCGAAATCG
>DASWJP010000208.1:0-2544 GCA_036397065.1 Kiloniellales bacterium | reverse complement strand
CGCCTTGGGATGGGCCAAAAGCTGCCGACCCTTATAGCTTTCCAGGTTGGTGTAAAAGACAAAGCCGTCCTCATCCACCCCCTTGAGCAGCACCATGCGCGCCGAGGGCATGCCGTCCGCGCCCACGGTCGCCAGGGTCATGGCGGTGGCATCCCGGGGCTCCTTGGCCTCGGCCTCGGCCAGCCAGGAGGTGAAGACCTCGATGGGGTTGGCGGGTGGGGGTTTACCGAACATCGCCTTAATATCGCCGACTTTCTGGTGCATTCAGGGCTGGTCGATATGCACGATATCGTGCCGGCAAGCATGCGAACAAGGCCAAGGATCGGCCATGATGCCGGGTATCAATAGGGAAAACCACGGAAATCTGGCCTTTTTCGAGGATCGGCGTGCCACTTGCCAAATTCCCACGGCGCGGGTAGTGAATCGCCTGCGCGGGGATGAAATTCTTAATCTCCTCGTACAAAAATCATGAACTGGCAACAACCGGCAAAACCCATTGCCCGCGTGCGACCATAAGAGAATGAGGCATATGACCATGAGAGTTAAGATCGTACTTGCCGCCGTAGCCATTGCCCTTGGCGTCTCGGCTTGTGCTCAGAATGGGCAGTACGGCAACAAACAGATTCTCGGCGGCCTCGGCGGCGCTGCCCTCGGCGGCTGGGCCGGCTCGACCATCGGCGGCGGCTCGGGTAAGATCGCGGCGACCGCGGCCGGCGTTCTGATCGGCGCCCTGGTCGGCAGCGAGATCGGCCGCACCATGGACGACAACGACAAGCAAAAGGCGCAACAGGCCTATACCCAGGCGACCTCCGCGCCGGTCGGCCAGACCATTGCCTGGAACAACCCGAATTCGGGCAATCACGGCGCCGTCACGCCGGTCCGCGACGGCACGTCGAACACCGGCGAATATTGCCGCGAGTTCCAGCAGGAAGTCACCATCGGCGGCAAGCAGGAAGAGGCTTACGGCGTCGCCTGCCGCAAGCCGGACGGCTCCTGGGAGATTCAGCAGTAGGCGGGTAGGTTCGCGCAGTTACCTCCTCGCTGGCACACCTATGCCGGCACGCACGCGCCGGCAGACCCACTATGTCACGTCAGAAACAGACGCCGGGGAGCGGTTTTCCCCGGCGCTTTCCTGCCGCCCGCTCTTGCCTTTCCACCGAATCGCGCCAAGCTAAGCGGATATGAAGGATCCATATAAGATTCTCGGCGTTGCCCGCGATGCCAGCGCGGCCGATATCAAGCGCGCCTACCGCCAGCTTGCTAAGAAGCTGCACCCCGACCTCAACCCGGGCAACGCCAAGATCGAACAGCAGTTCAAGGAAGTCTCCCACGCCTATTCCATCCTGGGGAACGCCAAGAAACGCAAGCAGTTCGACCGTGGCGAGATCGACGCCGGCGGCCAGCAGCAGCAGAAGGCCTGGCAGGGTGGCTTCTACCGGGAACAGGCGGAGCAGGCGCGCGGCGGTAAATACCAGCCCTTCGAGTTCGGCCACGACATCAATGTGGAGGATATTCTCTCCGACCTGTTCGGCCGACGCGGCGGCCGGGCCGGCACCGGCGGCGCCCAGCGCAGCGCCAAGCAGCGCGGCGCCGATGTCTCGTACACCGCGCCCATCGATTTCATCGATGCCGCGGCGGGCGCCAAGAAACGCATCCGCCTCTCCGACGGCAAGGTCCTGAACATGACCATCCCGGCGGGCACCGAAGACCGTCAGACTTTGCGCCTGAAGGGGCAAGGCATACCCGGTGCCGGCGGCGGCCCGGCCGGCGATGCCTTCGTGGAAGTGCACATCAACCCGCACCCCTTTTTCACGCGCAAGGACGACGATGTGCATTTGGAGCTGCCGGTGACCCTTCAGGAGGCAGTGCTCGGCGCCACCGTCGATGTGCCCACGGTGCACGGCAAGGTGGCCATGAAAATCCCGCCGGGATCGAACACCGGCACCACCCTGCGCCTGAAGGGCAAGGGCATCGCCAACCGCAAGTCCGGTGACAAGGGCGACCAGTACGTGCGCCTGAAGGTCGCCCTGCCGGACAAGCCGGACACCGAACTACGGAATTTCGTCGAGCGCTGGTCCGCCGGCCACGGCTATAGTCCGCGGCGCAAGGCGGGCATGGAGTAGGATGCCCATGAACGCTTGGGGGACGAGGGAGAGCCGCCGGTGCTGATGGCATTCGAAGACGTGGTCAGCGAGATCGAAGTCGGCGCCGCCGAGCTGACCATCTGGATCGAGCAGCACTGGGTCCTGCCGGTCGAGGAGGATGGCAATTTCCTGTTCGATTCGACGGATGTGGCCCGTTGCCGCCTGATCGCCGAGCTGCGCCGCGACATGGGCGTGAACGAGGAAGCCATGCCGGTGGTCCTGCGCCTGCTCGATCAGGTCTACGGCCTGCGCCGGGCCCTGGCCGATCTGACCGCCGCCATCAAGCACCTGCCCGAGGAGGCGCGCGGCCAACTGGAAACCGAGTTGCGCAAGGCAACCGAAGCGGCGGGCACGGGGGAAGAGGAAGACTAGGTAATCTACTTAGCGCCGCTGGTCTTTC
>DASWJP010000207.1:0-6913 GCA_036397065.1 Kiloniellales bacterium | reverse complement strand
GCCTCGATCACCAGGTCGACGAAGCCGGCGGCGAGCAGGCCATAGGCATAGCACTCGCCGCCGTACATGGGCTGCTTGGCACGCTGGCGCACCCGCTCGAAGGCGGCAAAGTCGTCGCCCGGGAACATGTGCGGCGAGGTGGCATAGAGGACGGCCTGCGCGAGATCGGCGCACGCGCGCACCTGCACCGGCCGGGTGCCGCGCGTGTCGGTGTGTGTGGTCGGCTGGCCGGCCGCGCCGATCCAGCGCTCGTCGAGCATGGGCATGTCGATGATGCCCAGGACCGGCGCTCCGTTGTGCAACAGGCCAACCAGGGTGCCGAACTGCGGGTGACCGATGATAAACCGCTTGGTGCCGTCGATGGGATCGAGAATCCAGACGTATTCGGCATCGCCACGGTCCGCGCCATGCTCTTCGCCCACCACGCCGTGGGTGGGAAAGGCTTTGGCGATCATGGCGCGCATGGCCGCTTCCGCCTCCCGGTCGGCGGCGGTGACCGGGCTGAGATCGGTCTTTTGAGTTATATCAAGTGGTTGCCGGAAATACGGCCGGACAATGGCGCGTGCCGTATCGGCCAGGCGTTCGGCCAGGGCAACGAAGGCATCCGGGCAACCGGTGCCGGTGGCCGCGTTCACTGGGGCAGCGGTGGCGGATTGGCGTTCTGTTGCCGCAGATAGGCCAGCAGGGCCGCCCGGTCCTTCGCGCCCTTGATGCCGGCGAAGGACATCTTGGTCCCCGGCGCAAACTCCTTGGGTGCGCTCAAGAAGGCGTCGAGACTCTCGTATGTCCAGGTCTCGCCGGCTTTGCCTTTCAGCGCGTCGGAAAAGGTGAACCCTTCGTGACTGGCGATGGCGTGGCCGAGGACGCCAAACAAATTCGGGCCCACCCGGTTGGCGCCGCCGTCCTCGAAGGTATGGCAAGCCTTGCATTTCTTCGCCACGTTTTCGCCGGCCGCGGGGTCGGCATCGGCCATCAGCGCAGCCAGGGACATTTGCGGCTCGGATGCAGGGACGGCGCTGTCCGTGCCGGCGGCTTCGGTCGCCGCATCGAGCGCGGCGATCTGGTACGCATGTTCCGAGGGTTCATGGCCTTTGAAGACCAGATCGGCGACAAGTCCGCTGGACAAGGTGACCACCCCGGCGGTCAGCAGAGCCGCGACAATTTTATTCGCTTCGAAGAACGTCATGGCTGAATCCCATCCCTTGGGGCCGACTGTGGGGCCGATTCGTGCGGGCTTTGCGTACGTTGGCAGACCATAGACGGGCGGTCCGGACCGTTCAAGGGCCTGCCCCGGACTTGATCCGGGGGCGGGCGGCGCAGAAAAGCGTTTTTCGCATCGGTGCCTGCCGGTATTCTGCGCCGCCTCCACGCCGCCCAACGAGTTGCGTCCCATGAGCATGCCGGTCTCCCCGATCATCATCATCCCGTCGCGCCTGGCGGCGACCCGATTGCCGGACAAACCGTTGGCCGACATTCATGGAGTGCCGATGGTGGTGCATGTCTGGCGCCGCGGCACGGCGGCGGCGGTCGGTCCGGTGGTGGTCGCCTGCGGCGATGCGGCGATTGCCGATGCCGTGCGCCAGGCCGGCGGCACGGCGGTGCTGACCCGGCCCGATCACCCGTCCGGCTCCGACCGCATCTTCGAGGCGGTGGAGACCCTGGACCCGGAGGGCCGGCACGACGCTGTGATCAATCTGCAAGGCGATCTGCCGACCATCGCGCCGGAAGTGATTCGGGCGGTGTTGACGCCGCTGGCCGATGCGGCGGTGGATATCGCCACCGTGGCCGCGCCGATCACGGAGCCGGCGGAGCGGAGCGATCCCAACGTGGTGAAGGCAGCCGTCGATTTCGGAGCTTGCCCCGGACCCCGATCCGGGGGCGGGCGCATCGCCCGCGCATTGTATTTCAGCCGCGCGCCGGTGCCGTGGGACGGCGGCGATGCCACGCGCCCGCTGTATCATCACATCGGCATCTATGCCTTCCGCCGCCAGGCCCTGCGCCGCTTCGTCGCCTTGCCGCCGACGGCCCTGGAGGCGCGCGAGCGCCTGGAACAACTGCGTGCCCTGCAGGCCGGCATGCGCATCGACGTGGCCCTCGTTGACACCATTCCCCTCGGCGTCGATACTCCCGCCGATCTGGCGCGGGCGCGGGCATTGCTGGCACCGCCGGCGCGTTGATCCCTCATCCGTAACGGCATTTTATTGACGGCTGCTCAGAGCATGGCAAAGCCCAAGACGACGGCCCACTCCGGCAAGACCAAACAGGCCGATCCCGACCGGCTGATCGCCTTTCAAGGGGCGCTCGGGGCCTATTCCGACATGGCCTGCCGTGCGGCCTTTCCCGACATGACCACTCTGCCGTGCGCCTCGTTCGAGGATACCTTCGCCGCGGTGCAGGAGGGGCGGGCGGCCCTGGCCATGATTCCGGTGGAAAACTCCAGCGCCGGCCGCGTCGCCGACATCCATCACCTGATGCCGGAATCCGGCCTGCACATCATCGGCGAGCATTTTCAAAAGGTGGATCACCAGCTTCTCGCCCCCCAGGGCGCGAGCCTAAAGACCATCCGCGAGGTGCACAGCCATGTGCAGGCGCTGTCCCAATGCCGCAAATTTCTCCGGGCCGCGGACCTGACGCCGGTCACCCATGCGGATACCGCCGGGGCCGCCGCCGACGTGGCGGCATTGGGCGATCCGAAACAGGCGGCCATCGCCTCGGCCCTGGCCGGCGAGATCTATGGCCTGGCCGCCCTCAAGAACGACATCCAGGATATCGAGGACAACACCACCCGCTTCCTGGTCATGTCGCGGGAGCCGATCGACCCGGACCCGGCCGCCGGCCTGGTCGTGACCACCTTCGTCTTTCGTGTGCGCAGTGTGCCCGCCGCCCTGTACAAGGCCCTGGGCGGCTTTGCCACCAACGGGGTGAACATCACCAAGCTGGAAAGCTATATCCTGGACGGCCGCTTCACCGTGGCCCAGTTCTATGCCGATATAGAGGGGCACCCGGACCAGCGCATGGTCCGCCTGGCGTTGGAGGAATTAAGCTTCTTCTCGCGCGAAGTACGGGTGCTCGGCGTCTACCCGGCGCACCCCTTCCGCCAGGCCGGGCCCCAGGCTTGAGGCTTGAGGCTGGGGGCTTGAGGCTGGGGGCTTGAGGCCGGGCGCCCGGGCCGGTCACCGGGCGTAACTCACTGCTGTTAACCAATAATTCTTCGCTTTCTCGCAATCAGAGGCGAAATTAATCTAGATTTATCCAGTCGAATACTTCATATTTTTGTGGTTGGGGACGTTTTCGAGCCACTATATCTTGCGTTTGGTTAATTTCGTACTTGGTTTGTTTCTGTTGATAAGTTGTGATTGCCGCGTTGGGGCGCGGCCGGTATCGGGGACTTGGGATTCATTTGACTGGGGGTTGGGGCCGATGCTTGGGGTCGCCGTGGGCGCTGTCGCCCTTCTCGTTACCGTCAGCTCGCTGAGCTATTTCGGTATCATGGGCGTGTTGCTGTACAAGCTGGCCGTCGAGGGGCCGGAAACCCGGCGCGTCCTGGGCTGGCCGCTGATGCCCGCGTTCCTGCAGAATTTCGGCATACCCGCTGCGGTGCTCGGCTTTGCCCTGCAGAACACCGAGACGGTGCTCATCGCCTGCCTGTCGATCGCCTTCGGCCTGCTGATCTCGACCAAGAAGTCGGTCTCGCTGCATCCGGCCATCGAAGCCCCCATGCTCGGCCTCGCCCTGCTTTCCCTCGGCGCCGTCGGGGTGCTCAAGTTCATCGGATAGAGGATCGTCTAGCCCTCGGCCAGCCAATCGACGATCAGGCGCCGGGCGATCGAATCGCGGCGCGGCAGGCGAAAACTCTCATCCTCGGGCGACTCGCGCACCTGTTGGCGCGAATACCAGGCCGCGGCATCGATCTCGTCGGCATTCAGGCGCATCGGCCCATGGCGGCACGCGGCGCGAAAGCCGAGCATGATGGACGACGGGAACGGCCACGGCTGTGACGACTGGTAGGTCACCCGGGTGACCTCCAGGCCGACCTCCTCGTAGACCTCCCGGGCCACCGCTTCCTCCAGGGTCTCGCCCGGCTCGACGAAGCCGGCCAGGGTGGAATGCATGCCGGCCGGCCAGGCCTTCTGCCGGCCAAGGACGCAACGCTCCTCGTCGTGTACCAGCATGATCACCGCCGGATCGGTGCGCGGGAAATGCTCGGCCCCGCAGGCGCCGTTGCCGCACCGGCGCACGTGGCCGGCCTGGATGCTCTCCGTGGGGCTGCCGCAGACGCCGCAATAGCGGTGCCGCTGATGCCAATAGACCAAGCCGCGGGCGTAGGCCAGGATCGCCCCGTCGCGCCGCGACAGGAGCGGCCCGACCGCGCGCAAATCCTCGAACAGGCCGTGCTCGCCGGTGAGGGACTGGGCATCGGCCTCCTCCAGATCGGACAGATCGAGGGCAAAGACCGCCGTCTCGCCATCCCGGCCCAGGAACACCGGCGCCGACCGGTCGCCCAACAAGACCGACGCCTCGGCGACGCGCACCCAGACGGGCGCCACCGTGTCGGCCCGTACGATCAGG
Source organism: Kiloniellales bacterium (assembly GCA_036397065.1). Classification (GTDB taxonomy): domain Bacteria; phylum Pseudomonadota; class Alphaproteobacteria; order Kiloniellales; family J153; genus JAJFGI01. The sequence goes on along the minus strand of DASWJP010000207.1, from coordinate 2,344 downwards.
TTCCGGTTGCGCCAAACCAGGACCAAACGGCTGTTGGGATCGGCCTGCCGCGCCGCCACCCAGGCCGCATCGCGGCGCAGCAGATCGGCCCGGTCCAGGCCGACCCCGCTATAGAAATTGCCGTGCGCCCCGTCATTCGCCATGGCCGCGAGAGTGGCACAGGCCCCGGGCGCGGCGCAAACATCGGGGCCCGGGCTGGCGCCTTGCGCCGGGCGGTGGCATCGGCCACGCTCAAGGTGTCATGAGCAGGGACGGCCCGACTGCGATTCGAACGCAAACCCGCCGCACTGTCCTGGCCGGGTTGGCCGGGGCCGGCGCGGCGCTGATGCTGCCGCCGGGGTTGGCCCGGGCCGAGCGGGTCTTTCCCGCCGCTGGCCGGGTGGAATTCATCGGCCGCCGCCAGAGGGCCGTGGCCGGAACCTACCGCTTCCGTTTTGCCCAGCAATCGGGCCGCTTCACCGTGCGCACCGATATCGATCTCGATGTCCGATCCGGCGGCGCAACCCTGTGGCGCTATGTGCATCACGCAGAGGAGGTCTGGCTCGCCGGTTGGCTGGATGCGGTGGTTACGGATACCAGCGATGACGGCCGCCGCTTCCAGGTGCGTGCCGAGCGGCAGGCGGGCATCTTCACCGGCACGGTCAACGGCGCCGCGTTCACGGTCTCCGGCTACATCATCCCGGCCAGCCTGTGGCACCGCGATACCCCCGGCAGCCAGGTTCTGTTCGATACGGTGGATGGCCGGGTGAAGGTGGTGCGCAGCACCCTGTTGGGCCGCGAGGCCGTGCCCGCGGGCACGGCCACCGTTTCGGCCCGCCACTTCGCCATCACCGGCGGTCTCATCCGCGACGTCTGGTACGACGCCGAGTTCGGCCTGGTCCGCATTGCCCTCCCCGGCCGCGACGGGGTGCCGATTGTGTTCAACCGGGTGTAACCGGATCGGATAGAGCCGCCATATTTCAGCGCCTGGCCGCCTGCACGGTGGTTTCAAGGCGGTTGAGGAATTCCGAGCGGTCGGACTTGCTGAACGGCTTGGGTCCGCCCGTGATCTGGCCGCTTTCGCGCAAGCCCTGCATCAGTTCACGGTTGGCCAGCGCCATGCCGATACCGTTTTCCGTAAACGGCTCTCCAGTCGGCTTGAGGGCGAGCGCATCCCGCTTCAGGCAGCGCGCGGCCAGCGGGATGTCGTTGGTGATGCAGATGTCGGATTTTTGAATGTGTTCGGCGATCCAGTTGTCGGCGGCGTCCGCACCCTGGGAGACGATGACCAGTTCCACGAGAGGATTTTGGACGGGACGTATGCCGCCATCAGTGACCATGTAGGTTTTTAGACCGTGACGGGCGGCGACGCGGAGGATTTCATCTTTGACCGGACAGGCGTCCGCATCGACATAGATGTCCACCATAGAGGCCCTAATGATCGTACAACCGACATTTCCCGGATAGTCTCCGCGCCCCGGCTTCAAGGTTGGCCAAGGGGTATGCACGCCAACTCCAAGGCCTGAAGGTGGTGATCGCGATCCTCTGTATTCTTGTAGTGGAGGCTGGCGGCGCAGGTTTTCAGCGTCAAATCCGGATTCTGAGAGAGCGCCTCGGCCACGTGCGCCTTGGCGGCGACCAGCTCGCCCATCCGGGCATAGCTCGCCGCGAACAGTGTGTGGAGCAGGGGGTCCGGCTTGGAAATGTGCTTCAGGGCATCGACGGCATCGCTGTACCGCTGTGCGGTGAAATAGGCGCGGCCGAGATGGGCCCAGAAACGTTCGGGGTGATAGGGATTGAGGCGCATGGCCTTGAGGATCCAATCGACGCCTTCTTCGGGTCGACCCAGCCAAGTCAGCAATTCGCCTTGCTGAACGACCACAAGGTCATAATTGGGATTGAGGCTGAGCGCCCGCTCTTGATGGTGCTGCGCCTTCTCGATGTCGTCATGGGCGACGCACACCGCCGCCAAAATCCGATGAACGTCACCGTCGTTTTCGTCGAGCGACAGCGCGATCTCCAGCTCCTTCAAGACCTCTTTCCAGGTGGCGTCCCGATCCGCGGTCCAGCCAAGCACCCAGGACTGGCCCAGGATGCAGGCCCGCCAGGAATGGGCGTGCGCATACTTGGGATCGAGCTCGATGGCCCGCTCCACCATCTTGATCGCTTCGCTGTTGTCCGCCGGCGTCGCCCGGTGATGCAGAACCTTCGCCGCCAGAACGCATTCATAGGCCGCCAGATTCTCCGGGCGCTTGCTTTTGGCCCGGGTGCTGGTCGCATCCTCGACCCGGCGGAAGAGGGTGGCGACGATGGCCGAGGTGATCTCGTCCTGGATGGCGAACACATCCTCCAGCTTGCGGTCGTA
>DASWJP010000206.1:0-1571 GCA_036397065.1 Kiloniellales bacterium | reverse complement strand
ACCTTCGAATCCGCCCGGGTGCAAACCGCGGCGCGCGCCGTCGGCGTGGCCCAGAATGCCCTGGAGCTGGGCCTGCGCTATGCCCTGGACCGGCAGCAGTTCGGCAAGTCCATCGCCGCCTTCCCGCGAGTCGCCGGCAAGCTGGCGTGGATGGCGGTGGAAACCATGATGGCCCGCCAACTCACTCTGTTCGCGGCCCGGCAGAAGGATTCCGACCGACGTTGCGACATCGAGGCGGGCATGGCCAAGCTGTTGGCGGCGCGCGTCGCCTGGGCCAATGCGGACAACGCCCTGCAAGTGCACGGCGGCAACGGCTATGCCACCGAATACCGCATCAGCCGCGTGCTGTGCGATGCCCGCATCCTGAATATCTTCGAGGGCGCGGCGGAAATTCAAGCCCAGGTGATCGCCCGCGGCCTGCTCGGCGGGCGGAACTAAAGCTCGCGCTCGATCGCGGTTTTGGGGTAATCTAAGGCATGAGCAGAACGAAGAAATTCACAGCAAGCGTCTGGCGAGAAGGCCGGTGGTACCTCGCTCAATGTCTGGAAATCGACGTCGCTAGCCAAGGACGGAACGAGTCCGCGGCTCTGAAGAACTTGGCCGATGCGTTGGCGCTGCACTTCACACCCCCGGTAGCCACCCGAGCGCCAAAAGTGCGGCCGTTCGAGGTCAAGGTGCGTGCCGCCTAGGCGCTTGACGTTTCGGGAAATGCGGCGACGTTTGCTGGCGGCAGGTTGAGTCGAGGTTGGCACGACGGGCAGCCATGTGAAATTCGCGAAGCGTTCATCAGCCGGTTTGCGTACGGCGATCGTACCGAAACATCGTGAAGTGGCCGTCGGCACCTTGCGCAGTATTCTCCGTCAGGCTGGAATAAGCGTCGAGGAGTTTGATCGGCTCTAAAACTCACCGTCAAGGGTGCGATACTGTGGCAAGTTCGCTCTGGCCGGTGGCCTCCAACGGGACTATATCAAGGCCTATGAGCACTCTTTTGTATGTGGCCCTGGGCATCGCCCTGGCGGCCACCGCCGCGGTGTTGCTGTCCGGTATCTACAGCATGGCGCGCGGCGGCGAGTTCAACCGCAAGTACGGCAACGTCCTGATGCGCTGGCGGGTGGGGCTGCAGGGTTGTGCGCTGTTGTTGCTGGTTCTGGTCATGCTGTTCGCGAATCGCGGCTAGGATCGGCGCCATGGTTCGATTGACGCGCATCTACACCCGCGGCGGCGACACCGGCGCCACCAGCCTGGGCGACGGCGAACGGGTGCCCAAGCATGCGCCGCGCGTGGCGGCCTTCGGCACGGTGGACGAGGCGAATGCCACCGTCGGCCTGGTCCGCCTGCACACCACCGGCGAGATGGATGCGATCCTGGCGCGGGTGCAAAATGACCTCTTCGACTTGGGCGCCGATCTGTGCCGGCCGGAAGATGGCACGGCTGGTAAAACGGGTGCCGCGCCCTTGCGCATCAGCGCCGAACAGGTCACCCGCCTGGAACGGGAAATCGACAAGGTGAACGCGAACCTGGCGCCCCTCAACAGCTTCGTGCTGCCCGGCGGCACGGCGGCGGCGGCTTAC
>DASWJP010000205.1:0-7689 GCA_036397065.1 Kiloniellales bacterium | reverse complement strand
TGATAGATGCACAGAACGCACGGCTGCAGCCCGCCCACGTACTGCGAGAGTAGTGCTGCACCCAAGGCCCCCAGGCTGACCGCGACGATGGCAGCCGGAACCAGGCGCGGGTGATCGAAAATACTGTGCGGCGATCCTGCCATGGCCAGCCTCAGAACAGGTAACGGACGGCCACAAAGCCGGCAAAGAGCATAACAAAGAATATCAGGGTGAGCGCCGGCAGATTCTTCTCGATGAAGGCGCGAATCGGCGGACCGAACCACCACAGCAGGGCGACCACCAGAAAGAATCGAGCGCCGCGGGAGACGGCGGAGGCGGCCATGAAAACCATCAAGTCCAGATGGACCACACCGCTGGCGATGGTGATGACCTTGTAGGGGAACGGCGTGAAGCCGAAGGCGGCCACGATCCAAGCGCCCCATTCGGCGAAATGCGCCTGGAACTCGCTGAACTTGTCCATATAGCCGTAGAATTCCAGCACCGGCCGGCCGATGGCTTCGTACAGCAGGGCACCGATGCCATATCCGGCAAGACCGCCGAGAACCGAGGCGATGGTGGCCACCACGGCGATGCGCCAGGCGCGTTCCCGCGCCGCCAGAGCCATGGGGATGATCAGCACATCCGGCGGTATGGGAAAGATCGAGCTTTCGATGAAGGCGATGGCCGCCAGCGCCCACAGGGCATGACGGTGCGCCGCCAAGCCCATGGTCCAGTCATACATCCGGTAAAGCATGTTCGGCTGTCGTCCCGTGCGCGCCGCCCAATCGGCATTGGGGGGGTCCGCTCGTTTAGCAGGCGCACGGCGCGCGGGCAACAACCGGCGAAGTCTGCTAAGGTCTGCGCGCGGGTGAACAGAATCGATTCGGCGAAGGGGCCGGAGATGCAGGAAACAGCCAAGCTGTTGTTTGCCAACGACGCCTTCTACAACGCATTCAGCCGCCGCGATGTGGCGGCTATGGAGCAGGTTTGGGCGCGGCATTCGCCGGTCACCTGCATACACCCGGGATGGCAGGCCCTGACGTCGCTGGACGAGGTCATGGAGTCGTGGCGGGCGATTCTGGGCAACGCGAACGCGCCGCCCATCAGCTGCCGCGGATCACGAGCATTCATCAAGGGCGACGTGGGCTGGGTCGTCTGCTACGAGGTGATCGGCGGCGCGGTGCTGGCGGCCGGTAATGTCTTTGTCCGTGAAGACGGTGCATGGGTGCTGAGTCACCATCAGGCAGGGCCGTGCGAATCGCTGCCGGCGGAGCTGGCCGGCGATCCGCCCTCCGAACCCGTGCAATAAGCGGCTGGGCCGTTCTCTCAGAGTATTTCGATGCGATCCGCCGTGGGGCCCTTCTGGCCGACGCGGGAAACCACGCGGACCCGCTGATCGGGTCCCAGGGTTTGCAGACCGGCCCGCTCAAGAACGCGCGCCGAAATGAACACGTCCTTGCTGCCGTCATCGGGAATGATGAAGCCGAAGCCTTTTTCGGCGCTATAGAACTTCACCGTGCCTTCCATCTCGGTGCCTGCACCGTGATCGCCGCCATGGCCACCCCCGTACAGACCCCCATGGCCATCCCGGTGGCTGCCGTGCGGCGGCGCCTCGGGCATCGATTCGATGCTGTGAATCTCGGCGACCTGGGATCCCTTCTGTCCGGCGGAGAGATCGCAGATGATCGTCGCACCTTCCGGCAAACTCCGTTGGCCGGAGCGTTCGACAACCGAAATATGCAAGAAGGCATCGGCCGATCCGTCGCTGGGTTGGACGAAGCCGAATCCCTTGCTGAGGTTGAACCACTTCACGGTGGCGGTGATCTGGTGATGGGTAATCTCGGGTCGATCCGAGCCGAAAGGGGGTGTCATGCGCGCGGGTGCTCCAGTTGATTCCAGACCGGACCCCTTCTGACCCGCCGCAAAGCCGCGAAGCCGATGGTGATTTTGGCCGGGACCATTGGTCCCGTCCGCGCATCGGCGGCCGCAATTTGGTGAGGTGTCACTCTCGCCGTCACGAGCCGGTGATCTGGCCTGCTGGCGGCCGGGCCAAAGCCCATGGTCGCCGGTATTACATACACGGTCCTCAATAAAATTTTCGGAGATCCTCTGCCGAAAACATTACTTTTTAGCGAAAATACCCGGACCCAGCCACAGAAAACCAAGGTTTTCAGCCATTTAAGCAAGGACCTCGACGGCATCTTGCGACGCTTTGCGTCGGTTTTCGACGGTGGCCGTCAAGGCAATGTCATCTGTTGCCAGGCGCGAAAGCTTGACTATGATGCGCCGCCGCTGGAGTCCGCCGATAGGCGGGCGGCGGCAAGAGTGCGGGAGTGGCGGAATTGGTAGACGCGGCGGCCTCAAAAGCCGTTGTCCTTTGCGGACTTGTGGGTTCGAGTCCCTCCTCCCGCACCAAGGAGCGGGCGGCATCGGCGTCGAGTCGCCGGTGACGCGAGGTGGCCGTTTTCACTGATGCCTGAATTCAGGCCCGTTCTGTTCGTCATCGGTGCGCTTCTCTGCGGTCTGGCGGGCGGCATGTTGCTGCCGGCGGCCGCCGATGCCCTGCAAGCGAATCCGGAATGGCAAGTCTTCGTCGGCTCCGCCTTGCCAACCGGCTTTGCCGGCACGCTGCTGGTCCTGGCCAATCGCGGGCGCGGCGGCTTCACCTTGAATCTGCGCCAAGGGTTTCTGTTGACCTCGCTGAGCTGGTTGGTGCTCGCCGCCTTCGCCGCCCTGCCGTTCGCGATTCACAGTGGCGGCTTGACTTACACCGACGCTTTTTTCGAGGCGATCTCCGGCCTGACCACCACCGGGTCCACGGTGTTGGTGGGCCTCGACCAGTTGCCGCCCGGTGTCCTGCTCTGGCGATCGATCCTGCAATGGCTGGGCGGCATGGGCATCATCGCCATGGCGATCCTGCTGTTGCCGTTCCTGCGCGTCGGCGGCATGCAACTGTTCAGGGCGGAAAGCTCGGACCGGTCGGACAAGGTGGTTTCGCGCCCGTGGGACTTGGCCGCCTACATCGGCCTGGTCTATCTCGGACTGACCGCCGCTTGTGCCGTGTCCTACCGGCTTGCCGGCATGAACGGGTTCGACGCGGTCAACCATGCCATGACGACCCTGGCGACGGGCGGCTATTCCACTCACGACGCCTCTTTCGGGTATTTCGCGAACCCGGCGGTGCAGTGGGTCGGCATCGTCTTCATGCTGGCCGGCGGCCTGCCGTTCGTTGCCTATATCCGCACCCTGCGCGGCAAACAGCCGGTTCTTTGGCGCGATAGCCAGGTCCAGGCCATGCTCGGTATCCTGGCGGCGGCCAGCGCCGTGCTGGTAGGTCTGTTGTGGATTGTCGGCGGCCAGCCGTTGCTGGACTCGCTTCGTCTCGTCTTGTTCAACGTGATCTCGATTGTCACGACGACCGGCTTTGTCAGCACGGACTACCAATCGTGGGGACCGCTATCGGCTGGGGTCTTTTTCTTGCTGGCATTCGTCGGCGGCTGCACCGGGTCGACGGCGGGTGGGATCAAGGTTTTTCGCTTCCAGGTGCTTTGGATCGTCGGCCAGGCACAGTTGCGTCAATTGCTGCAGCCGCATCGCATGACGCCGGCCACCTACGGCGGCCGTATCCTGCCCGATGACATCGCCCCGTCGGTCCTGGCCTTCCTGTTCGTCTTTGTCGGCAGCGCCGCCTTTCTGAGCCTAGGCTTGACCGCCTTCGGCCTCGACCTGGTGACCAGCCTCAGCGGCGCGGTCCAGGCTCTCTCCAACGTCGGCCCCGGTCTTGGCCCCATCATCGGCCCGGCGGGGAACTACGCCACTCTGCCGGATGGTGCCAAGTGGCTGCTCTCCGCCGGCATGTTGCTGGGCCGGCTCGAGCTCTTCACCATTATCATTCTATTCCAGCCGGCTTTCTGGCGCTGGTAATTCGGCGTCGGTTCCGGCCGGGGTGTGGGCAATTGCGTGGATGAAATTGTGGACAACCCGTTTAAATCCATGACTTGGAAAGCGCAATTGTATTTGATTATTGTTTAATAACATCAAATCATTAGATATTGCCCAGGCGTTTAACATTGGCGATACTCCGACATCTGCGGACAAGCATGCGGAGAAGGATCGCCCATGACCTCCGATATCTTTACCGCGATGATCGTCGGTCTCATGGCCGTTCTGGTGCTGTACCCCACAAGCCGCGCCCTGTGGCAAGGCTGGCAGGATCGGCTGAAACGGCAAGCCCGGCAGAAGGTGACACACCGGCGGCGTTGAAGGACCGCGCACCGTTCGTCGGCCCGGCGGGCTTACCGGCGGTCGTTGTATTTATCTGAGAGAGACGGAAGACGCGGCGGCATATCCGCCGGCCGCAGGATCGTCGGCTGGCGGGATCACCCCGCCGGTTTGGCGACGGGCGTGGACTCCGCCAGCAGGCGTTTCGCCGGCAGATGCAAGGTCACGGTGGTCCCGGCGTCGATGGTGCTCTGAATCTCCAGCCGGCCGCCGTGGACTTCGATAAATGACTTGGCCAAGGGCAGGCCCAAACCGGTGCCCTCGTGGCTGCGCGAAAAGGCGCTCTCCACCTGGCTGAAGGGCTGCAGCACCTTGGCGATGTCCTCGTCGGCAATGCCGATCCCCGTATCCGCGACGGAGATCGCCAATCCCCCGTCGGATTCGATCGTGGCACCCAGGGTCACGCGACCAGGGCCCGGCGTGAATTTGACGGCGTTCGAAAGCAGGTTGATCATGCTTTGCTTGATCAATCGCTGATCGATCAGCACGGCCGGCAAATTCTGATCCAGTGCGACAACCAGGTCGATGCGTTTGCTCTTGGCCCGTTCCGCGACAAAGCGCAGGCATTGTTCGGCCATGTAGGCGAGATCGGTTTCTTCCTCGTTCAATTCGAACTCGCCGGCCTCGACCTTGGAAATATCGAGGATGTCGTTGATGACCGCAAGCAGATGGTGGCCGCTGTCATAAATGTCCTGCGCATAGAAGCGGTAACGGTCGACACCCAGCGGGCCGAGCATCTCGGTCTTGATGATCTCCGAAAAGCCGATGATGGCGTTGAGCGGCGTGCGCAGCTCGTGGCTCATGTTGGCCAGGAACTCGGTCTTTGCCAGGTTCGCGGCTTCGGTCTCGAGCAGGGCCGTGCGCAGGCCGTCATGACTTGACTGGATCTGCGACAGCATCGTGTTGAACCCTTCGGTCAGCTCTCCCAGCTCATCATCGCCAAACTTTTCGGCGCGCACCGAATAGTCCTGCTTGGCGGCGACCGCATGCATGGTATCGAGCAAGCCGAGGATCGGCCGGGAGATCACTTTCTGTAGACGCGCGGCGATCAAGAACGCCACGCCGACCAGGCTCAAGAACGCCAGACCGGCGAGAATCAGGAAGGTATCGATAATGCTGTAAAGCTGCCGCAGATCGGAGCGGAGGAAAACCGTGCCGATCACCTCGCCGTCCAGGCGAACCGGCACGAACAGCTCGATACTATTCTCCAGCAGGCGCGTATCGTGCCCCCGTTTGGGTGGGAAAGTCCGTTGATCATGTTGCACCGGCGGGGTTCCGGGCCGTCTTTCCGTGGTCGGGCCCCGGTAGCTGGGCGCGGTATAGGCGGCGAACAGAGAACCATCGGGCAGATAGATACGGGCAAATTCGATGCCCGGCTTCACACGCAAGGTCGTGAGGGTTTCCTTGGCCGACACCGGATCGTCGAACAGGACGGCGGCGGTGACGTTGTTGCCGATCACATCCGCCATGGCCGTCAGCTCACCGACTGTCAAACGCTCGTAGGTAATGACCTGGCTGCCGACGAAGATCGCCGACGACAGCAGCAAGACCACGCAGCTCGTCGCCAGGATGAGCGCGGTAATCTTTTGCCGAAGCGTCAATGATCGAAACGAGCGCAAATCGAAAACCCTCTGCGATTAATTGAACGTGTCTTCGGCCAGACTCAGCAGCTTGGAACTCATGCGCAGCCTGGCCTGCTGCGCGCTGCCGACGTTGATGTCGAAGCGGATTCGGTCTTCCTTGTTGGTCTTCAGATTGATGATGCCGCCGGTGCGGGCGAAATCGGGTATGTCCGCCACGGTCAAGACGGGACGGCCGCGCAGGGCCTGGAAGATGGTGGCCAGGCGCGGCGTCTCCGACGCGCTGATGAAGATCACATGGCAGACATCGGCGCCCGCCGCATCGCTCAGGCGCCGGATGGCCACGGTGCGCCCCTTGATCTCTTTGCCGTCGATGGCATCCAGTGCGGCACCGAAGGGATCCTCGCCGAGGACGCAGATGGTCAGCGGCGTGTCGGGCGTGGCGAAGGCATCCGCGGGCCAATCGGTGAACTTGGCGAAATTGTAAAGGAAGGCGGCCTTGATCAGGTATTCGCGGGATGCCTCGGCGGCAGCGGCCTCCGGCCACACGCGTCCGCCCGCCATGCCGCCCGACAGAACGGCCAGGCAAACCAGCGTCGCAACCAGTGACCTGAGCGGCCTGACGAACATCAGCTCCTTCCGTGGCGCACGCCGCGCATGGGATCTTTGGCCCAGATGACTTGGGGGCCCGTGGCGAATCGGTGCCGGGGCGGACACAGGACGAGGTCCCGAGTGCCCGGTGCCGGCCGCCCGCGCGCGCCGCACGGCCGCCCCGCACCCGCTAGATCGCCAATCTTGACCGACAGGCGTTAACGGTTCCCTTGCCACGCGCACACAGGCTGGCCGCGGCGCCCGGCCCATGCCGTGGCGGCCCTCGTGATGCGGGTCCCGATGCTGCGCATCGGCCCCGCGGCCCTGATTTTCAATGCAATGCAAAGCACGTCAGTTTGTAGACAAAGGGAGTAGCGCCGTATCGTGGTAAACGGGTTCATCAATGTCTAAACAATGACACAGGAAGTATATAGTAAGTAGCTCCTTAAGAATATAGGAACAATAATGGAACATTGTGATTTGTTATTATAGTTAATCTGATAAATTCTAGTGTATGGTAATTATTATTATTAACTATATTTGAAAAAACAGGAGAAAACAGCCGATTGCCGGGTTGCGTGTTCAGCCGCGTACGGGCGATTCGATTTGAGAAATGCTGGAATGGACCGGCGGCTTCGGGAGCCTCGGGAGCCTCGGGGGCATCGGAGGGGTCCGGGGCGGGCTGTGGGCGGTGGTGCGGGTAAAAAAAGCGGGGGAATGATCCCCGCCCCGATCCCTGGAAGAAAGGCGCCGTGGGGTTATGTCACTCTGACGTCCCGCCACGACGCCCATCTCCGGTGCCCGCTCGGTGAAGGTCGTGTCCTGAATCTCACCGGCGCCGGATTGGATGCGGCGCGCCTAGCGGATCGTCGCCCCAGGGCGCAACGCAGCGGGTCAATCTGGTCGGAAAAGGCTCTAGCAGGCTGTTGAAAAAGCCCGAAGGACCCTTCGAGACGGCCCTTCGGGCCTCCTCAGGGTGAGGGCTAACTATTTGATTTTCCTCATCCTGAGGAGCGAGCGACGCGAGCGTCTCGAAGGATGGTGGCTCGGATCCAGGCTTTTTCAGCACCCTGCTAGAGGCGCGTCGTGGGCAGGTGCAGTCTCACGTGCGCCGCCATCAGGGCATCCTTGAGTTCTGCGTCCGGAGCACGGTCGGCGACAATATCGTCGAGGTCTTCAAGAGGACAGATCAGCTCCAACGACCGGGCGCCGAATTTTGTCCGGTCGACCAGCAATAGGCTGCGATGGCTGCGCTCGA
>DASWJP010000204.1:0-19199 GCA_036397065.1 Kiloniellales bacterium | reverse complement strand
TAGTTGTCCCAGACGTTCTTCCAGTCGGCGTCCATGTCGCCGCCCCAATAGTCGGCGATCGGCTCCATCTCCTCAAGGCGATGGGCGGCCAGCTCATCTGCATAGGGCGCATAGCGTTCGGCCACCGATGGGCCGCCCGGCCTGAAGCGCAAATACACGAAGCCTTGAAAAACCTCGCACTCCAGCGGGTGTAGGCCGAATTTTTCCCGCTCGAAATCGGGGAACGTCCTCGCCGCCGCCACCCCTTTGAGCGACCCCAGGAAATCATAGGTCCAGGCGTGATAGGGACAGCGGATGACTCCCTTGCAGGTGCCTGAGCGGCCGCCGACCACCGCATGGGCGCGATGCCGGCAGACGTTGTGGAAGGCACGGATGACACCGTCCTTGCCGCGAATGACGAAGGCACGCTCGCCAAAAGCCTCGAAAGTGACATAGTCGCCCAGGCTCTTCATTTCGTTTACATGGCAGACCAGATGCCAAGCGGGCCGGTGGATTTTTTCAACCTCCAGTCGATGGAACTCCTCGCTGGTATAGGCCCAGGCCGGCAAGGTCAGGGGCAATGTGGGTACCGCATCGGCCTTGACGCGCGGCGCCGGCGGCGGCACCAGGGCGGCGCCGAACATATTGGCCATGTAGCGCCGGCAGGTCTCTATGGCATCGCCGCGATTGAACTCCTCACGGCGGACCAGGGCCTCCTGGCACAGGGCATCGAGCAGGCCGCACAGCCCCAGGGCCGCGGCGCGGGTATCCAGGCCGGCAGGCGACTTGGCCGCCAACTCAGCGATCTGGCCGTGCACCATGTCGTAGAACCCCTGGTCCGAGGCACCGCAGATATCCATGTAGTCGTCGCGTGCCTGGCTCTCGCCCCAGAAGGCGTACCAGACCGCCAGCTTCTCCGGCGCAGCCAGTTTTTCACCCAAGCTGGCCTCGACCAGAGCCCGCAACGCCGTCACCGGATCGCTGCCGGCGCCGGCGACCGCGGCGCGGCAAACGGTGGTGAACTCGTTGGCCACCCGTTCCAGGGTGGCGCGCAGCAGCTCCCGCTTGGAATCGAAGTGGAAGTTGACCATGCCGGCGGTCAGCCCGGCCAGGCTCGCCACCTTGTTCAAGGTGACGTTGGACAGGCCATGATCGGCGATGGTCCGAATCGTGGCCTCAATCAACTGCTCCCGCCGGGCATCCTGCGGTTGGCGCGCGGCGGTAGCACGGTCTGAGGCGTGGTCAGTGGCATGGTCGAGGGGTTCCAGCATGGGACACGCATTCGAATGATGATATGATTTATTTAATACGAACATTCTATTATATCGAATGATCATTTTACAAGAACATTTGGGATTTGCCCCGGTGTTGCGCCCCCTCTTCCCCCCGGCCACAAGCGATTTCAGACCACATCCGTTATGGTTCGAGCCGGGCTACGGTGCCCGCCGGTGAACAGCTATGATCTCTTGAGAGCATGATAGATGCCCTATCGTCTTGACAATAATAGAATTAATCAGGATTAATTTTATATAATACAAATCAGTGATATTTTACTATTCGCTCAGAAAATAAATTACTGTTTTTTATTAATAATATCAAATCAGCACGCTACTACTTTAAATTTTGAATTAACTATTGCACGGCAGGATGCGAATCGGCCGCTACCAATTACTGGAGTAAGAACGATGATTCGGTCGATTCTTTCCTACATCCTGCCTCTTTTGTCCGCAGCCTCAATCGTAAACGCGGCGGCGGCCGGTGAAACCACTAGCTCGCCTCCCTTCGAGGTCCAGCTTTCCGGGCACTCTCTTGTTAGCGCGCTTCGGACCGGTGGCTACGTCATCTATTTCCGTCACACCGCAACCGATCGCAGTCAAACGGATCAGGACCGCGCCGACTTTGCGAATTGCTCAACCCAACGCAATCTTTCGACTGAAGGCCGGCAGCAGGCGGCGGCGATCGGCCTCGCCTTCAAATCCCTCGCAATCCGGGTGAACAAGGTGGTGACGAGCCCGTATTGCCGTGCCAGGGACACCGGCCAACTGGCCTTTGGTCAAGTGGTCAACGATGAAAATTTGAGTTTTAGCATAGGCGCGGATAGCGCCGACACCGAACGCCGCGCGAGCGCGTTGCGGCGGATGTTGTCGGAGCAACCGGCAGCGGGGCGCAACACCGTGATCGTCGCGCACACATCCAATCTAAAGGAAGCGACCGGCATCTGGCCCAATGAGGAGGGAACCGCCGTCATATTCCGACCAAAAGGAGATAGCCATTTTGAGCCCGTTGCCCTGGTCAAGATGGACGAGTGGGCAACCATTCTCGCGTCACGATAGCCAAACCGGACTGCGATTTCGTGGAAGTGCCGGGCCCGGTGGGCTCGCGATCCCGGGCTTGAAAAATGATTGCGCTCCTGCACCTCAAGATACGCACGAAAGCGTACCTCGCCGCGGCGATCGCAACCGGGGTTTTGGCGATCCTGGCCCTGATTTTCGTAAGCGTCCTGCATAGTCAGAATCACTTCCTATCCGACGTCGAGAACGTCTATTCCCCACGAACCGCCGCATACACCGAATATTTCTCGCGCCTTTCCCAAACCCATGCCCAGTTGTTCGACATCCTGGTTACGGCGCAGGACGAGCTCGATGAGGAAGAACTCTATACGACCGCCAAGCCAAAATTGCTGGAACTCAGAGATCTCGTCTCTCAGATGGCGGAATCGAGACAATTGCTACAGCTCTCGGCCGCCGACCTGACAGCCTACGACAACCTGATGCGCATCATGAAAGAGTACGTCGGACAGGCCGTCTCCGCGATTGAGATGGCCACTGTCGATGTCAATCTGGCGCGCACACACATGGTCAACGCGAACAAGAGCTACCAGACGGTCAATCAGGTGCTGCTTGAGCTTGTCGCGAGCAGCCGGGTGGACACCAGTGGTGCCATTTCTTTAGCGCTAGACTCCATCAGGGATCACACGGTCAATTTCACCATCATCCTTGTTCTCGCGGTTGTCGGTTTGGGCCTCTTCGGATGGACGGTATCCCACTCATTGGTGCGCGCCTTGAACGCTATCACGCACGATATGTCAGTGCTGGCTTCCGGAAACACCGAAGTTCCGAAAAGGACAACCCAGCGCACCGATGAAATTGGCGATATGGCGCAAGCTCTGATTGTTTTCAGGGATAACGCCATCGAGAATGGCCGCATGAATACGGAGCTCAAGATACGCGAGCGGCAAATGCAAGTTGCCAAGGAGCAGGCAGAAAAAGACAAATTCGACGCCGTTGAGAAGATGCGCGTGGCGTTGGAGGAGAAAGCACATAGGGAACGGGAGCTGCTTCACGCGCAAAAGATGGAATCTTTGGGCACGCTCGCCGGTGGTGTTGCGCATGAGATAAACACACCAATTCAGTACGTCGGCGATAATCTCCGCTTCTTGCAACAGGCTTTTTCGGATATTGGCAAAGTTCTGAACGGCTGCACGAATCTCATCAAGGATGCTGGCGACGACAGGACGCCTGAGGTCGTACTGTTGCAGGCGCGTGCGCATATCGAAGCCGCCGATATCGAATTTCTGGATGATGAGATACCCACGGCGATCGATCAATCCTTGGATGGGATATCGCGCGTCAGCGAGATTGTGCAGGCAATCAAGGAATTTTCGCACCCAGACTCGAAAGAGAAGAGTGCGATCGACATCAATCACGCTATCAGCAACACAATCGCTGTTTCCCGAAACCAGTGGAAATACGTCGCCGATCTGGAAACCGAACTGGGCGAGGACTTGCCCCCGGTTCACTGTCTGCCTGGTGAGATCAATCAAGTCATCCTGAACCTGATCGTGAACGCCAGCCATGCTATCGAGGCGGTCGGGGAAGGCATAAGGGGCAGGATAACGGTACGCACGCGCCTAAGTGGTGACTGTATCGAGATCGAGGTCTCGGACACCGGCGTCGGCATGCCCGAGAAGATTATGAGCAAGATATTCGAACCATTCTTCACGACCAAAGAGCCGGGCAAGGGCACCGGCCAGGGCCTGTCAATTTCGCACAACATCATCACGAAAAAGCACGGGGGGAAAATTAGGGTTCATTCCACGCCGGGCGAAGGTACAACGTTTGCCATCCACCTTCCCCTTGGCGACAAGGGACACTCGGAAGAAGCCGCTTAGACCAGCTCCACGAAGTCCGGGGCCGGCTATCGGGTGCTTACTGCCAAGCTGCTGCGATTGAGTGATCGCGATAAGCATGCCTGAAAGGTGCTGTATCGGCGCTGCCGGCCCTGGGCCACGATGCGCCCACCGGAACCGGCACGTTTCACCCTAATCCATCGATCTAAAATGGTCGGAGCGGCAGGCATTGCACCTGCGATCCCTTGGCCCCCAGCCGAGTGCGCTACCAGACTGCGCCACGTACCGTTTTGAGTCGAAACGGGCCCGGCGCGACATGCGGGTGCTCTTCGCCCGCCACGCCCATTATTCAGCGAAAGCGGGGTGCGATGGCCCAACAGATGGGGATCAGAAGTTCGCGGAAAGAGAGAAGAATGCCCGCCAATCCTGATCGCCGGTTGTGCTGACGGTTCGGGTCAGGGGCTTGGCGACTTCTGCGGTGGCAAAGATCGACTGTGGCAGGGTCAGCCGCAGCCCAGCTCCGGCTGATGCCAGCGACTCGCGGCTGTCGCCTTGCGTATCGTCGTTCCACACGGCGCCCAAATCGTAGAACCCGTAAATTTGAAATGCTTTCAAAATCTCTTGGTTCAAGCTCTTGCCGTAACGGAGTTCAACCGAACCGGCGATGCCGTCCTCGCCCGTGATTTCGCTGAAATCGTAGGCCCGTCCAAACTCGCTGCCGCCCAGGGAAAACTCTTCGGCTGATAGCAGAGGATCGGCGGAAATTTGTCCCTTGATGGCGGCCCAGATGCTGAACTCTTGTCCGATCTGCTGGGTACGCGTGAGCTTGGCGGTCACCTTTGTAAAGACGCCGTCCCCGTCCGGCCGCGATAGCGCCGTGTCGCCGGCGTTGGAGGCGCCAAGGATATCTATCCCTTGGCTGACTTCCACCGCCACGGTGGTCGTTCCGTCCCATGAATCATCGCGCAGATAGTCGAGCCCGACGCGAAATACGCGCAGATGGTCATCGAAGTTGGTCACCCCCAGGCGATCCTCCCCAACATCCAAGATGTCGATCGAGCCGGAAACCGAAAGGTTGCCACCACGCGCACGCAAGATGGGATGAGTGGCTCGTAAGGAAAATCGGGTGCTCTGACCTTCCGTGTCCAAGGCGGCAAGACTGGCGCCGGGATCGACCAGGCTGGCCGAGGCGGTGGCCGTAAGCGTCGTGCCCTCGGACCCTACGGGCTGCTGATAGCTGAACTCGCCATACAGCAACTCGCGCGGTTGGTTGGGGATGGTAAAGAAGCCGAGTTGTACACGCTCGCCAAGTCCAAACATCGAGTTGGCCGCGCCGCTGAGCCAACTCTGAAGACGACCGACCGAGGGTGTGCCCCGGTTGTCTACATAGGCAACCCCGTCAAACGCATCATATCCAATGGTGACGGTGATCTCATGGGCCCCCTCCTCTTCCATCCGTTGCACGGCGGAATTGCGAACAGAGAAACCGGCGAGGTCGTTGATCAGAAGAAGATAGCGCTCAAGGGCGGCCAAGTTTATCGGGCGAACCGCGGTGATCTTGTCGGCATAGGGCGCAAGAATGTCCTCCTGCCCAGGCGCACCGTCAAATCGGACGCGCGCCACATAACCTTCGATGACTCGAACCACGAGCACACCACCCTGCACACCTTGCGGCGGGACGATTGCCCGGGAAAGAATGTACCCAGCATCCTGGTATTTCTTGGTAACCCGCTGCGTGATCTCCTGTACTTCAGCCAGGGTAACAGCGCGGGCCAGAAAGTCCTCATACAAGAAACCCAAATCGCCCGCCGCAAAGATGGTATTTCCTTCGAAGACGACGGCGCTCAGAACGAATGAGGGCCTTTCAATGGCGCCCGCCGCAGGGGCGGCCTCTTCAGGAACAAGTACCGGCCGGGGCTGTGGCTCGACCGGCTTGGGTCGAGTTTCCTCGATTCGCCGCCTAATCTGTCCAGGATCGGCATCGTTGTTGGGGGCTTGAGCAAATGCCGCCGAGACATCTACGACGCAAAGATACAGCCCGGCGGCTGTAAGGAAGCATCCAGTCGCTATCGCCCATGCGATGCGCTTGCCGATGCCCAAACGCGCCCCCCGAATCAACAACCAGAGAGAGAGAGTATGTGTGATTCGTCGAGGGCTAGCAAATCACCCCTTAGAAAAGATACTTTTTCGAGACCGGGATCAAATCGCACAATTAAGCCAGCGTTAAGGTTAAATAGTCAGAAAAATATATTGAGTAAAAATGAAGATTTAACAAACTGTTAATCACCATTTGATAGATTTCATTAAATCTATTATCAGTGCTCGCCCCTTGTATAACTGCAATTTGACAGGATTCGCGAGACAACGGGAGATGATCTTATGAGACATTCCAGCAGATTGCGCAAATCGGCGGTGTGGTTAACGACCCTGGTCGTT
Organism: Kiloniellales bacterium; assembly: GCA_036397065.1. Lineage (GTDB taxonomy): Bacteria > Pseudomonadota > Alphaproteobacteria > Kiloniellales > J153 > JAJFGI01. The sequence continues at coordinate 12,655 of DASWJP010000204.1, read as the reverse complement.
ATGGCCACGCTGTGGCTATCGGCTCCGGCCGCGTGGGCAGGGTCCGCTACCGCCTGGACCATTACCGATATGTCCGGCCGGGTGAATATCGTACGGACCGGCGCCGCTCCGGTCTCCCTGACGAACGGTGACCAACTGCGCCCCGGAGATATGATCGAGACGGCTGCGGACAGCACTGCCATTCTGGTTCGCAATGGCGAATCGATCGTCATTGCGCCGAACAGCCGCATGGGCTTGCCGTCTACGAACGACAGCGGCTTTGCCACGCTCATCCTGCAACAGTTTGGCACGTTGTTGCTCAAGGTTGAAAAACAGCAGCAGCAGCACTTCGAGGTGAAGACCCCGTATCTTGCCGCGGTTGTGAAGGGCACCACCTTCACGGTCAGCGTCGATACGGCGGGGGCTTCCGTGCATGTCGTCGAGGGCTTGGTTCAGGTTGCCAACAAGACCGGCATGTCGGCTTTTGTCCGCCCCGGCCAGACCGCCCTTGTGTCCTCAGCCCCTGGTGCCGACCTGTCGGTCAAAGGGGCCGCGACCAACAATCCGACACGGCAAAGCCAAGCGACGCAAGAACAGGATGACGCCGCGCCTGGCAAATCCGCCGCTGAACCAGCAGCCGCTAATGTGCCCGCGACAGAGGTTTTGCCCGCGGCCGCCATTGCATCGCCGGCGACTTTCGTCATTGAAGACGCGGTCGGCACTCTCGACATCGACATCGCCACGACGACCAATGGCCTGATCCAAGCAGCACAGGCCCCAGGTCAGGTTGGCAAGGCCGCCGGCCAAGACTCTGGCCCAAAGGGTGCATCCAGCCTCATCGCGGCGACCGGAACGACCGTTGGCAACACTGGCTCGACAGGTGGCGGAAGCCTGATTTCAACGCCTGGTAACGCCGGCACGGCCCCTGGTATCTCGGGAGTGGCTCCTGGAATTTCGGGTAGTGGGCCCGTGGCTGCCGGACAAACGGGAATACTGCCAGCGACTGCATCCTTGGTAGCGCAGATCGTTGCCTCGCCCGGCTCCCAGGGCAATAACGGTACAGGTAATAGTCAGTAAGCAATTTCGTGATTAGCTTCCGCGATGTTGAAACGCTTCCCACACTTGGTTGTATTCCTCGTCGCGGGCGGCTTGTATCTGGCCGGTTTACTGGCTCCCCTGGAGCGGGTGTTGATGGACTTCCGCTTCAGCCTGTTCCAGCGGGAAGCCACGGGTGATCTCGTCGTCGTTCAGATTGACGCGCGAAGCCTTCGGGAACTCAGCGTGTGGCCCTGGCCGCGAGAGTTTCACGCCAACCTGATCGATCGGCTTTTCGCCGCCGGCGTCCTCGAAGTTGCTCTCGACGTCGATCTCAGCGCCTCCTCCACTCCAGATGCTGATAGCGCCTTCGCGCGCGTGTTGGAAAAGCACGACGGTCAGGTCATCCTGCCGGTTTTTCGGCAACGGGCCGCGCCGGGAACGAGAAACAACGAACTCCTTGATACAACACCGCTGAAGGCGTTGCGAGAGTATGCGCAAATCGGCGGCGTCAACATGGCCGTCGAATCGGACGGTTTGGTCCGCCGGGCCCTGAACAGCATCACCATCGAGGGCATGATCCACCCATCCATGTTCACCCTGCTGGCCGGTCCGGCATATCTTGATATCGACACTTTCCTGATTGACTACAGTATCGACCCCTTGACCATTCCGCGGCTGTCATACGTGGACGTGCTTCGCGGGACTGCGGCGCTGGACCGCCTGGCTGGAAAGCGGGTCATCATAGGCGCCAGCGCGACTGAACTTGGCGACCACCTTTCCGTGCCGATTTACCGCAGCCTGCCGGGCCCGATCTTGCAGGTCCTTGCATACGAAAGCCTGGTTCAAAATCGAGCTATTCGCACAAATGGGGCGCCGGTCACGCTGCTGATCGGTGTCATCCTGGCCCTACTTCTGGGACCGTACGTTGTCAGCATCACCTGGCAGCGCGCGGCGCTGGTTACTGGCGTGGGTGCTTTGGGCATGGAAGCTGCTGCGCTTGCCGTGCAGGTCAGCGTGCCGTTCAGTTTGAACACAACACCTTGGTTGGTCATTTTCGCCCTGGGATTCGCGCAAAGTGTCTTCCGCACCGTGACCGTGCAAGATTTGCTGCTCTTCCGGCAACGCATGGCGATGGCTTATCGCCGAGCCCTCATGAATCGTGTTGTCCAGGATAGTTTTGACGGCATCGTTATCACGGACTTCCAAGGAAATATCGAGATATTCAACAGGACGGCCGTGGAGATACTGGGCTGCGGAATCCAGGAGGTTATCGGTCGCCCCCTCCAGGAGGTGCTTCCTGTAGCAGCGGGATTCATGCATCAGATGGCGACGGTGCCGACTACGGCTGGCCATGAGGCTACCGCCGATCATTCTGGGCCGCACGAGTGCATGATCGATCAGCCTGATGGCACTCAGATTGCTATCGAGCTTGTGATCAGTCGGTTTTTGAGCCGCCACAGCCGCGACCCCAGGCGGCGGCGTACCGTCGAGCGGCAGAACTATACGTTTACGTTCCGCAACATCACTGAACGCAAGCGGGTCCGCGACGCCGAGCGGGCCGCCGCGGAGCAGGCGCTGGCAGCGAGTCGCACGAAATCGGAATTCCTCGCCAACATGAGCCACGAGCTGCGTACGCCGCTCAACGCCATCATCGGCTTTTCCGACATGATCAAGAGCGAAGTCTTTGGCCCGGTCACACCGCCCCAGTATCTATCTTACATCCAGGATATCAATAATTCCGGGCAGCACCTGCTTGAGATCATCAACGACATCCTGGAAGTCTCCAAGATCGACCTTGGCCAGATCCAGCTCAATGAGGATACCGTCGACCTGAAAGCGATGGTGGAGGACAGCCGGCGACGGATGGCCGGCTGGCCGGACAGCGCAAAGCGGACGTTCGAGACTGAGATAGCACCGGAATTGCCTGATCTGTCTGCCGATCCGCGACTGATTAAGCAGATTCTGATTAACCTGCTAAGTAACGCTGTCAAATACTCCGAGCCGGGTGACCGAATTATGCTTCGGGTTTTTGTCGCCGAGAACGGCTCTCCGACGATCGAGATCGAAGACAGCGGCATCGGAATCGAGCCTTCGGTGATCCCGTACTTGACCAAACCGTTCTACCAGGTGGATGGCACATTGGCGCGCATGCACGAAGGGACTGGCCTGGGGTTATGCTTGGTTTCGGCGTATGCAGTTCTACACGGCGCCACCCTTAGGATCGAAAGCGAGCCCAGCGTCGGAACCAAGGTTTCCGTTTGCTTCCCACCGGAGCGCGCTCTTGCCCGGCAAGATGCGTCCGATACGGTGGAACCACAGGCTGGCGCCGCCTGACCGCACAGGGCAGAAGCCTTCCGCCCATCGAATGAGGCCATATCTCTGCGGCGAGACCATGTGGTCTGGCGCGCTCAACACACATGAGCACTCGCAATATTGGAGTGTGCCGCGCTAACTTATTGAAAAGGATGGTCGGAGCGGCAGGATTTGAACCTGCGACCCCTTGGCCCCCAGCCAAGTGCGCTACCAGACTGCGCCACGCTCCGTTATGGGTCGAACCGGGCCATGATGCCCGGTGGGCGGGTGCTCTTCGCCCGCCGCGCCGGTTATACCGCTAGGGCGGCGGGCCAGGCAATGAACTTGGCGCCGGACCGGCCCGGTGCTAGCGGACGGCCTTGCGCAGGATATCGCGAAGTTCGCTCAATTCCTCAACGATGACGCGCAGGTCCCTGCGTTCCATGGCGATCGGTGGCCCGGCCACGGCGGCATTGAGCTTGCCCTGCCCTTCGCGCAGCAGCTTCTGAACCCCCTTGATCGTATAGCCGTCCGAATACAACAGGGTCCGGATGCGCCGAAGCAGGTCGACATCCTCCGGCCGGTAGTAGCGGCGCCCGCCGCCCCGTTTCAGCGGCCGGACCGGTGTGAACTTCGACTCCCAGAAACGGAGGACATGCTGCGGCACCTCCAGCTCCTGGGCCACTTCGCTGATGGTGCGAAAGGCGGCCGCCGACTTCAATCCCGAACGACTCCCTGCACCCGAATGATTCGTTGGTTCCGAATGATTCGTGGTCATTGTGCGGCTAGTGCTCCATGGCAGCGGCCCGCGCCGTCACGCATTCAACCACGGGACCGGCTGAGTGATTTATCGATCCGATTCTTTAGTACGTGCGAGGCCCGAAAGACAAGAACCCGACGCGGGAGAATCGGAACCTCTTCACCAGTTTTCGGATTGCGCCCGACACGGCGCCCCTTTTTACGCACGCAAAAGCTGCCGAAAGACGAGACCTTCACCATCTCGCCACGAACCAGCGCACCGGAAATTTCGCCTAACACCGATTCAACCAGATCGGCCGACTCATTTCGCGAAAGGCCGACTTCTTGATAGACGGCCTCGCTCAGGTCAGCCCGAGTCATTGTCCGATCGGCCATGCAGTCCCCCTGTTACAATTCTTATTATTACGAAATTTTACCTCAACCGGTGCGAAGGGTCAAACAGTCAACACCTAGCAGAGGAAGAGAATTTTGCTTCGCCCCCAGGCGTTTGCCCCCGGATATTCGCCCCCGGACATCGGCCCCCCGGGCCATCGCCTTCATCTACCAGCGCAACAGCGCCGACCCCCAGGTGAAGCCGCCGCCCATGGCCTCCATCAAGATCAGATCGCCGGAGCGAATGCGCTCGTCCTCAACCGCCTGGCAGAGCGCCAAGGGGATCGAGGCCGCCGAGGTATTGGCGTGCCGGTCCACGGTGACCACCACCCGGTCATCCGGCAGATTCAGGCGCTTGGCCATGGCGTCGATGATGCGCCGGTTGGCCTGGTGCGGCACCAGCCAGTCGATGTCTCCAGGGGTCAAGCCGTTGGCCTGCAAGGCGGTATCGATGGCCTCGGCCATGCGCACCACCGCGTGGCGAAACACCTCGCGCCCGTCCATGCGCAAATGGCCGACCGTGCCGGTGGTGGACGGCCCGCCGTCCACGTACAGGGCATCGTGATGCCGGCCGTCGGAATAGATATGGGTGGATAGAATGCCCCGCTGCTTAGGACCGCCGTTCCCCTCGGCGCCCTGCAGAACCACGGCCCCGGCGCCATCGCCAAAGAGCACGCAGGTGGACCGGTCATGCCAGTCGAGGATGCGCGAGAACGTCTCGGCGCCGATAACCAGGGCCGTGCGGGCCTGCCCGACGCGGATGAAGTTGTCGGCCACCGCCAGGCCGTAGATGAACCCGGAACAGACCGCCTGCACGTCGAAGGCGGCGCCGCCGGTCATGCCAAGCTTGGCTTGCACCCGGGTCGCGGTGGCCGGGAAGGTCTCATCCGGGGTCGATGTGGCGCAGACAATGATGTCGATGTCGTCGACGGCCATGCCGGCCTTGCTCAAGGCCGCCCGCGCCGCCTCGACCGCCAGATCCGAGGTGAACTCCCCCTCGGCCGCCACCCGGCGCTCGCGGATGCCGGTGCGTTTGACGATCCACTCGTCCGACGTGTCGACGGTCTTGGCCAGCTCGTCATTGGTCAGGACGCGGGCAGGCAAATAGGCACCACAGCTCACGACTTGGGAACGGCGGATCATTATCCGGCCGCCGCTTCCGATGGTCCCGCTGCCTTATGAGTCAGTGCGGCGAAGTCGGCCCGGGTCTTTTCGATGATGCCATGGCGCGCCATGTCGATGGCGACCCCGATGGCATTGGCAAAGGCCAGGGAGTCGGAGCCGCCATGGCTTTTCACCGCCACGCCGTTCAGGCCCAGGAACACGGCACCGTTGTACCGCCGCGGATCCAGGCGCTCGCGCAATTTGCGCAGGGACGGACGCGCCAGCAGATAGCCCAGGCTGGCCACTAGGGAGCTTCGGAACGTGCGCCGCATGTATTCGCTGACCAGCTTGGCCGTGCCTTCCGCCGCCTTCAGGGCGACGTTACCGGTAAACCCATCGGTGACGATCACATCCACCGTGCCCTTGGCGATATCGTCGCCCTCGACGAATCCGGCGAAGTCTCCGGGCAGATTGGCCTCGCGCAGGATCGCGCTCGCTTCCTGCAGGGATTCATGGCCCTTCAACTCCTCGGAGCCAACGTTGAGAATGCCATAGGTCGGCCGCTCGACACCCAGCACCGTGCGCGCAAAGGCATTGCCCATGACCGCGAACTCCACCAGGTTGCGCGCGTCGCACACCAGATTGGCGCCCAGATCGAGCATCAGGGACTCGCCACGCAAGGTGGGAAAGAACGCTGCCATGGCCGGCCGGCTAACCCCGGGCAAGGTCTTGAGCACGAACTTCGACATGGCCATCAAGGCCCCCGTATTGCCGGCCGAGACCACGCCCGCGGCGGCACCGTCGCGGACCGCATCGATGGCCAGCCGCATGCTGGAGCCGCGCCCCGAGCGCAGCGCCACCGACGGCTTGTCATCGGCCCCCACCACCTCGTCGGTATGGACCAAGGTAGTCACCGCTTTCAGCCGTGGCATCTTGCTCAGCAAGGGCGCCACATCGGCCTCGCGGCCGAACATCAGGTAGTGGACTTGCGGGTGCCGGCGGCGGGCGATGTTGGCACCGCTGACCACCATGCGCGGCGCCGAATCACCGCCCATGGCGTCCAGGGCTATGGTCAGGCGACCGCTCACCTAATGCCGCGTCCTGTCATGTGACATTTCAGGATCGCCCGGCGGCGCCAAAATGGCGCGTCAGGCCCCTGCGATCTCGACGACCTCGCGGCCATCGTAGTGACCGCAAGCTTTGCACAGATGGTGCGGCCGCTTGATCTCGCCACAATTGGGACATTCGTGGTGCGGGTTGGGGCCCAAGGCGTCATGCGCCCGGCGCATGTCGCGGCGGGATTTGGACTTCTTTTTCTTTGGAACGGCCATCTGATAACTTTCTCATGCAAACCAGTGTCTATTAAGTTCGGTTTCTTAGCCAAATTCTACCCTTGCGGCAAGCCCGGCAACAGGCCCCCGACGGCGCCTGGGGCGCCTAGTCCCGTGTCTTCAAGGCTTTGAGGATGGCGAAAGGCCCGCCGGCATCGGCTGGCGGCGGGGCCCCCCGGTCCGGTGCCCACGGCGGCCGGGCCTCGGGCGCCCGCGGATAGGGGTCCAGGGCCAGGGCGAACTGCTGAACCACCGCCTCGCCTAGGTCCAGGCCGCCGGGACCAAGCGCTTCCGGCAGATCATCCGCCTCGGCGTCGATCACATGTTCCCGCGCCACGGGGGTTTCCGGCGCCAGGGCATACAGCTGGGTGAAGTCCTGGCTGATATGGGTCGGGACAGGCTCCAGGCTGACCACGCAGGCTTGGGTCACATCCGCCTCGAAGCGGCCGCCGACCCGGATGACCCCTTTGCCCGGCAGGCGCTCGATACTCAGATTGGCGTCCAGCCGATCCAGGGCCAGCAGGTCGAACCGGCAGGCCAGCGCCGCCCGCTCCTCCGCGGTGGCGGTGATTTCCTTCAGTACGGCGGCCTCGCCCAAGTGATCCACCGCCATCGGGCGGCAGAACTCGGGCACCTCATCGTGGCTCATGCTCATGTGCCGTCTCCCCCATGTGGTCCCGGCGGCGGCCCGAACACCACCCGGCCCGCCACCAGGTCCGGCAAGGTTTGATCGTCCAACGCCGCCGCTTCCCGCCGCATGTAGGCGGCCATGACGGCCGCCACGGCCGGGGCCGCGTGGGTGGTGCCGTAGAGATTGCGTTCCAGAGCAGCGCCCAACATATCGTCACCGCCGTCCAAACCGGCCTCGTAGGCGGCAATGCGGCCGTAAAAACCCCTGGCCATGGTCTTCACCCGCTTGCCCACGCCCAGATCGCCCGCCCCCATCTCCCGCAGGCAGTGGTCCATGTCCAGGATCAGCCCATCCACCAGAGCCTGCGACAGGCCCGTGGCCTGTTCCCCGCCCCGCCGCAGCCGGCGCAACACGAGGAAGGTGTGCAACGTCAACAGTTCGAAGCGGCCGTCGAGACTATCCGGCACCCCGTGCTCGGCATAGAACGCCGGCTGCCGCGCCTGATCGACGATGCTCTGGTAGACCGATCGCGCCGGTGCCGCCATCGGGTCGTCACTGAACAGACTCTGAAGACGCTTGCCGATTCCCATAGCCATGGCCGTTCATACGCTCCGCTATTGCCCAGTCACCCCGTCCCGGCCGGATGATGAGGCTTGAAATACCGCCCCGGGCCGGTCTATTCAATGGGTTGAGACGAACGCAAGGGATAGGATCGTCAATGCCTGCGCTGGGGACTTCACGGCAGCCGGCCATAACGGGCCGAGCCAAGCGGTTGGTTTTGGCCGCTATTCTGCCGTTGGCCCTGGCCGCCTGCGCGCAAAGCATCAATGTGCGCGGCAACCTGCCCGATCCGGAGATCGTCTCGAAGATCAGCCCCGGCGTCGATACCCGGGAGGATGTGGCCAGTTTGCTCGGCTCGCCCTCGACGATCTCCTCGTTCCAAGACAGCAAGTGGTACTACATCGGCCAGAAATCGACCCAGTTCGCCTTTTTCGCGCCGGAGGTTCTGGAGCGGAAGATCATCGAGGTCACCTTCGACCCTACCGGCAAGGTCGCCGAATCCAAGATTTACACCCTGGACGACGCCCAAGAGATCAACACCGTCGACCGTATTACCCCGACCGAGGGGCGCGAGTTGACCGTCCTGCAGCAAATCCTCGGCAACGTCGGCCGCTTCCCCTCCGCCGGCACGAAGTAAGTCCCAGCTCAAAAGGAAACGTCCCGAAGGGCCGGGCCCTCCGGGACGCTAAAATGTGATCCAACGTTTCGTCGTCAGGCTGCCAAGGTGGCCAGGATCAGCAACGCCACGATGTTGGTGATCTTGATCATCGGGTTGACCGCCGGGCCGGCCGTATCCTTGTAGGGATCGCCGACCGTATCGCCGGTCACCGCGGCCTTGTGGGCTTCCGAGCCCTTGCCGCCATAGTGGCCGTCCTCGATGTACTTCTTGGCGTTGTCCCAGGCGCCGCCGCCGGCTGTCATCGAAACGGCCACGAACAGGCCATTGACGATGACACCCAACAGCATTGCCCCCAACGCCGCCAAGGCAGCCGCCTGTCCGGCGATCCACAGGATCACCCAATAGAGCATGATCGGCGAGAGCACGGGCAGCATCGACGGAATGATCATCTCCTTGATCGCCGCCTTGGTCAGCAGATCGACGCAGCGGCCATACTCCGGCTTGCCGGTGCCCTCCATGATGCCCGGGATCTCCTTGAACTGGCGGCGCACCTCGATCACCACCGAACCGGCGGCGCGGCCGACCGCGGTCATGCCCATGGCGCCGAAGAGATAGGGCAGCAGTCCGCCGATCAACAGACCGACCACCACATACGGGTTGGACAGGGCGAAGTTGATGCTCTCGCCCGTGGCAATCATGCCTTGCTGGACAAAGTGATCCAGATCCGAGGTATAGGCCGCGAACAGAACCAGGGCGCCCAAACCGGCGGAGCCGATGGCATAGCCCTTGGTCACCGCCTTGGTGGTGTTGCCCACCGCATCCAGGGCATCGGTGGTCTTGCGCACCTCCGGCTCCATGTCCGCCATCTCGGCGATGCCGCCGGCGTTGTCGGTCACCGGCCCATACGCATCGAGCGCCACCACCATCCCGGCCAAGGCCAGCATGGTAGTCACGGCGATGGCGATGCCGAACAGGCCCGCCAGCAGGTTCGTGGCGATGATGCCGGCGACGATGATCAACGCCGGAATGGCCGTCGCCTCCAGGGAGATAGCCAAACCCTGAATGACGTTGGTGCCGTGCCCGGTGGTCGACGCCAGGGCGATGCTGCGCACCGGACGGTATTCGGTGCTGGTGTAATACTCGGTCACCCAGATCAGGGCGCCGGTCACCACCAAGCCGATCAGGCCGCAGTAGTACAGGGAGCGGCCGGTGAAGCTGCGCTCCCCGACGGTCATGACCGTCTCCGTGCCCAGGACCCACTCGGTCACCGGCCACAGCAGGATGGCCGACAGCACGGCGGTGGCGATGAAGCCCTTGTAAAGCGCGCCCATGATGCTGCCGTTGGCGCCCAGGCGCACGAAGAAGGTGCCGATCACCGAGGTCAGGATGCACGCGCCGCCGATCACCAGGGGATACAGCATTGCCTGTTCGGCAATGACGTTTCCGGCGAAAAAGATCGAGGCGAGCAACATGGTGGCGACCACCGTCACCGCATAGGTTTCGAACAGGTCGGCGGCCATGCCGGCGCAATCGCCCACGTTGTCGCCGACGTTGTCGGCGATGACCGCCGGGTTGCGGGGATCGTCCTCGGGAATGCCGGCTTCGACCTTGCCGACCAGATCGGCGCCCACGTCGGCGCCCTTGGTGAAGATGCCGCCGCCCAGTCGGGCGAAGATGGAGATCAGCGAGGCGCCGAAGCCCAAGCCGACCAGCGGATCGGTCAATTCGCGGCCGCTGGCGCCCATATTCAGCAGAATGGCGTAGTAGCCGGCCACGGCTAGAAGCGCCAGGCCGGCCACCAGCATGCCGGTCACGGCGCCGGCGCGGAACGCCAACGCCAGCCCCGCGGCCAAGCCCTTTCGTGCCGCTTCGGCCGTGCGCACATTGGCACGGACCGAGACATTCATGCCGATATAGCCGGTCGCACCGGACAGAACGGCGCCGATCAGGAAGCCGATACCGACCTCAATGGTCAGCACCAGGGAGATGATCACGAAGATCACCAACCCGACCATGGCGATGGTCCGGTATTGGCGATTGAGGTAGGCGCTGGCGCCTTCCTGGATGGCCGCGGCGATGGTGCGCATGCGCTCCGAACCGGCGCTGGCCGAGATCACCGAGCGCGACGCCCAAACCCCATACCCAAGCGCCACCCCGGCGCAGACCAGGACAAACAACAACTGCGTCGACATTCAGACTTCCCCTGTTTCGGTGACGAGTGGCGATCCCACCATGGCACAATGACCAGGCGCAGGATCCCAATTCCCCCAACCCTCGATCTCTGGGCCTTCGCGGGCGCGAAAAGCCGGGCGGAAAATGCCAGATCAGTCTGGGGAAGGCAACCGCTGGAACACGCCGCGGCCGACTGGATGCACCGGATGAACGTTGATCGGCGTCAGCCGGTAACCGGCGGCTGGATTCGAATGTGACGCAACAGGATGCCCTTGACGCTGCCCGGGCCGAGAACATCTTCGCTGGCCTGCATCATATGCTGCCGGACCAGGGGATGTTCGAAACCCTGTTCCTGAATGTAGCGCAAGGCATAGATCGCATGCAGGGCGCTCAAGAGGGCATCCCGCAACGGCCGCTGCATCTTGACGATCTCGATGGCGGGCATCGGTTCCACCAGCTCGACCGCCAGTCCCACCGTCAGATGCAAGGTCACCTGCCCTTCGCGAATGATCGGCAGGACCAACGGCTCGAACTCGATAAAGCGCAGGCGGGCCTTGTCCTTGTCCTCGCTCTCGAGCGCCGCTTCCGGGTCGGCTTCGACCGTCGCGTCGACCGGGGCTTCGCGCAACAGGAACCACCACGCCGCGCCGGCACCGCCGGCGAACAGCAGAACGATGACAAGGAGAATGACCAAACGCTTCATGGCCGGTGGGGGGTGCTCTGCATGGGGTTATCCGCCCCAAGGTCATAGCCCGGTTATGGTGAACAAGCGATTAAGCCTTTGGCGGCAAGGCTTTGTGGACGCTAGATGTGGGTCCAACCGGCCTTGGTCAGGTGGATTGCGGCCCCCGTCTCATCAACCGCCAGAACCCCGGCGCCAGCGGCCAGGACACCGATCCGGGTCAGCGGCAGGTCCAGGGAGCCAGCCAGCGCCGCGATCACCGGCGCCTGGGCCGGCGGAGCGGTGAACAGCAGCTCATAGTCGTCGCCGCCGGTCAGGATGGCCTCCCGCAGGCCCTGGTTCCGGTCCAGGGCCGATCTGGCCGCCGCCGAGAGCGGTACCGCCACGGCCTCTATCCGGGCCGCCAGGCCGGACCCGGTGGCGATGTGGCCCAGATCGGCGACCAGGCCGTCGGAGACGTCCAGGGCCGCCGTGGCCAGCCGCCGAGCCGCCAGGGCCTGGCCCAGGGCCAGACGCGGCCGGGGCAAGTGGTAACGTTCCACCAGGGCCACCCGGTCCGCCTCCCCGATCCCGCTCAATTCGCCGCGCAAGGCCATCAGGCCAAGGGCGCCATCGCCAATGGTGCCGGAGACATAGACCAGATCCCCCGCCTGCGCGCCGGTCCGGGTCAAAGCCGTCCCCATGGGCATCTGGCCCAGGGCGGTCAGGGTCATGGTCAGAGCGCCGGGCGTGCGGACCGTATCGCCGCCGAGGAGGACAATGCCGAAGGCATCCTGGTCGGCCCGCAAACCTTCGGCAAACGCGGCGATCCAGGGCTCGTCCAGATGCGGCGGCAGGGCCAGAGTCAGCACATACCCGGCCGGCCGGGCGCCCATGGCGGCCAAGTCCGAGAGATTCACCCGCAGCAGCTTGCGGGCCACAAGATCGGCCGTATCATCGGCGAGGAAATGCACCCCTTCGACCATGGCATCGGTGGTGACCACCATGCTGTTCCCCGGCTCCGGGTCCAAGATCGCCGCGTCATTGCCCAGCCCGAAGGCGCCCGGCGCCGCCGCGGCCAATGGCGCGAAGTAACGGGCGATCAGTTCGAATTCGCCGGGCATGGACACGGCGCG
>DASWJP010000203.1:0-20797 GCA_036397065.1 Kiloniellales bacterium | reverse complement strand
GATTGCGGTTGGCATTCAGCAGGCATTGCTCGGTGGTCAGCAGGGTGCCTTCACCATCCACATGGATCGAGCCGCCTTCGAGCACCATCGGCGGCGCGTAGGCCCGCACATCCAGATGCTTGAGCACCGCCCCGGCCACGGCGGCATCGTTCTCGAAATTCTGGTATTTGTTGCCCCAGGCGTTGAACCGCCAATCGACGCCGGCCAGGCCGCCCTGGCCATCGACCAGGAACGTCGGGCCGTTGTCGCGCATCCATGAATCGTCATGGGCGAGAGGCAGGCACGCCACACCCGGACCGCAACGCAGCGATACCTCGGCCAGCTCGGTGCCGATGGCGATCATGGTCACCGGCTCGAATTCGGCGATGGCCTTGGCCACCTCGGTGTACGCGGCCCGCGCATCGTCCAGGCCCTCGCCCCACAACTCGGTGCGGCACGGCCATTCCATCCAGCACCGCTTATGCGGCGCCCATTCGGCCGGCATGAAGTATCCGTCGGCGGTCGGTGTTTTCATGGCGCGGAGTCCCTAGGTTGCGGCGACGCCCCAAGAGGAAAAGTCTAGGTCAAGGGACGCGGAATAGCAATTTAGCGGCGAGGCTCTACTCGGGCGGCAATTCGAGCCGCAGGTACAGCTCCTTCAAACGCTCCGCCGGGACTTCAGCCGGGGCCAGCATCATCAGGTCTTCCGCCTTCTGATTCATCGGGAAGGTGACGATCTCCCGGATGTTCGGCTCGTTCGCCAGCAGCATGACGATGCGATCGATGCCGGGCGCCGAGCCGCCGTGCGGCGGGGCGCCGAATTTCAATGCCGTGAGCAGGCCGGAGAATCGCGCCTCCACCTCGTCTTGTGGATAACCGGCGATGGCGAAGGCCTTGTACATGATCTCGGGCAGATGGTTCCGGATCGCCCCGGACGATAGCTCCACGCCGTTGCACACGATGTCGTACTGGAACGCCTTGATGGTCAGCGGGTCTTGAGATTCCAAAGCTTCCAGTCCGCCTTGCGGCATGGAGAATGGGTTGTGGCTGAACTCGATCTTGCCGGTCTCCCCGTCGCGCTCGTACATGGGGTAGTCGACGATCCAGCAGAAGCGGAAGTCGCCGCCACCGATGAGGCCCAACTCCTCGCCCAGGCGGGTGCGCGCCGCCCCGGCCAGACGCGCCGCAGCGGGCGCCTGGTCACAGGCGAAGAACACCGCATCGCCGTCGCCCAGGCCGGCAGCGGCCTTGATCCGGGTCAGGCGCTCCACATCCAGATTCTTGGCGATCGGCCCTTTGGCCTCGCCCTCGGCGAAAATGACATAGCCAAGGCCCGCCGCGCCCGTGCCGCGCGCCCAGTCGTTCATCTTGTCGAAGAAGCTGCGCGGGCGCGTTCCGGCGCCCGGTGCCGGAATGGCTCGCACCACGGCGCCACCCTCGATGGCGCGGGCGAAGATGCCAAAGCCGGAGCCGCGAAATGCCTCGGTTACATCGTGGATCTCGATGGGATTGCGCAGATCCGGCTTGTCCGAGCCGTAGCGCAGCATGGACTCATCGAAGGCAATACGCGGGAATGGTGCTTTGGTCACGGCGCGGCCCTCGGCGAACTCCTCGAACACGCCGGCAATGACCGGCTCTATTGCTGCGAAAACATCGTCTTGCGTGACAAAGCTCATCTCGAAATCGAGCTGATAAAACTCGCCCGGCGAGCGGTCGGCGCGGCTGTCCTCGTCGCGGAAGCAGGGGGCGATCTGGAAGTACCTGTCGAAGCCGGCGACCATGAGCAACTGCTTGAACATCTGCGGCGCTTGCGGCAGGGCATAGAACTTGCCCGGATGAATGCGGCTGGGCACCAGATAGTCGCGTGCCCCTTCCGGGCTGCTGGCGGTCAGGATCGGCGTCTGGAATTCGGTGAAGCCCTGCTCGATCATGCGCCGGCGGATCGAGGCGATCACTTGGCTGCGCAGCAGGATGTTGCGGTGCATCTTCTCGCGGCGCAAATCCAGGTAACGGTAGCGCAGGCGGATCTCCTCGCCCGCCTCCTCGTCGGAGGCGACCTGCAGGGGCAGGACGGCGGCGCGGGAACGCACCTCCAGCTCCTCGACGCGCAGTTCCACCTCGCCGGTCGCCAGGGTCGCATTGACGGTTTCCGGGTCGCGCGGCACCACGGTGCCGGTGACCGTGACGACGCTTTCCACCCGCACCGACTCCAACGCCGCGAACAGTGGGCTGGAGATGTCGATGACGCACTGGGTGATGCCATAGTTGTCGCGTAGGTCGACGAACAGAAGCTGTCCGTGGTCGCGCTTGCGATGCACCCAGCCGGACAGCCGGACCCGCGACCCGGCGTGGGATCGGCGCGGTTCGCCGCAGGTATGGGTGCGATAGGGGTGCATGGAATGGGGTCCTCGGGCGGCGATCCCGGGGATCGCGGGATCGCCGGGCAAGAGGCACGGAACCGCCGGATTTGTCAAGGTTCCGGCGGTGATATCCCCGGCCTGGCCGCGGTTTTCAGGCTCGACGGCGGGGCCATGATCGCGCATTGTGCGCCGCCATGGCAGCCCCCGCCCAACCCGCCCGCATGCAGCCGCTCAGCCGCTTTCCCAGGTCCGTCCGGGCGGCGGTGCGCGGCGTCTTCCTGGATATCGACGATACCCTGACCACCGACGGGCAGCTGACCGCCGAGGCATACGCGGCCCTGGAACGATTGCACCAGGCCGGCCTGCTGATCGCGCCGATCACCGGCCGTCCGGCTGGCTGGTGCGACCACATCGCCCGCATGTGGCCGGTGGACGCGGTGGTCGGCGAGAACGGCGCCTTCTACTTCCGCTATGACCGGGCGCGGCGGCGCCTGCACCGGCGCTTCGTCGCCGGGGATGCGGAGCGGGCCGAGAACCGCCGCCGCTTGGACTCCCTTGCGCGTGAGATCCTGGCGGCGGTGCCGGGCACGGCCCTGGCCTCCGACCAACCGTACCGGGAAGCGGACCTGGCCATCGATTATTGCGAGGATGTCAGCCCCCTGCCCGCCGACGCTGTCGCCCGCATCGTCGCCCTATTTGAGGCCGCCGGGGCCACCGCCAAGGTCAGCTCGATCCACGTCAATGGCTGGTACGGGGTGTACGACAAGTTGAGTACCACGCGCCTGATGCTCGCCGAGGAGTTCCGTATCGACTTGGATGCCGATAGTGGGAGCTACGTCTTCGCCGGGGATTCGCCCAACGATGCGCCCATGTTCGCCGCCTTCCCCAACGCGGTCGGCGTGGCCAACCTGCGGACCTTCGCCGCGGGCATGAGCGATCTGCCCACCTATATCACGGCCGCCCCGGCCGGCGCCGGATTCGCCGAGCTGGCCGCCGCCCTGGTGGAGGCGCGCGGTCCCTAGAGGGGCGATCCCGCCGTAGCTCCCCGGGGCCGCGGATATCCGGATCAACTAACTGTGAATGCAGTATTTTTTCCAAAAGCGCGAAGCCGGTTACGCATTCCTTTCGCGGCCCGGCGATTGCGTGTATACCCCAAACCATGAACCTCATTTCCGACAACGCCACTCTCATCGAGTTTTGCAACCGACAGGCGAAAGCCGAATTCATCACTGTCGATACCGAGTTCATGCGCGATACCACCTTCTGGCCCAAGCTGTGCGTGGCCCAGGTGGGCGGTCCCGACGAGGCGGTGGCCATCGATGCCCTCGCCAAGGGCATCGACCTCGCACCGTTGTTCGAGCTTCTGCGCAACCGGCGGGTGATGAAAGTCTTTCACTCGGCGCGTCAGGATTTGGAGATCTTCTACCTGCTGGCGGGCGACCTGCCGGAGCCGATCTTCGATACCCAGGTGGCCGCCATGGTCTGCGGCTTTGGCGAATCGGTCGGCTATGACACCCTGGCGCGCAAGCTGACCGGAGCCAAAATCGACAAATCCAGCCGCTTCGCCGATTGGGCGCGCCGGCCCCTGAAGAAGCGCCAGGTGGAATATGCCATCTCGGATGTGGTGCACCTGCGGCCGATTTATGAAAAGCTCCGCCAGCAACTGGAAAAATCCGGGCGCACGGCCTGGCTCGACGAGGAAATGGCGGTCTTGACCAACCCTGAGACTTACCGCCTGGATCCGGATCTGGCGTGGCAGCGCCTGAAAACCCGATCTACCGACCGGCGCTATCTGGCGGTAGTGCGGGCCCTGGCGGCCTGGCGTGAAACCGAGGCGCAGCGCCGCGACGTGCCGCGCAACCGGGTGATGCGCGATGAGCAACTGTTCGATATCGCCGCCCACCGCCCGCCGACGGAAGAAGACTTGGCGCATACCCGCGGCCTCCAGCGAGACGTGGCCCGCGGCCGCCTGGGCAAGGCGATTCTAGCGGCCGTCGCCGAGGGCATGGCGGTCCCCGACGACCAATGCCCGTCTCCCTCCCCGCGTGCCGAGCGGCCGGCCGGCATGGGCCCGGTGATCGACCTGCTCAAGGTTTTGCTGAAATTGAAATGCGAAGAACACGAGGTGGCGCAGAAACTGGTCGCCACCACCGCCGATCTGGAACAGATCGCCGCCGATGACGACGCGCCGGTGCCGGCGCTATCCGGCTGGCGGCGAGAAATCTTTGGCCGCGACGCCCTGGCCTTGAAACATGGCCGCTTGACCCTGGGCGTGGTCCGCAAATCGATCAAGATTGTGCACCTTGACGGAAAACAGGCGAAAGCTTCGTAGCTCTGCCATGCGGCGTGCCGTCGTTGCCGGCGCCCTGCTGGCCGCCCTCGCCGGCAAATCGGCCTATGGCGCAGACAAGGCCGAAGATACCCCGCCCCCCATACCGGTGTTCGAAGTTCCGGTGCACTGCGACATGCGGGAAACATGTTTCATCCAGAACTATGTCGATACGGAGCCAGGGCTGGGCGCCCGCGACCTCACCTGTGGACCGCTGACCTATGACGGCCACGATGGCATCGACATCCGTATTCCCGGCCCGCAAGCCATGGCGGCGGGGATTGCCGTGATCGCGGCGGCGCCCGGCATCGTGCGCGCGGTGCGCGACGGCATGGTCGATATCTCCATCAGCAAAACCGGGGCACAAGCGGTAGCGGGCCGGGAAGCCGGCAATTCCGTGGTCGTTGACCATGACGGCGGCTGGGCAACACAGTACAGCCATTTGCGGCTGGGCAGCATCTCCGTGAGCCCGGGCGATACGGTGCAGGCCGGAACGCAGTTAGGACTGGTCGGCCTGTCCGGCAAGACCGAGTTCCCGCATGTCCATTTCTCCGTACGCCATAATGGTCAATCCCTCGATCCGTTCACCGGCTTCCCTCCGGCAGGCGGATGCGAGCTTCCGGGCAAGAGCTTGTGGAGCGCGGCGGCGGAAAAGGCCCTGGCCTATCGTGCCGGCGGCCTTCTGGCGTCGGGGTTTGCCTCGGAGGTTCTGACCCTGGAGACGGCCCTGTCCGGAACGGCGGAAGCCGCCGTGCTATCGACCACCGACCCGGCGCTCGTCTTCTGGACCACGTCCTGGGGTTTACGCCAAGGCGACCGGGAGACCATTCGTATCTTGCGCCCGGATGGCACCCTCTTGACGGAGAACGAGACCAACGTGCCGGGCAACAAGGCGCAATGGTGGCGTTATACCGGGCGAAAACGACTCGATGCCGCATGGCCCGCGGGCCGCTACCGCGGCGAATACAAAGTCGTTCGCAACGTCGACGGCAAGGACGTGATCATCGTCGACGTTACGCGCAAGATCGAAGTGCGCTGAGCAGCGGCGCCTACCCCTCCATCAACGCGCGCTCGACACCCAAGGCTTGGGCCAGGGCATCGAAGCGGCGCAGCACCGCTTCGCCCCCCGGTGCCGAGCCATCGTCCGGCAATCGCAGGCGCAAGGTTTTGGCGGCCACATCATAGGCCAAGGCACTGCGCCTGAGCACGGTGCCTGTGGCGCCCGAGACCCGATAGGCCAACCGCAGCGCCAAGCCGAGGATGCGCGCCTGACGCGCCGTCTCGGGCTTTAGCAGAGCAAGATAGGGGGCGACATCGCCCCCTTCCGCCGCACCGCCATACCGGGTATGGACCGCCGTGGCGAGAAAGACGCGCTCGCTATGCCCGGTGCCGCTGAAGGGAAAGTGCAGAATTTGCATGAGCGCTTGAATCGGCCGGTAGTCCGGGTGTTCGCGCCAAGCCACGTCGGACAAGAGGCATGCCGCCAATCGCAGGCGCTGCTCGTCCGCACTCTCGTCCGTGAAAAGGCAATCGGTCCAGGCCAGTAAATCCTCGCCCAGCATGTCGAAGCGGGCGGTGCGGCTGGCGATGTCGGTGGCAACCTCCAGCAGTGGATCGCGCGCCTGCTCGGTTGCACTCAACAAATCGAAGTGATGGCCCTCGCGCAGTCCCAATGCGGAAAAGACCACGTTGCGGCAGCGCAGGGCGCGCAGGACCCGGCGCAACACTTCGGCGGCAACCGGCAGAGTTTCCAATCGCGACTTGGTGACGCCCTCGATGCGTGCCAGAGAGCGCCGTCCCAGATGGCTGATCACCCGGCCGAGATCGTCGACCTGGGCCGGGCGCATGGGATAGCCATGCACTACGTGCAAGGGATAGCCGCTCTGCTGCATGTGAATGCGGGCCAAAGAACGCCAAGCGCCACCGATCGGATAGAATGTGTCCACGGGCGCCAAAGATCCGCCGTCTGCGCCCCAGCCCGAGGCAGAAAGTTGCGCATCGATTTCCGCGCGCATGGCGCCCGAATCGCCGGCGAAGCGTTCCATCAGCGCGAACGGACCCAAGCGCAGGGTCGTGGAGCGGCCGGGAGCGCCATCCGCCAGTTCGACCAGTTCCAGGCTGCCGCCGCCGAGATCCCCCATGACGCCGCGTGCCACCGGAAAGCCGGAGAGCAAGCCCAGCGCGGACAGCCGCGCCTCCTCGGCACCGTCGAGCACGCATACCGTTTGGCCGCACATCTCTTCGATCTCGGCGACAAAGGAGGACCCATCCGCCGCCTCGCGCACCGCCGCGGTCGCCAGCATATCGATGCGACGGGCGCCCATGGCCTTGGCCAGGCGGGTAAAGCGCAGCAGATTCTGCCGCGCCATGGCCACGCCCTGCGGGTGCAAGTTGCCGCTGCCGGCCAGGCCGCGGCCCAGGCCGCACAGAACTTTCTCGTTGAACATGGTGGTGGCACTGCGGTTGAGGCCGCTGAAGACCACCAAGCGGATCGAATTGGAACCCACGTCGATCACCGCCACCGGACCGGTCACCGCAGGGTCGGTGCCGGGCACCGGGGCGCGTAATCCCGCCATCGAGTTTAGACTTTCTTCAGCACCAGTCTGGGCGCCTTCTTGGCCTTCTCCAAGGCACTGCCACGGCCGGAGAGGCTTGGGTTGGTCATGAAATAGGTGTGCGCGCTGAATGCCTCCGGGCCGGCTTCGATACGCCGGTACTCGCCATCCCCGTCGAGCACCCAGCTTTGCGCCTGATCGTTCAGGCAAGCGATCATGATTTGCTCCAGCACCTGCTGGTGCACCGTCGGGTTTTCGATCGGCACCAGGGCCTCGACGCGGCGGTCCAGGTTGCGCGGCATCCAGTCGGCCGAGGAGATGAAGACCTTGGCCTTGGTCGAGGGCAGCCCGTGCCCGGCGCCGAAACAGACAATACGGCCATGCTCCAGAAAGCGGCCGACGATGCTTTTAACCCGAATGTTCTCCGACAAGCCCGGCACACCCGGACGCAGGCAACAGATGCCGCGAACCACCAGATCGATGGCCACCCCGGCCCGCGATGCCCGGTACAGGGTGTCGATGATTTCGGCATCGACCAGCGCATTCAGCTTGACCCAGATCGCCGCCGGCCGGCCGGCCTCGGCGTGGGCGATCTCCGCCTGGATCAACTCCAACAGCGTCGAACGCAGGGTCAATGGCGCGTAGGCGATTTTCTCCATGGGCTTGGGCTTGGCATAACCGGTCATGTAATTGAACAGGCGGGCGGCATCGCGGCAATACGCCGGACCGCAGGTGAAGAACGACAGGTCCGTGTACACCCGCGCCGTGATCGGATGATAGTTGCCGGTGCCATAGTGCACATACGAGCGCAAGGCTTTGCCTTCCCGGCGGATCACCAGCGAAATCTTGGCATGTGTCTTCAGCTTGAGGAAGCCGTACACCACGTGCACGCCGGCCCGCTCCATGTTGCGCGCCCAGAGAATATTCTGCGCCTCGTCGAAACGGGCCTTGAGCTCGACCAGGGCGGTGACCGACTTGCCCGCCTCGGCCGCCTCGATCAGGGCTTTGACAACCGGAGAATCATTGGAGGTCCGATAGAGTGTTTGCTTGATTGCCACCACCGACGGATCGGCCGACGCCTGGCGAATGAACTGAACCACCGCATCGAAGCTCTCGAATGGGTGGTGGACAATGATGTCCTTGGTCCGGATAGCGGCGAAACAATCGCCGTCGAAATCGCGAATACGTTCGGGGAAGCGCGCATTGTAAGCGGGAAACATCAAATCCGACCGATCATCGACGATGATCTGCGCGGTGTCCGACAGGCCGAGCAAACCATCGAGGACAAACACGTCATCCGGGGCGACCCCCAACTCATCCTTGACGAAGCTGCGCAGACGCTCCGGCATGTCGGCATCCATGGTCAGGCGGATGACGTTGCCGCGGCGGCGGCGCTTCAACGCCGTCTCGAACACCCGCACCAGATCCTCGGCCTCTTCCTCGATCTCGATATCGCTGTCGCGCAGCACCCGGAAGAAGCCAAGCCCGGTTACCTCGGCGCCAGGGAACAACGTATCCAGGTAGATCTGCACCACCTGCTCCAAGCGGATGAAGCGGATCTCGGGCCCGGGCAGGCGGATGAAGCGCTCGATCTGTGACGGCAGCGGAATCAAGCCATTGAGATGTTCGCCCTGCTCCGGGCTATACAGCTCCAGGACCATGGAGAAGCCACTGCTCGGGATGAACGGGAACGGATGCGCCGGAGAAATCGCGATCGGAGTCAGAACGGGAAAGATTTGATCGACGAAATAGCCATCCAGCCACACCCGTTCCACGTCCGTCATTTCGTCGCGGCTCAAGACACTGATACCCGCCTGGCGCAGCTCCTGGCGCAGTTGCCGCCAGATCTGCTGCTGCCGGTCGAGGAGTTGGGTCGCGGCCGCGTTGATCGCAGCCAACTGCTGATCGGGCGTGAGACCATCGGGCGATAGCGATTTCACGCCGGCAGTCACCTGCCCCTTCAGGCCAGCGACTCGAACCATGTAGAACTCGTCCAGATTACTGAAGGAAATGGTCAAAAAGCGCAGACGCTCAAGCAAGGGATGCTTGGTGTTCGTGGCCTCGTCGAGAACGCGCTCGTTGAACTTCAACCAGGAGAGTTCGCGGTTGAAATACCGCGCCGGTTCTGCCGTCACCGCCGCCGGCCCCGCGGCCGGCGCCTCGGTTCGCTGAGCATCGCGCTCGGTGCGCAACGGCGTCACGCTTGCCGGTGTCGTCTCGTTCATACGATCCAATCCAAATGCGCCCATACTACGGCCGGAAAGGTTGTATTCCCGGCCAGATTGGCGTCTTACGCGAAAGTTAACAACCTATTGTTACGAAATTCTTCACCTCGCCCACGGCTCTAAAATGTGGTCTGCTGGACGGCTTGCAAGACACATAGGGAACCGGCGACGCCGTGAAGGTCCTCTACCTGCTTCGACATGCCAAATCGGACTCGACCGTCACCGGCTTGCCAGACGCCGAACGGCCCCTGAACGCCCGCGGAAAGCGTGCCGCGCCCATGATAGGCGCCGCCATGCGCAAGGCCGACATCGCACCGGCAATGGTCTTGTGTTCATTCGCCCAACGCGCCGTCGAGACCTGGTCCCTCCTTTCGCCGGAACTACGTGTGTCAATCCCGGTCAAGACCATGCGCAGCCTGTATCTGGCCTCTCCCAGCCGCATTCTCTCGATCCTTCACCGGTTGCCACACTCCGTCCCTTCGGCACTCGTCCTAGCCCATAACCCGGGCCTGCACACTCTCTCCCGCGTCCTTGCAGGCTCGGGGTCCGATCGTCGGGCAGTGGCTTCGCTGCAAGAGAACTACCCCACCGGCGCCCTGGCCGAGTTTCGATTCCCCGTGGACGACTGGTCCGAGGTGAAGTCCGGAGGCGGGCAACTCGTCCGTTTTCTGCGGCCCCGCGACCTCGAATAGGCATGTATTCCGACGGCATCGGCACCTAGCTCAGCGCTACGTCTTCGTAGTGCTTCCAGCAGAGGCCGAATTTCGACCTTCCCTCCGCCAGACGATGCGCCTGCCAACCATTCACCAAGCCGAAGGCATGCGCGATTTCCGGCGCCGAACCATAGTCCGGGTGCGCATGCACCAACTCTTGCAGCAGCCGGTGGCCGACGGCGGCGTCGTTCAGCCCGCCCAATGAATCCTGCAATGCGGACAGCGCCTTGGTGGTCTTGCCTGTAGCTTTGCCCTCGAACAGATTGCCAAAAAATTCAATGGCGTAGCGCAATTTCTTCGCTTCGATTCGCAATTTATGGAGTTGCGCCTCGTCAAGCTGCTCGTGGCCGCGGGCACACTTTTTCAACTTGCGTCCGCGTTCGGCAAAGAGCTGCTCGGCGAAGGTTCTGGCCGGTTCGTCGAGGCCAGGATCTGCCGCGTGCCGCCGTGACAGCATGCTGTCCGCGCGCAGCTCTTTCAGTGGCGCGACTCGCGTATACGCCTTCCCCGCCTGCCGTTGGACGACATCCTTGGCCGGCGCGGCATCCATGAACAGAGGCGCCTCGTCATACGGCTGCTGATCGTCACCGCTCCGGGCTCGTTTGCGGCGGCGTTTGCCCGATGCCTCCTTGGCGGGACCGGATCGCGCCGTATCCAGCCACGGTTTCGCCATACCCGGCAGCGCCAGCAGGGGACGATTGCCCGGCACGTTATCTTGCGCCAGGGAGAGATTGAGCTGAAGCACCAGGCGGGCGTAGCGGGGACTGCGCAAGGCCGTCCGCGCGCCCTCATAGGCAGTGGCGCGCAAGGCGCCGGCATCGGCAAGCAAACGAGCCAGGCCGGCATCCTCGGGCTGAAGCGATGCCAGCGGCTCCAGGCAATCGGCGATGAAGACATCCCAGTCGCGGGCGGGCCCGAGTTCGCGCTGTAGCCAACCCAGTTCCCGAGCCAGCGGCTCGTACCGGGCAGGCGGCAAGAAACGGCGCACGGCCTGCAACAAAGCGCGCAGACGGCGAATGCCAACGCGCATTTGATGAATGCCCTCGGGATCGGTGCTGCTCAGTACCGCGGGTTCATTGGCGCGGAAATGGTCACGGCAGGTGCGAGCGACGCTGAGAATCGCATTCCGCAAGCTGATGTTCCGGGCCAGAGCCGGACGTTCGCCATAAACCGGTTGTGGCACGAAGTCGGCGGCTAAGTCGTACCCGCGCCGCGCCTTGGTTCGCGACTCAAGACGAAACGGCATGCTTTCCTGCAATGATAGGGCGAGTTCGAAGATTCGCGACGGCCGGCCGGAAATCAGTTCAAGTTCAGCCTCGCAGATCGGCAAGGTTCGATCGCCGGAGCGGATCTCGCCTTGATCGAGCGCCAATTCGATCGTCGTCTCCTGCAACGACAGGCGCCAGCGGCGCCGTGTAAAATCGGTGGTAAAGACCGGCGCAACGCTTTCGGCCAGTTTCTCTTTATCGATGAGCGCCCGCAGGCCTTTTTCCATGATGTTCGACAATTGCGGATGTTCGCCCGCGATATCGCACTCGAACTCCTTGAAATGCTGAAGGCCGCTGGGCCCGTTTGCGCGCACTTTGAGGGTCTGCATGCGCCGCCGCCCCATGCGCCGCACGCGCAATGCCATTTCGTGCGCATCCAGGGATCTCGTCGGGGTATCGAAATAGGTGCTATAGAGTTTTTGGGTGGCCGAGCGGCCCTGTGATAGCGATTTCACCAACGGGTTGCGCGGCAAGCTTCTGACCTGCTCAGGCGTCAGTTCGAGCTTGAGTTCGTACTCGTCTCCCATCGCCGATCAGGCCCGATACCCCCGGCCTCTCCCCGTTTTTTTTTGCGCAGCCTGAAGCCGCTAGGTTCGAATAGCACAGGACCATGGTGGAATCTCGTTACAGAAGTGTGACAGATATATGAAACACCGCCGGTGCGAGATCGCACACGCCGGGACCATCGTCAGGGTCATCGGACGAAGACGGCTGATTCTCGCGCTGGTGACCGCGGCCCTAAGAGATCACAACGTGCCGGGAAAGGCGCCGCCGTCGAGCAGGAGGTTCTGGCCGGTGATGAAGCCGGCCTGTTGGCCGCACAGGAAGGCGCAGGCATCGCCGAATTCCAACGGGTCACCGAAACGGCCGGCCGGATTGCCGTGCATGCGCTCGCGCCACACCTCTTCGAAAGACCGCCCGGCGTTTTCCGCCACGGTTGCCACGGTGGTCTTCAGGCGATCGGTTTCGAACGGCCCCGGCAGCAGATTGTTGATGGTGACGTTGTGACGCACGGTCTTGCGCGCCAGACCGGCAACGAAGCCGGTCAAGCCGGCACGGGCGCCGTTCGACAAACCCAATATCTCGATCGGTGCCTTCACCGCAGCCGAGGTGATGTTGACGATGCGCCCGAAACGCCGCTCAATCATGCCGTCAACAGTGGCCTTGATCAGCTCGATCGGGGTCAGCATGTTGGCATCCAGCGCCTTGATCCAGTCATCCCGGGTCCAGTCGCGGAAATCGCCCGGCGGCGGACCACCGGCGTTGTTGACCAGTATGTCCGGTGCCGGACAGGCGGCCAGGGCAGCCTGCCGGCCCTTGGCGGTGGTGATATCGGCGGCCACCGGCGTCACCGTCACCCCATAAGTGGTGCGCAACTCGGCGGCGGTGGCCTCCAGCGGTCCCGGCGTGCGGGCGACGATGGTGACCTCGACCCCTTCGCGCGCCAGGGCGCCGGCGCAGGCGCGGCCCAAACCCTTGCTGGCAGCGCACACCAGGGCCGTCTTACCCTGCAATCCCAGATCCATAGCCTTCTCCTTCGTGTCTTTAGGTGCCGGCGGCAACCGCCGATTGCTCTGCCAGAACCCGGCGGGCCAGAGGCACCGTAATCCCGCGACGGTCCGCCAGGGCAGCCCGGTCCATGGCCGCCACGATGGCGCGGGCGGCGGCGAACGAGCGCTCCATGCGCGCCGTCAGGAAACGTACAACACCGGCATCCACGCGCAACTGCCGGTCGGCGAAGAGCTTCACCAGCACCGCCTCAATCAAGGCATCGTCCGGCGCCGCCATGGCCACCGCAGTCGCCGCCCGCAGGCGCGAGCGCAGATCGGCCAGCTTCACCGGCCAGCGCGCCGGCGGCGTTTGCCCGGTCAGCAGAATATGTCCGCCCCCCTCGGCCACCAGGTTGTAAAGATGCAGCAGGCGCTCCTCGGCCAGGTGGCCGGCGGCCAGCGCCGCCTCCACATCCTCCAAGGCGCACGCCGTGGCCGAACCCAGGATCGCCCGCGGTTCGGTGTCGGCCAGGCTGTCCGGCGAAATCTCGATTGCCGCGGAGCGGGCACGCCATACATGCGCCAGATGGGTCTTGCCGCACGCCGCCGGGCCATGCAGGGCCAGCGCCACGCCGGGCCAGTCCGGCCAGCGGTCGATCCAGGCGACCGCCACCTCGTTGCAGGACGCCACCATGAAGTCCTCACGACCGAGCGCCGGCCGATGGCCCAGATCCAGCGGTAATTGGGCCGCCCCGGTCATGCCCTTGGCCCACCCGGGCCACCGTAGTACGCGCTGGCCAGGTACCGGGCCAAGGCGAACCGGGCACCGACTCCGACGACCGCCGCCACCGGCACCGCCAGCAGGACGCCGACGAAGCCGAACAGGGCACCACCGGCCAGGATGGCGAAGATCACCCACACCGGATGCAAGCCGATGCTGCGCCCGACCAGGCGCGGGGTGAGGACATAACCTTCCAGGGCCTGGCCGGCGAAGAAGATGCCGGCGACGATGACCACGGGCAGCAAGGCCTTGAACTGGAGAATCGCCAGGCCGACGGACAGCAACAGCCCGACGATGGAGCCGACGTAGGGGATGAACGACAGCACCCCGGCGATGACGCCGATCACCAGGCCAAAATCCAGCCCCGCCAAGGTCAGGCCCAGGGCATAAAAGACGCCCAGTATCAGGCACACCGTGCCCTGCCCGCGCAGGAACCCGGCCAAGGTCAGATCCACGTCGCGCGCCAGCTTTCGCAGGGTCGGCGCCGTTGCCGGCGGCAGCCAGCCATCGACCGTGCTGGCGATGCGGTCCCAATCGCGCAACAGATAGAAACTCACCACCGGCGTGATGACCAGGAGCGACAGCGTATTGGCCACCGCGGCCCCGCCGGTAAGCACGCTCACAACCGCATCGGTCACCCAGGAGAACAGCCGGTCGGCGGAGCCGGCAAGGGCCGCATGAATGCGCTCGACCGTCGCCGGATCGATGCGGCTTTCGACCGCGGCAAGCAGGTGGGAAATCTGTTCGCGCATCGTTGTGGCGAAGGCGGGCGAGCGTTCCACCAGATTGGCGAGCTGGCCGGTAATGACCGGCACCAGCAGCATCAGCGCCACCACCAGCAACAGCAGGAACAAGACTGTCAGCACTGTGGTCGCCAAGGTCCGCGACAGACCCCACTTTTCCAGCCGGTCGCAGATCGGATCGAGCAGATAGGCAACGGCCATGCCGGCGACAAACGGCAGCAGCACGCCGCGCAGCAGGTAAAGCGCCACCAAGGTGATCGCCAGCCCGATCAGCCAGAACCGCGCCTGCCGTTCCAGGTTCATGCCGCCGCCCCGGTCATTGGTCCCGTTCCATGGTCACCGCCATCCAGCCCCACTTGATGACATACGCCGCGCCGGAAAGAAATGTCGTCATGGCCACGATCAGGGTCAACATTTCCGGCACCGCATCAAGCGTCACTCCCAATGCCGGCCGAGCCAAAACGGCCGCAGCCAGAGCGATTTGCACCGCGGTGTTCACCTTGCTGATGAATAACGGCTCCATGTGCAGGGAGTGAGTCAAGGTCTGGAAAAGAATGGCGCCGCCGATAATCAGAACGTCGCGGAAGACGATCAGGATGACCAGCCAGATGGGCACCTGACCAACATATCCCAGGGTGACAAAAACACTTATCAACAGCGCCTTGTCGGCCAGCGGATCCAGATAAGTGCCAATCTCGCTGACCAGGTTCAGGCGTTTGGCGATGAGTCCATCCACCGCATCGGAAATGCCGGCGGCGAAGAATATCCAGAAGGCCGGCACCAACTCGCCAAGAAGTATCAGATAGACCGTAACCGGCACCGCCAACAATCGCGCCAGGGAAATCAGATTGGGAATCTGGCGCAGGGGCCCGTGGAGTTTCACTCGCTTGTGGGGGAAGAGGGCTGAGATGAGGGCTCCACGATCTCAGCAGCCGACGGCGGCGGTACGGGCGTGCCCGGCTCGATCGTGGGTCCCGGTGCGGTGGTGACGCGAATTTGCCAGCCGGAGACCGGGTTCAGGGCCAAATCCAGATCGCTTTGCGCCAACGCCAGAATCAGCTGCTGCTCGTCACCGACGAAGGTCAGATCCAGCTCCGTGCGCTTGCGCGACAGCAAGGTCACCTCGCTTTTCTGCACGGCGGCGACGGCGCCCAGCCGGCGTTTCACCTCCAGCCAGTCGGCCAGATCGGCGATGGGCACCGAGACCACGATCCGCCGTTGCGCGCCCGGGCGCAGAAGATTGCGCTGCTTCCAGGCTTCCTGCAGATCGGCATCGACACTGTACGCCACCCGCGTCAGCATTTCGGAGAATGTTTCGCCCGGCTCCTGGACGTAGCTGGCCAGCATGGTTTGCAACTGCTGTGTCCCCAACCGGCTGGAGCCGACTTGCAGGAGCGCCTGCCCGGTCTCCGGATCGCCGCTCAGCACCGCCTGGGTGACCAGAACGTCCTCGGTGCCATAGCGCCGCGCCAATGTTGCCAGACGGATTCGGTCGCCTGAAAGGGTTTGATTGACGTCGACGGTGGCCACGTCGCGCAAATCGCCCAAAGGCACCGACAGGGGCACCAGGGTTTCTTCAGGACGGCGCTGCGCCCAGGCCTGGGCCCACAGGTTGCCGTCCTCCCACAGCCGCGCCTCCCCCGCCGGCCCATAGACCGCCAGGACCAGCACCGGCTTGCTTTGCGTCTCGGCGAAGAGCAGGCTCTCGGCGCGCAACAACGTCCGGACCGCCTCCGCCTTGAAGCGGAAGGTCAGCGTCGCCAGGTACCGCACGTCCGAGGTGCGTTCGTCATCCACTTCGAAATCGCGCACTAAATTGAGAATTTCCGGGGGCGTGAGCTCGCGCATCCGCGCCATTTCCTCGCGCGGCAACAGCCGAACCAGAAGGCGCTGCATGGCCAGGCGATGGCCCTCGGCAAGCGCCTGTTCCTTGGCTGCGGCGGCGGTGGCGGCGGTGACATCCACGTCGATACCGCTGACCGTGAACACGTCGGTGCTGGCCCCGGCGGCGCGCGGCATCGCCGCCGAACCAAGGCTTAACACGAGAAATCCTATTAAGGTCGCGCCAAGAAGCTGGCGAATCGGCATTGCAAAGCGCCCTGGATCAAGTACTTTTCGCCCGCGCGCGGCATCCGCGAAGCGGGCAATTGGGCCATCGGTTCGCCGCCTTAATACTCCATGTGATGGGAGGACGCTATAGCCAGCCGCACTCACCGCACATACGGCGCCGCGGGAGTTGACATCGACGCCGGCAATGCCTTGGTGGAAGCCATCAAGCCCCTGGCGAAAGCCACGGTGCGGGCCGGCAGCGAGGCGGGGTTGGGCGGATTTGGCGCCCTGTTCGACCTGAAAGCCGCGGGATACCGGGATCCGATCCTGGTCGCCACCACCGATGGGGTGGGCACCAAGGTCAAGATCGCCATCGCCAGCCAGTCTCACGATACCATCGGCATCGATCTGGTGGCCATGTGCGTGAACGATCTGGTGGTGCAAGGGGCCGAGCCCCTGCTCTTCCTCGATTATTACGCCATGGCCAAGCTGGACGTGCCGACCGGCCGCGCCGTGGTCGCCGGCATCGCCGCCGGCTGCACCCAGGCCGGGTGCGCCCTGGTGGGCGGCGAAACCGCGGAAATGCCGGGCCTTTATGCCGCCGGCGACTACGATCTGGCGGGATTCGCCGTCGGCGCGGTGGAACGCGGCCAGGCGATCACCGGCGATCAGGTGGCAGAAGGCGACGTGGTTCTGGGCCTGGCGTCCAACGGCCTGCATTCCAATGGGTTCTCCCTGGTTCGCAAAGTGGTTTCCGATCTGGGGCTGGACTATGACGGCCCGGCGCCGTTTGCCCCTGATTCCGGTTTGGCGGCGGCGTTGCTGACCCCCACGCGCATCTACGTGCGCAGTTGCCTGGCCGCGATCCGTGCGGGCGGCGTGCACGCCCTGGCGCACATCACCGGCGGCGGCCTGGTCGAAAATCTGCCGCGGGTCCTGCCCAGCCATCTGGCGGCCGAGATCGACGGCGCCGCCTGGAGCCCACCGCCGGTCTTCGCCTGGCTGGCCGATGCGGGCGGCGTGCCTGCGGCAGAGATGCTGCGCACCTTCAATTGCGGCATCGGCATGGTCGTGGTGGTCGCCGCCGACCGGGCCGAGGCGATTGCCGCCCTGTTGGCCGGACAGGGCGAGCGGGTCTTCCGCATCGGCCGTATCGGCCACCGGAGACAAGGGGCACCGGGAGTGGCCCTCGATCCCGCCGCCGTGCGCTGGCGCCCGTGACCAGACGACGCACGCCCGTCGCGGTGCTGATCTCGGGCCGCGGCAGCAACCTGCAGGCTTTGATCGACGCCGACGCCGATCCGGCCTATCCGGCCAAGATCGTGCTGGTCATCGCCAACGAGCCGGGCGCCGCCGGCCTGGCCCGGGCGGCCGGCGCGGGCATTGCCACCGCCACCATAGACCACCGCGATTTCGCCACCCGCGACGAATTCGATTCCGCCCTGACCACCGCCCTGGCCAAGGCCGGCGTCGAGATCGTCTGCTTGGCCGGCTTCATGCGTATCCTCGGTCCGGCCTTCACCGGCCGCTGGGCGGACCGCCTGTTGAACATCCACCCGTCCCTGCTGCCCGCCTTTCCCGGCCTGCACACCCACGCCCGCGCCTTGGCCGCCGGGGTCAAGCTGCATGGCTGCACGGTGCATCTGGTGCGCGCCGAGTTGGACGACGGCCCGATCATTGGCCAGGCGGCGGTCCCGGTCCTGCCCGACGACGACGAAGCCACCCTGGCGGCGCGGGTGCTGGCGGTGGAACACCGGCTCTACCCCCGCTGTCTGCGCCTGGTGGCGGAGGGCAAGGTCACTGTTGCCGGCTACCGCGCCGTCCTGCCCAAAGGCGGCACGGACGCGGATACGTTCTTGGTGAATCCGGCGACGTAAGGCTGCCAGCAGAAACGGATCAATCTCGGGTGCGGTTGCCCGCCAGCCAATCGTTGACCCGGTCGACGATTTGGTCGACGGCATCGGAGCGCATGCCCTTCTGCGCCGCGATGGTCTGCACCAGGCAATCCGCCCGCTCGATGTTGCCGGCGCCGGCCAGGAGGGCGCGGGCCGTGGAGGACGGCTTGGCGAGTCCCTTGGCCGCGGCCGCGTATTTCTCGAAGGGCACCAGGTCGTTCGATGAGGCGCCAATGGCCAAGCACACCTCGCGGACCCAGTTGTAGACCGACCGCGATTGCTTGATGTCGCTGTGCACGGCCTCGCTGATGGAGCGCATGCCGTCCTTCTGCACACAGCGGTAGTTGCCCGTCAGCAGCATGGCCCACTTGGCCAGCGGCACGAAGATCGAGTCATGCACCTTGAGCTTGACCGGCAGTTCGATCTGGCCGTCACCGGCATCGTAGCGCACGGCCTCGATATCGGCCTGCATCCGGCGCAGGATCGCCGTGTGCGCGTCGGACTCGAAACGGGCCGCCTTGAAGTTGGTCGGCAGGACGACCTGCAGTACATTTGTTCCTTCGTCCGGCGGGCGAAAGGCCTGCGGGTCCGGACTGCACAGGGTCATCAGCGCCGAATCGAAGTTGTCCCACACGCTGGGATCGGTATAGCAGCGCCTCAAGCCCCCGGTGTCGAGGCCGGGGATGCGCGCCAAGTAGGGCAGCGGCGGCATGTTCATGATCGACATGCAGGGCACCTTGGCCCTGGCCACCGCGTCGAGCAGTTGGCGCACGCCGGTCAAGCGGTACTGCGGCTCCTGCATGGCCAGTGCGATCAGGTCGTATTCGGCGGGATCGACGCCCTCCGGCGGGGCGGCGGACAAGGTTCCCGGCGCCTGGCGCGAGTCTATTTCAATCAGACCGTCCCGGGTCTTGACCGGCATGCGCACCCGGGTACCGGCCTTGTTGATCAGCTCCGCCTCGGCCGGGAGGCAGACAAGTTTTACATTATGCCCTGCGAGCAACAACTTGGTCGCCAAAAGTGAGCCGTAAGAAGCCCCCAGAATCAAGGTGTTGGTGGCGCTGGACATGGTCTGATCCTTCCTTGCGAGTCGGATTTCGTGCGGGCGCGGAGCCTGAGCGAGCGCTCAGGCTCGTGTGACCAGTATACTGCCTGGTTCCCGCCTGTATAGAAGGTGAGTCCGTGAAGCGGCGGTGCCGGTACTATCCGGCGGCCAAGGGCGAGTTTGCCTATCTCCCGCCGGGCAAGATCAAGCCACGCTATCGAGCATTTGCATGGAATGGACCGTCACGTCGACTTTCATTTCGACGAAATCTTCCGGCGAACCGTCGAATTTCCCGGCCACCGGCATGGCCTGCGCCGGCTCACGGGCCACGGCGATCGGGACCAGGTTATGTCCGCCCACGGACGCATTGGTCGGGTCGAATTCGACCCACCCTGCACCCGGCAAATAGACTTGCGCCCAGGCATGGGTGGCGCCGGCGCCCGTAACATCGCTTTTCTGACCATCCAATGCCGGATCATACAGATAACCGCTCACGAATCGCGCGGCCAGGCCGACGCTGCGCACGGCCTCCATCATGAACAAGGCGAAATCCCGGCAGGTTCCGCTTCGAGAATTCAGTGTCTCAACAGGGGTCTGCACACCCGGCGCCTGTCGCTCGCTATATTGGAACTCGTTCCGAATGGCCGTGTTGATAGCACGCAGGAAGGTTTCCGTATTGCTCGACCCGCTGTTCTCCAGAAATCGCCGAGTCCACTCCGTCACGACGCGATCCGGATCCGGATAGTGGCGCTCGATCGTGCGTCCGAGATCGGGGACCTCACTGGCGGGATAGCTGAACGGGAGCTTACGGGCAAACGGCTCGATCGGAAATTCGAGGCTGGCCAGCGGATACCGGTCAATGACGATTCGTGATTCCAAGCGAAGCACGTCTGCGGGCGTGTCGAATCGCGCGACCGTCACCGAGTTTCCAAACACATCGTACAGCCAGCGCACCTTGGCTTGCGGCTGAATGGTCAGGGCCGAATCGATCAGCCGCAGGTCATGGCTGTCCCGGGGCCGGAACATAAGGCGATGCTCCCCAAAACTCACCGGCCGGCGGTAGGTATACGTCGTCGTGTGCTTGACGGTTAGCCGCTGCACGGATGCAACCTCATGACTGGCGATTGGCTTAAAACCACAACACCTGGTAACAGAGCATCAACTTACTAACCAATTGTAAATTGATTTTTCCCAAGCCCTTAGGGACCAAAACTCATTTCCTACCTAAAATAAGTCTCACCGATTACACTCGAAACCCTGCCCAGCGCTATCTGCAATCCGTCGAGAAAAGCATGCAGGCTTTCAGGCGTCAACTCTTGGCCGGGCCCGGTTTCGAGCGAGAATTCCAGGGACCGCCGCGCCTGC
>DASWJP010000202.1:0-16456 GCA_036397065.1 Kiloniellales bacterium | reverse complement strand
GGCCCGACCCGACGCGTCTTCGCAGCCACGGCGGCGCCAAGCCGCCACGGCCGGGCGCAAGCGCAAGACCACTGCCGCGCCGCGTGCCATGCCTGCCATCGACCGCACGGCGAAGCTGTACATCGGCGGCCGCCAGGTGCGCGCCGACGGCGGCTATAGTCTGCCGGTGGAAGGCGCTGACGGGACCTTGCTCGGCTCGGTGGGCGAAGGCAGCCGCAAGGACATCCGCGATGCCGTGGAAGCGGCGCGCAATGCCACCGCCTGGAGCACGACGACCGGTCATGCCCGCGCCCAGGTGCTGTACTACGTGGCCGAGAATCTTTCCGTCCGCGCGAAGGAATTTGCCGGCCGCATCCGCGTCATGACCGGAGCGACGCCCAAGGCGGCGGCGGAGGAGGTCGATGTCGCGATCTCGCGCCTGTTCACCTATGCGGCCTGGGGCGACAAGTTCGACGGGGCGGTGCATACGCCGCCCCTGCGCGGTGTCACCCTGGCCATGAACGAGCCGTTGGGGATTGTCGGCCTGGCCTGTCCGGATCGTGATCCTTTGCTGGCCTTCGTCTCCCTGGTCGCCCCGGTCATAGCGATGGGCAACCGGGCGGTGGTCGTGCCATCGCCGCGGCATCCCCTGTCAGCCACCGATTTCTATCAGGTGCTGGACACCTCGGACGTGCCCGGCGGCGTGGTCAACATTGTCACCGGCGCGCGCGATCCTCTGGCCGTGCTCCTGGCCGAGCACGATGGGGTGGATGCGATCTGGTACGCGGGCCCGGCGGCGGGTGTCGCCGCGGTGGAGCGAGCCTCCGCCGGAAACGTAAAACAAACATGGATCATCGACGACGGCCGCGACTGGCGCGACCCAACCTTCGGGGAGGGTCGCGTCTTCTTGCGCCATGCCACGCAGGTCAAGAACATTTGGATTCCGTACGGAGAATGACCGCCGAAGGCCGGCCGTCTCCATCAACGACATATGCCTTCGCGAGCAGACAAACAGGGAGATTACGCGCAATGAAAGCTTTGACACGGTCCGCCAGCGCCGCGGTGGTGCTGTTGGCCGCATATGCGGTGTCGGCTGCCGAGATCGATCCGGCCGTCGTCTTCGACATGGGCGGCAAGTTCGACAAGTCGTTCAACCAGGGCGTCCTCGACGGCGTCGAGCGTTTCAAGGCCGAAACCGGCAAGGCATACCGGGAATTCGAGGTCACCAACGAGACTCAGCGCGAGCAGGCCATCCGCAAGATGGCACAGCGCGGCGCCGATCCGATTCTCGGCATCGGTTTTGCCCAGGCCCCGGCCATCGAAACGGTGGCCAAGGAATTCCCCAAGATCCGCTTTACCATTATCGATGGCGTGGTGGATCTGCCGAATGTGCAGTCGGTGGTGTTCAAGGAGCAAGAGGGTTCGTTCCTGGTCGGTATGGTCGCCGCCATGGCCTCGAAGTCCGGCAAGGTCGGTTTCGTCGGCGGCATGGATATTCCGCTGATTCGCCGATTCGCCTGCGGTTATGTGGCCGGCGCCAAGTATGCCAATCCCAACGCCGAGGTCATTCAGAACATGACCGGCGATACACCCGCGGCATGGAACAATCCGGGCCGTGGCGCCGAGCTGTCCAAGGGCCAGTTCGATCGCGGCGTTGACGTGATCTATGCCGCCGCCGGCGGCACCGGCACCGGCGTCTATCAGGCCGCCAAGGATGCCGGCAAGCTGGCCATCGGCGTCGATTCAAATCAGAACTACCTGCATCCGGGCACCATGCTGACCTCCATGGTCAAGCGCGTCGATGTGGCCGCCTACAACGCCTTCAAGACGGCCATGGACGGCACCTGGACGCCGGGCATTCAGGATCTTGGGCTGGCTGAAAGCGGCGTCGATTGGGCCGTGGACGAGCACAACAAGGCCCTGATCACCACCGACATCCAGGCCAAGGTCGATCAGGCCAAGGCCGACATCATCGCCGGCAAGATCATGGTGCACGACTACATGAGCGATAACGCCTGCCCCATGTGATCCGAGCAGGTGGACCCGGTTCGATGGCAATGGCGCACGCTGCGGCACGTGACGTCGTAACGCCGGAGGGAGCACCCCCTCCGGCGGCCATCGAGCTGCGGGGCATCGACAAGTCGTTCGGTGCGGTGCACGCCAACAACGATGTGTCCATGCGCATCGGTGCCGGCACCATCCACGGCATTGTCGGTGAGAATGGGGCCGGCAAGTCGACCCTGATGAGCATTCTCTACGGATTTTACCGCGCCGACGCGGGCGAGATTTTCGTCGCCGGCAAACGGATCGAAATCAAGTCGCCGCACGATGCCATCGCCGCCGGCATCGGCATGGTGCACCAGCATTTCATGTTGGTGGATACCTTCACAGTCCTGGAAAACGTCATGATGGGCGCGGAATCCGGCCCGCTGCTGCACGCCAGCATTCAAAAGGCGCGCGGCGAGCTGACCCGGCTGGCGGACGACTACGGCCTGGCGGTGCAGGCGGATGCGATTGCCGGCGAGCTGCCGGTGGGCGAGTTGCAGCGCGTGGAGATTCTCAAAGCCCTCTACCGCGATGCCCGCATCCTCATCCTCGACGAGCCGACCGGGGTTCTCACGCCCCAGGAATCCACACAGCTTTTCCGCATTCTCGCGGCCCTGAAAGAGCGCGGCGTGACCATCATCCTGATCACCCACAAGCTGGGCGAGGTGATGGCGGTGACCGACACCGTATCGGTCATGCGCCGTGGCCAGGTGGTGGCGGACCGGGTAACCCGGGACACCTCGAAGGAGGAGTTGGCCGAGCTGATGGTCGGCCGCAAGGTGCGGCCCACGTCGGCCCCGCGCCGCGATGTCGCCGGTGAGGCTGCCTTGACTGTCGAGCATCTTTCGCTGCGCGACCGCCTGGGCGTGGAGCGGATCAGGGATGTCAGCTTCGCGGTCAATGCCGGCGAGATCGTCGGAATCGCCGGCGTCTCCGGCAATGGGCAGAGCGAATTGCTGGAAGTGCTGGCCGGCATCCGTCCGCCCACGAGCGGCGGCTTCGTCGTCGAAGGCCGCGAAGTGACCTCGGCGGCACCGTGCGGCCCTGACGACATGCGCGCCCTGGGCCTCGCCCACGTGCCGGAGGATCGGCAGCGCCGGGGTATGGTGGCGCCCTTCTCGGCGGCGGAGTCGGCGATCCTCGGATACGAATGCGAGGCGGCCTACAGCCGGGGTCTTTTCCTCGACACGGATGCCATCGCCGCCCATTGCTCCCAATTGATGGAACGTTTCGATGTACGCCCGCCGACCCCAGAAATCGGCTCGGGAAAACTGTCCGGCGGCAACCAGCAGAAACTGATCCTGGCGCGCGAGATCGATCGCGAGCCGCGCATCCTGCTGGTCGGGCAACCGACGCGCGGCGTCGACATCGGCGCCATCGAGTTCATTCACGCCCAACTGATCGCATTGCGGGACCGTGGCTGCGCCATCCTCATGGTCTCGGTCGAGTTGGACGAGATCATGGCACTCAGCGACCGCATCCTGGTCATGTTCGAGGGCCGCATCGTCAGCGAAGTGGCCGGCCGCGGCGCGGATGCGCGCGAGCTGGGCTTGATGATGGCCAATGCCCATGCGGACAAGCGCGAGCGGCTGGTGTCATGAATACGGGCGGCCAGGACCTTCCGCGGTGGATCGATATCGGGCTGATCCCGATTCTCAACATCTGCATGGCGCTGCTGGTGTCCGGCGTGATCATCCTGGCCATCGGCGAGGATCCGCTTGAGGCGGTGGCGATCATGGTGCGCGGCGCCTTCGGCTATGAGGAGGGGATCGGCTACACCCTCTACTACGCCACCAACTTCATCTTCACCGGGCTGGCGGTTTCGGTCGCCTTTCACGCCGGGCTGTTCAACATCGGCGGCGAGGGACAGGCCTACATCGGCGGCCTGGGGGTCGGTCTGGTCCTGCTGGCCTTCGACTCGGTGCTGCCGTTGGCGATCCTGGCGCCCCTGGCCATTCTTGCCGCCGCCATCTTTGGCGCTGCGTGGGCGGCAGTGCCGGCCTACTTGCAGGCCTATCGCGGCAGTCATGTCGTCATCACCACCATCATGTTCAACTTCATTGCCTCGGCGGTGATGGTCTATCTGCTGGTCAACGTGTTGATTAATCCCGGGCAGATGTCGCCGGAAAGCCGTCAGTTTTTACCCAACGGCCATTTGCCCTTCATGCATGAGGTGCTGGCTTGGTTCGGCATCCCGTTCGCGCCGACGCCGATGAACGTCACCTTGATCTGGGCCTTGATCTGCTGCGTCGGCGTCTGGGCCTATGTCTGGCGCAGCCGCTGGGGCTATGAGCTGCGCACGGTCGGGCATAGCGAGCCCGCTGCCGTCTATGCCGGTATTCGGCCGCGCCGGATCATCATGGTGGCCATGTGCATCTCCGGCGGCCTGGCCGGGTTTGTCGGCCTGAACGAGATCATGGGCGTGCAGCATCGCCTGCTGATCAACTTCACCGCCGGTTATGGCTTCACCGGCATCGCCGTATCGTTGATGGGGCGTAACCATCCCTTCGGCGTGGTGATGGCCAGCCTGCTGTTCGGCGCCTTGTATCAGGGTGGGGCCGAGCTGGCTTTCGACGTGCCGACCATTTCCCGCGAACTGGTGGTCACCATCCAAGGGTTGGTGATCCTGTTTTCGGGCGCCCTGGCGTACATGTCGACGCCGTGGATCACCCGCCTTTACCGCGTGTTGACCGCGGGCCGACTGGCGCCGGCCGCAAGCGAGGCGTGACATGGAAGACGCTTTCGTTTTTGCCATTCTGACGGTGAACGCCACGGTGCGGGTGGCCACCCCCCTGATCCTGTGCGCCATGGCCGGGCTGTTTTCCGAACGCTCCGGCGTCATCGACATCGGTTTGGAAGGCAAGATGCTGGCCGCCGCCTTTGCCGCCGCCAGCGTCGCCGCGCTCACCGGCTCCGTCTGGGTCGGGCTGGCGGGCGGCATCGCCACCGCCATGTGCCTGGCGCTGCTGCATGGCTTTGCCTGCATCACCCACAACGGCAATCAAGTGGTCAGCGGCCTGGCCATCAACATTCTGGCGTCCGGTTTGACCGTGGTGCTGGGCATCGCCTGGTTCCACCGCGGCGGCGATACGCCCGGCCTGGAGGCCACCGCGCGCTTCATGCCCCTCGCCTTGCCCATGGCCCGGGCTGTGGCCGATGTGCCGCTGGTCGGCACCCTCTACAGCCGCCTGATCAGCGGCCACAACCTGCTGGTCTATGTGGCGTTCTCCGCCGTGCCGTTGGTCTGGTGGGTGGTCTATCGCACCCGCTTTGGCTTGCGCCTGCGCGCCGTGGGCGAGAATCCGAAAGCTGTCGATACGGCGGGTATTTCTGTCACATGGCTGCGCTATCGTGCGGTGATGATTTGCGGCGTGCTGACCGGTATTGCGGGGACCTATCTATCGGTGGCGCACAACGCCGGTTTCGCCCGCGAGATGACGGCCGGGCAGGGGTACATCGCCCTGGCGGCGTTGATCTTCGGCAAGTGGCGGCCGTGGCCGGCCTTCGGTGCCTGCCTGATGTTCGGCTTGCTGGATGCCATCGCCATCCGCCTGCAGGGCGTGCATGTGCCCGGCATCGGCGAGGTGCCTGTGCAATTCATCCAGGCGTTGCCGTATGTGCTGACCGTGGTGCTGCTCGCCGGCTTCATCGGCAAGGCGGTGGCGCCCAAGGCCATTGGTGTGCCCTACGTGAAGGAAAATTGACCATGGACGAAGCCATGCTGGAATTGGCGCGGCAGGCCATGGCGGCGGCCTATGCGCCCTATTCCAAGTTCCACGTGGGCGCCGTGGTCCGTGGCGGCAACGGCAAGCTCTATGCCGGTTGCAACGCCGAGAACGCGTCCTATCCGCAAGGCTGGTGTGCCGAGACTTCGGCCATCGCCGCCATGATCGCCGATGGGGAACGGCGCATCGTTGAAGTGGCGGTGATCGGCGCGGGCGCGGCGCTGGTGACACCGTGCGGCGGGTGTCGCCAGCGTCTGCGCGAATTCGCCGGCGAGGCCACGCCGATTCACATCTGCGGCCCCGATGGGCTGCGCCAGACGGTGACCTTGGGCGAGCTGCTGCCGCTCTCATTTGGGCCGGAGAACCTCCGATGAGCGACATCGACGCCGCCGTCAAGATGATCACTATGCGAACCGGCGGTGCGCGTCCGCGTGTCGGGGTGATCCTCGGCTCTGGCTTGGGCGCCCTGGCCGATGCGGTGGAAGACTCCACGGTCATTTCCTACGACGATCTGCCGGGCTTTCCCGCGATTGGCGTGGAGGGGCATGTGGGCCGGCTGGTGCTGGGCCGGCTGGCCGGCGTGCCGGTGGCGGTTCTGCAAGGCCGCGCCCATTTCTATGAAACAGGACGTGCCGATGCCATGAAGGCGCCGGTGCGTACGCTCGCCCGGCTTGGCTGCGAAAGCCTGCTGCTGACCAACGCGGCAGGCTCATTAAATCCCGCGGCCGGGCCGGGCAGCGTCATGCTGATCACCGACCACATCAATTTCACCGGCGTCTCGCCCTTGTTCGGGGAAACCGGCAACGACCGATTCGTCGATTTGGTTGGCGCTTACGACGCCGGGCTGGCAAGCGGCCTGCGCGCCGCGGCCAAGCGCGAAGGCATCGCCCTACCCGAGGGCGTCTACATGTGGTTCAGCGGCCCGCACTACGAAACCGCCGCCGAGGTGCGCGCGGCGCGGATCATGGGCGCCGATGCGGTCGGCATGTCGACGGTGCCGGAGGTGATTTTGGCACGCCACGCGGGCCTACGGGTGGCCGCATTGTCGATCATCACCAACCTGGCGACCGGCGTGGCCGCGGCGCCGGTCACCCATGCGGCGGTGATGGAGAACGCCGCGGCCGCCGCGGCTTCGGTGCGCCGCCTGTTGCTGGCCTTCTTCGCCGCCTACGATCAACCGGGATCTTGAGATGCTGCCGCAGGAGATCATCCGCCACAAGCGCGACGGCCAGGTGCTGGACCCGGCCGAGATCGCCTTCATGGTGCGCGGCATCACCGACGGCTCGGTGGGCGAGGGGCAGATCGCCGCCTTCGCCATGGCGGTATTCTTTCGCGGCCTGGACATGGACGAGCGCGTCGCCCTGACCCGCGAGATGACCGTTTCCGGCACGGTCCTGCGCTGGGACGATCTGGACCTGCCCGGCCCGGTCCTGGACAAGCATTCGACCGGTGGGGTCGGCGACAAGATCAGCCTCATGCTGGCGCCCCTGGTCGCCGCCTGCGGCGGCTTCGTGCCCATGATCTCCGGCCGTGGCCTTGGCCATACGGGCGGTACCCTGGACAAGCTCGATGCCGTTCCCGGCTATGCCACCGCGCCCGATGCCGCCCGGTTCCGCCGCGTGGTGGCCGAGGTGGGGTGCGCCATCATCGGCCAGACCGACGATCTGGCCCCCGCCGATCGGCGGCTCTATGCCATTCGCGACGTGACCGCGACGGTCGAATCCCTGCCGCTGATCACCGCCTCCATCCTGTCCAAGAAACTGGCTGCCGGCCTCGACGGTTTGGTCATGGATGTGAAGACCGGCTCCGGCGCCTTCGCCGCCGGGCGCGACGCGGCGCGCGAGCTGGCCGACAGCATCGTCGCGGTGGCCAATGGGGCGGGTCTGCCGACCATGGCCCTGATCACCGACATGGACCAGGTGCTGGGCAACACGGTCGGGCACACGTTGGAAGTGGCCGAATCCATTGCCTACCTGCGCGGCGAGCACGATCCGCGGACCCACCAGCTCGTGCTGGCGCTGGCCGCCGAGATGCTTGTGCTGGGCAAGTTGGCCGCCGATCCGGCGGCGGCTCGGCAACAGGCGGAGAACGCGTTGTCCAGCGGCGCCGCGGCGGAACGATTCGCCCGCATGGTCGCCGGCCTGGGCGGGCCGAAGGACATTCTGGAACGCAGCGCCGCGTACCTTCCGGCGGCACCGGTGACCGTGCCCTGCCCGGCGGCGGCGGGCGGCACGGTTCAGGCCATGGACACCCGCGCCATCGGCATTGCCGTCATCGGCCTGGGCGGCGGCCGCCGCGCCGCCGGCGACCGTATCGACCATCGGGTCGGGCTCAGCGGCGTTTGCCATATCGGCGATGCGGTGGAGCGCGGCCAGCCGTTGGCGATGATACATGCCGCCGATGCGGCCACGGCCGATGCTGCCGCCGCCGCGCTGCGTGCCGCCATTCGCGTTGGCGATGCGCCGCCACCGGCACCCGGGCCCATGATTCTCGAACGCATCGCGGGGGCCGGCCGATGATCCGGGCAATCGCCTTCGATGCCGACGATACCCTGTGGCACACCGAGACCCTGTTTCAGGAGACGCAAGTGCGCCTGGCGGATATCCTCGGCCACTATGCCGCGCCGGAAGATGTGCAGCACCGCCTGCACGCGACGGAAGAGCGCAACGTCAAGACCTTCGGCTATGGGGTCAAGGGCTTCACCCTGTCGATGGTGGAAACCGCCATCGAGATTTCCGGTGGGCGAATTTCGGCGGCGGATATTCACACCATTGTCACCATGGGCCGCGATATGTTGGAAGCGCCGATGCGCCTGCTCGATGATGTGCCACAGGTGCTGGCACACTTTGAGCAGCGGTATCCGCTGTATCTGGTCACCAAGGGCGATCTTCTGGATCAGCGCAACAAGATCGAGACATCTGGTCTGGCCAATCATTTCACCGGCATAGAGGTGGTGGCGCGCAAGGATGCCGCCGCCTACCGCGATGTCTTCTCCCGTCACGGCGTCGATCCGGCAACGATCCTGATGGTCGGCAATTCCATTCCATCCGATGTGCTGCCGGTCCTCGAGGTCGGCGGCTGGGCGGTGCATATTCCCTATGTGGTCACCGCCGTCTTCGAGCGGCATGACCAGGACCCCGCGCATGCGCGGTACGCCCGCCTCAACACCATTCGAGAATTACCCGCGCACGTCGATCGGATTGCCGGCGGCGGCGCTCAGACTGGAGTTCACCCCGCAGTCAGTAAAAAAGGAGGTTGAAAATGATAGCGATGAAATATGGTGCATGTTTGCGTTTAGCGGCAGGGGGCATGGCATTTCTGGCCCTGTCCGTGTCCGCGGCGCAGGCCGCCGACCAGAACGACAACTTGAACGCCACCCTGTGGATGCAGTCGTCGGTCGAGTATCAGGGCGCGACCATTGGCGCATTTCGGCTGGCCGCCATGATGCTCGACAAGGGGTTGGCGGACAAGAACTGGACCGCGGTGCCGGATCAACAGACCGGGGCCTTCCAGGATCTGCCGCCGGCCGTGATCCTGGATCTGGACGAGACGGTGCTCGACAATTCTGACTATCAGGCTTGGATGGTCGCGAACAACGAGTCGTTCAGCGAAAAGACCTGGGGTGTGTACGTCAACACCGTGACGTCACGGGCCATACCGGGTGCATTGGAGTTCGCCAAGTACGCCGACTCCAAGGGCGTGAAGGTCTTCTACGTCTCCAACCGCACCGGCGATTTGGAGGAAGCGACCCGCAAGAACATGGAGATGTT
Organism: Kiloniellales bacterium; assembly: GCA_036397065.1. Classification (GTDB taxonomy): domain Bacteria; phylum Pseudomonadota; class Alphaproteobacteria; order Kiloniellales; family J153; genus JAJFGI01. The sequence continues at coordinate 6,936 of DASWJP010000202.1, read as the reverse complement.
CGGCTTCCCCATGGGCGGCAACGTGGATACGGTGCTGATGAAGAAAGAGAAGGAAGAATGGGCATCCTCGGCCAAGAGCCCGCGTTGGGCCCATGTCGCCAAGGACTACCGCGTCCTGCTGCAGGTCGGCGACAATCTGGGTGATTTCATGGATGAGTACAAGGGAAGCATCGCCGAGCGGCAGGCCTCGATGGAAGCGCAAAAAGCCATGTGGGGCGAGCGCTGGATCGTTCTGCCCAATCCGACCTATGGCTCTTGGGAATCGGCGGCCTTCGGCCACAACTACAAGCTCTCGGGCGACGAGCAGCGCGACATGAAACACGGTGTGTTGTCGTCCTGGAAGCCGTAAGCGGATTGAAATTGGTGGGGCCGGCCGGGCGGCGCGATCCGGTCCGCTCAGCCGCTCCACCAAATTTCGATGGCCTGGAACGATTTTGCCGCTTGCCGGGCCTCAGGGCTGGCTTCGGCGGCGATCTTATAGGCTTTGTCTTCGATCAGGATGTGGTGGTTCAGCCAGTCTTGGAGAAATTGCAGCAAGTCCTCGTTCACCACTTGTGCCGATCCGTCCGGATCTTGGTCGAAACGGCGATTGAGTTCGCCAATGCGATCAACGAAATCTCGATGCTCGCGCTTGTGTTCCTCAATGCCGAAATGCCGGCACGCGGCCATGACCTTCTCTTCCCGGGCGAAGTGAAACTCGGCATAGCGCAAAAGCGCGAATAGGGATTGCCGGACGGCGCCGAGCCGACCCGCGGCGTTCGCATCCGCGGCCAGCTGATTGATGACCCGGATCAGCTGTTTGTGGTCGGCATCCAGTTCCGGAATGCCGACGCTCATTTTTTCCGACCACTGCATGACTGCCATGGGCACGGTGCCCCACTCTCACCATGGCCAGTGTATCGCCGTGGGCGCGTGGCCCGTTTGATCCATGTCAAAAGCAGCTGCGGTGATATGAGTCGGCAGATGCGGGGGGAGATGTGCTTGTCGGCGCCCGACTTTTCGAACTTATTGGAAGTTCGGTTCCCACTCGCTGCACCAGGCATCCGAGGGAACGCTGGGCCATTGGGCTTCCGCCGGGTCCGCCGCGGCACCGGCGTTGCCAAGCCCTGGCCGTGGCGCGTACCGGCGGCAGTCGCCCATCTGAACCTTTTGGCCATTGGTCGCCGGGTCGTCGCGGTCGAGGAATTTCTCACGCGCTTGCCAGCTTCGGCAGCTTCTACAGCCCTTCATTCGATCGAACCTCTATTCAAGAACGCATGTGCAGCCGCGGCCTCAAAGCCGCAGTCCGGTTGAACCGCGCGTATCCGCCAGCTCGATCGTGCTGCCGCGCAGATCGGCACCGGTCAAATCGGCATCCAGAAAACAAGCAGTCTTCAGATTGGCATCGCGCAGATTGGCATTGCACAATTTCGCCCGCGAAAAATCGACGGAGCCCAAATTGGCGCCGGAAAGATCGGCGCCGTTCAGGATCGCATCGGTCAGGTTGGCGCCGACACTCTGCCCGACAACCCCAACCAGGGTCATGGGGCTGAGATTGGCGCACCGGAAGGACGCGCCGGCTAGATTTGCACGATCCATGCGCGCCCCGCGCATGTCCGAATCGCTGAAGTCAGACTGCAGGCCCAGGACCCCGGACATGTTGGCCATGGCGAACCGGCCGGCCTGCAACTTGGATTGAGTCAGGTTGGTCATGGTGAGAATGGCCGCCTGCAGGTTGATGCCGACAAAGCCGATGCCTTGCAGATCGACGCCGGTAAAATCGGCTTGGTGCCCCTTTTGGCCGAGCGAGTCGATCCATAATCCGTGGTCGGCGATGATGTCCTGCAAGGAGCGGTCAAGATCGGAGATAGCCCTGGGCATGCGCGCGTTCTTGGCGTTTGCATACTTGATATCGGCGGGAAAGAAGTGCGCGGCGGTCAGATCCGCCCCGTCCAGATTGGTATTGTTGAGGATCGCGCCCCCCAACATGGCACCCTGGAAGATGCACCCGCTGAGATCGGCATCGGTAAGATCGGCGCCGGTGAAGACCGCACCACGCACATCCGAGTTGGACAGATTCGCGGCCATCAGCTTAGCGTTCTTGAATATGGCATTCGTCAGATTGGTACGCGACCCAAGGACGCGCCCCAAACGGGCGCCGCTCAAATTAGCGCCGGACAGATTGACCCCGCAGATGTCGGCGGAGACACCCTCCTTCATCGGTGTCAGATTGCCGCTGTCGTCACGCACCAGGATGAATCCGTTGCGGATATCGGCTTCCCGCAGGTCCGCGGATTCAAGGTTGGCGCCGGACAGGCTGGCCCCACGCAGATCGGCCCGTGAAAGATCGCACTCCCGCATGTCGGCGGATTCGAAGCTGGCGCCGAACAAGTTGCTGCGGGCCAGGATGGCCCCGGCAAGGGTTGCATGCGACAGATCGGCCGCCACCATTTCGGAAGTTGGCAGGTTGCGGCCGCTCAGGTCCAAATGGCGCGCATCCTTGAAATTCAGGAACATGCGCTTGCCGCCGGGCCGTCCCTGCAGATAGCGCTCGTGCGCCTCGGTGGCATCATCCAGCCAGGCCTGATTGACGCGCTCGGGTTTAGTTAAGGAACCGGCTTTCATGGCGCCAACAGACCCTCGCGGCAGGACCCTCCGGCCGGGCATGCGCCGGGCGCTTCAATGGGCCCCAGGTAAGCGAGCGCCTGCCGTGTCAGGCCGGTCGCACGATGGGGAGTGGTGGTTGTGGCGTTGCTGTCGGAGGTCAGGCGGCGAGACAATCCAGGGACAGCACGCCGGCCATGGTGGCGGCAATCTTCTCCGGCGCTTCCCGGAACTTCAAGCCGATCAGCTGCCCTTGGCGCCAGACAACCTCGACATGAAAATCGATCTTGTTCGCCAACCGCAACGTGATGGCTGAGCAGGCTTCCAACGGCTCGGCGAGGCACATTCTGGCGCCGCTGGCGGAAATGTCGAACAGGATGCCCCGCGAGTTGCGGTCGCCCGAGACCAGGCACCCGGAAAAGAGCACGTGCGTGCGCTTGTGGGCTCGCCGATCTGCCGGAGACTCTGTCTTCGCCTGAATGGCTTGCATAGGCTGATCCTCTTGATCGGGTGCAATCCTTGACCCTGCCAGAGTGCCCGAAGCGGCTTGCGAAATCGTAAATATTAGACATCTTTTACGAGTATTTTATTATTGAAAAAGTAACCATAAGGGGTGTTTTTCGTTGCTGCCCGCGGGTCTCACAAGACCAGGCAGATGCACCGCAGGATGCGCTCCAACTCGCCATTCGGGAACTGCAGCTCCACGCCCATGCTGGCATCGTCGCGCCAAGAACATACGCCGCAGAGGGTACCGGCAACCGGGTGGTCGAGGGCGATGACGTTACCCTTGGGCATGGCACCTTCGAAGCTCAGCCGCAATCCATGCGGTGAGATGTCCTCGATGAAGCAGGTATAGACCTTGCCCCCGGCCATTGCCGTGATGGGATGACGCGCCGTGACCGGGCGCCGCTCGGACCGCCGCCGATCCTCCGGGTCTTCGGCCTGACCGGCCGGTTGTTTTGTCATTCCGCCTCGCTCACCTGGCCGGGTTCTTCCCGCTGGGTCCGCATTCTGCGGTGGCGATGGTTAATGAAGCGTTTACCATTGCGGCACCCGGTGTGACCGGACATAACGTCAACGGCGGGACTGCAGGCCGGGAACGGGAACCGGGACGTGAATACCATCGCCTTCCTACTCAAAGGGATGGGCATAGGCTTGGCCCTGGCCGCCCCGGTCGGGCCGATGAGCATCCTGTGCATGCGCCGCACCCTGCGCGATGGTCTGCGCGTAGGCCTGATCTCGGGCCTGGGCATCGCCGCCGCCGATGCCACCTATGGCGCCATGGCGGCCTTCGGTTTGTCCGCTGTGACCGCCTGGCTGCTCCATATGGAAACCGTTTTGCGGTTGATCGGCGGTTTGTTCCTCATTGGCCTGGGCGTCCGGATCCTGCTCAAGCCGCCGGCGGCCGAGGCCGCCCCCGCGGCCGGCGGCCGCATGGCCGGGGCGTTTGCGTCCTGCTTCGTGCTGACCATGACCAACCCGGCCACCATCCTGACCTTTATCGCCATATTCGCCGGTCTTGGCTTGGTCGGTCAGGCGGGCGGCACTGACGCGGCCATCGGCCTGGTCGCGGGGGTGTTTCTCGGCTCCATGCTGTGGTGGGTGGCGCTGTGCGGCACGGTGGCGACGCTCCGCCATCGCATCGGCCAGACCGCGCTCATATGGATCAACCGTCTGTCCGGCCTGATCCTCGCCGGCTTCGGCGCCGGTATCCTGATCTCGGTGGCGGTTTAGGTGCGCGGGCCTTTTCTCTCGGCGATGCCGTCCGGGGTCAGGAACGTGTTGGCCAGGGTCCGGTCGGCGTGGGCCATGCGCCAACTCAGCATCTTCTGCGCATAGTCGAGGACCAGCCCCTGGTGCGCCGGATCGGCGGCCAGGTTGCGGAACTCCATCGGGTCCTGTTGCAGATCGAAGAACAAGGGCGCCAAGCCCGGAAAATGCACGTACTTGTAGCGCTCATCGCGAATCACGCACAGGCAGCATTGATCGCTGGTGATGCCCAATGCTTTCTCCGGTTTCTGATTCGGGATATCGCGGAAATCGAATTCCCAGTGCACCTCGCGGCGCCAGGACTCCGCGCGGCCATGGTGCAGAAACGGCACCAGCGAGTTCCCATCGCACTGCACCGGCACGTCCCGGCCGAGGCAATCCAGGATCGTCGGCATGACATCGACCGCCTCGGTGAAGTTCTCGACCACGGTGCCACGGGTGCCATCGGCATCGCGGCGTGGGTCGCGCACGATCATGGGGATGTGGTAGGCCTGATCGAAATACCCCTCCTTGCCGAACAGCCAGTGCTCGCCCAGCATCTCGCCATGATCGGAGGTGAAGACGATCAACGTGTGGTCGTATTCGCCGGTCTCTTTTAGATAAGCGATCAGGCGGCCGACCTGGCTGTCCACCTCGCTGATCAGGCCGTAGTAGGTGGCCCGCAGATCGGCGATGGCCGCCGCGTCGATGGCCTGCAGGTCGACGTCGTGGCCGATGTAGTAGCCGGGCTTGCGCTGCATGGCCAGCAGATGGGCGAGATACGGGTGCTGTGCCGCCTCCGCCGCCACGCTGTCCTGGCGCCGCGGCGCCGGGAACCCGTCGCGCCGGTACATGGTGTTGAACGGCTCCGGCGCGATCAGCGGCGGATGCGGCCGCAGGAACACGGCGTGCACGAACCACGGCTCACCCCGGCGCACCGACAGGAATTGTTTCACCTCGTTGGCGATGAAGGCGCTGTCGCTATCCTCCGCCCGGTACAGCGGTTTCGGCCGCTCGCTGCCGTCCTCGGCGCGGCTGGTGCCGGCGGGGGCGAAGACCGCCATGGGATCGACCGGCAGGTCATAGCCCTTGGCCTTCAGATCGGCGCGCCAGGGGATCACCGGCTCGGTCATGTGGACGGCGACCGACATGCCGGGCAACACCCCCTCGTAAAAGCGCAGGCGCGGATCGCCGGGCGCCAGGGTACGCGGGTCCGGGCTGATATCCGTATGACCGAACAGGGTCGGGTCAAAGCCGGCCTTGCGCACTTCCAGGGCGATGTTGGTATGGCGCGCGTCCAGCGGCGTGCCGTTGCGCCCGGACCGGTGGTTCATCAGGTACAGGCCGGTCAGCAAGCTGGTGCGCGACGGGCCGCACGGGCTGCACTGGGTGAAGTGGTTGCGGAACAGCACGCCATCGGCCGCCAAGGCATCCAGATGCGGCGTGCGCACGCACGGATGGCCCAGCGCCGACAGACAGGCGCCCTGCCACTGGTCGCCGGTGAGAAACAAGACCGAGCGGATTTCGCCCGCGCCCTTGCCGCGTTTTGCCAAGATCACTCCCCCAGTTCAGTCAGTCGCCTGTCCGTACGCGGCGCACCGCATCCAGCCAGCCGGCATAGCGGGCATCCCGGTCCACCGCCACCAGGCGCGGCTCGAACCGGCCGGCGCTTTGCCACAGCTTCGTGAGATCGTCCAGCCCGCCGAAGAAACCGCTGCGCAGGCCCGCCAGATAGGCGGCGCCCAGGGCCGTGGTCTCGGCAATCTTGGGCCGTTCCACCGCCACACCCAGGATGTCGGCCAGGGTCTGCAGCATCCAGCCGTTGGCCACCATGCCCCCGTCGACGCGCAAGGTCGCCAGGTCCGCGGCACCGTCGGCGCGCATGGCCTCCAGCAAATCGCGGGTCTGATAGCACACCGCCTCCAGCGCCGCCCGGGCGATCTCGGCCCGGCCGGTGGCCCGGGTCAGGCCGAACAGGGCGCCGCGCGCGTGACCGTCCCAATAGGGCGCCCCCAGGCCGGTGAAGGCCGGCACCAGATAGACCGCCTGGGCCGGGTCGGCGGCCTTGGCCAACTCTTCCGTCTCGCCCGCCGTGGCGATGATCTTCAAGCCGTCGCGCAGCCATTGCACGGCGGCCCCGGCGATGAAGATGCTGCCCTCCAGGGCATAGGTGGTTTTCCCGGACAGGCGGTAGGCGATGGTGGTCAGCAGCCGGTGCTTCGAATCCACCGGCGTCTCGCCGGTGTTCAGCAAGGCGAAGCATCCGGTGCCGTAGGTCGACTTGACCATGCCGGGGGCAAAGCAGGTCTGGCCCACGGTCGCCGCCTGCTGATCGCCGGCCATGCCCAGGATGGGGATGGGGGCGCCGAACATCTCCGCCGGGGTGGCGCCGAAGTCCGCGTCGCAATCGCGCACCTCGGGCAGGATCGCCGCCGGCACGTTGAACAGCTTGAGCAACTCGTCGTCCCAGGCCTGCCGCTTGATGTCGTAGAGCAGGGTGCGTGCGGCGTTGGTGGCGTCGGTGGCGTGCACCCGGCCGCCGGTCAGGCGCCACAGCAGGAAGCTGTCGATGGTGCCGAAGGCCAGATCGCCCCGCTCCGCCCG
>DASWJP010000201.1:0-20422 GCA_036397065.1 Kiloniellales bacterium | reverse complement strand
ATCGAACTTCTTCTCCTCGGCATATTTCGCACCTTTATCCAAGATCGCCGACAAATTGCCCAACATCTTAATGAACTGCGGAACAACGGTTTCGTGGATCATATAAACTCCCGATCATTGTTCATGGATGACAAGGTCCGGCCGCCGCGTATCGGCAGGCCGAGGTGGTAACAGTACATGGGATCGGGCATTTGGCGATCAAGATGCGCTGCCCGCCGAAAGAATAGCCAAGGAAAGGGGTGTATGGCCTAGACTGCTGATGCACGATGGACCGGCGTACGGGACAGAAAGGCAATCGTCTTGGCCAAGCCCAAGAAACTCGACCTGGGTGCGATCAAAGCGCGTCTCGAACAGGAACGCACCACATTGCTGGAGATCAGCAGCAGCACGGCGGTGGAGCGCCGGCCGGTCGAGCTGGATCAGCAAAGCGTGGGGCGTTTGTCGCGCATGGACGCCATGCAGGTCCAGGCCATGGCGCAGGCGGTGGAGGCCCGCCGACGGGGCCGCCTGCAACGAATCGACGCCGCCTTGAAGCGGCTTGAAGCCGGCGATTACGGCTATTGCGTGTCCTGCGACGAGGAAATCCCGGCCAAGCGCCTGGAGGTCGATCCGGCCACCGACCGCTGCATCGATTGCGCCGGATGAGGTCGTGTCACAATCAAACGCGATGCAGGTTCCGGCCTACCGGCCCCGCCACACAGGGTCGCGCTTTTCGGCAAAGGCGCGCGGGCCTTCCTTGATATCCTCGCTGGCCAGCAAACGCTCGAAGGCCGGGAAACCCTTGTTCCGCATGGTTCGGTAGCATTCGGCCACGGACAGGCCCTCGCCCATGCGGATGATCTCCAGGGTCGCCGCCATCGCCAGAGGCGAGGCCTTGAGGATTTCGCCGGCCATCTCACGCGCCGCGTCCATGACATCCGGGCCGGCCACCACCTGATTGACTAGGCCCAGGCCTTGGGCGTCGCGCGCGCTCAGATGGCGGCTGGTCAGCAGCATCTCCATGAGTACCGGACGGGGCAATTGCTTGGGCAGGCGGAAGCTGGCCGCATCGGGCACCACGCCCATGCGCAGCTCGGAGAGGAAAAACTCGGCGTGCTCGGCGGCCACCACCAGATCGGCAGCCAGGAACAGCTCGAAGCCGCCGCCCACCGCCATGCCGTTGACCGCGGCGATCACCGGCTTGTTCAGGTTCGGCAATTCGGAAATGCCGCCGAAGCCGCCGGGGCCGAAATCCTCTTCCACCGACTCGCCACCAGCCGCCGCCTTCAGGTCCCAGCCGGCGGAAAAGAAGCGGGTCCCCGCGCCGGTCAGGATCGCCACGCGCAGGGCCGGATCGTCGCGGAAGGTGACGAACGCCTCGCCCATGGCGCGGCTGGTGGCGCCGTCGATGGCATTCGCCTTGGGCCGGTCGAGGACCACCTCGAAGATGGGTCCGTCGCGGGTGATCTTGACGCTCTCGTGCATGGCTGTTCTCCCGCCTAGTCGCCGTATTCGCGCAGGATGGCGCGGGCGATAATATGCCGCTGTATCTCGCTGGTGCCATCCCAGATGCGCTCCACCCGGGCATCGCGCCAGAACCGCTCGATCGGCAGATCGCTGACCAGCCCCATGCCGCCGAAGACCTGCACCGCGTTGTCGGTGGCACGGCCCAACATCTCGGTGGCGAAGAGCTTGGCCGAGGCGATCTCGCGCGCCGCCGGCAAGCCTTGATCCAGGCGCCAGGCGGCGGACAGGGTCAACCAATCGGCGGCATCGATCTCGGTAATCATGTCGGCCAGCTTGAAGCCGGTGCCCTGAAAGCGGCCGATCGGGCGGCCGAACTGACGCCTGGTGGCCGCCCACTGGGCGGTCAAGTCGAAGACCCGGCGGGCGCGGCCGACGCTCATGGCGGCCACCGTCAGGCGCGTGGCATAGAGCCAGGTGTCCATGATCTCCAGGCCCTGCCCCTCGGCGCCGAGCATTTGCGCCGCCGGCACCCGGCAATCGTCGAAGGAGAGGACACAGTTGTGATAGCCGCGGTGCGAGACGGCGGCATAGCCGGGCCTGATCTCGAAGCCAGGCGTGCCCCGATCCACCAGAAAACAGGTGATGCGTTTGCGCGGACCGCGCGGGGTCGCGTCCTCTCCGGTGGCGGCGAAGACGATGGCGAAGTCGGCGATGTCCGCGTGGCTGATGAAATGCTTGGAGCCGTTGAGCACCCAGTCGCCGCCGTCCCGGCGGGCAACGGTCGAGAGATTGCGCGCATCCGACCCGGCGCCCGGTTCGGTGATCGCCAGGCAATCCATGCGCTCACCGGCCACGCAGGGCAGCAGGTAGCGCTGTTTCTGTTCGTCGTTGCCGGCGCAGAGAATGTTGGACGGCCGCCCCCACCAGACGGTCAGCGCCATGGCGGCGCGGCCCAGCTCCCGCTCCAACAACGTAAACGTGAGATGGTCGAGACCGCCGCCCCCCCATTCCTCCGGTATGTTCGGCGCGTAGAAACCCAGCGCCTTGACCTTGTCCTGGATCTCGCGGCCCACCTCGCGGGGCACGGCGCCGGTTCGCTCAACCTCCGCCTCCAGAGGCAGCATCTCGGTCTCGACGAAGGCGCGCACCGTCTCGACGACCAGCTGCTGTTCGTGGCTGAGGGCGAAGTCCATGGTGTCAGGCTCGCGGTGCGCCGACGAATCGCCCCGCCCCGTTCGGCTTCGGCAGCTTGCCGTGCGCCGCGGCGATGCGCTTGAGCCGGGTCAGGATCGCCGCATCGGCGGGCACCGTGCGGGCGGCTTTGGTATCCACGTGCAGCAGCATCTGCTCGGCCGTCGCCAGCAAAGTCGCATCGTCGGTGGCATACAGGCAGTGAAAGATGTGCATGCGCTTGTCATCCACCGCCAGGATCTGGGTGGTGGTGTGCAGCGGTGCTCCGGCGCCCACCTCTCGCAGGTTCATGATATGGGTCTCGACGGTGTAGTAGCTTTTGCCCGCCGCGTGATAGTCCGCATTGATGCCCACATAGCGGAACAGGGCATCCGAGGAATCGCCAAAGACGTGCAGATACCGGCTTTCGGTCATATGGCCGTTGTAATCGATCCAGTCCGGTTCCACCCGCCCGCGATGCAGGGACAGCGGCTGCGACAAATCGTCATCGTCGGCCATAATCCTGGGATGCGTCGCCTCGTAGAGCTTTTCCTCGTGCCGGTTGAGCACCGCGCCGGCGGCAAAATTGTGACCGCGCAAGCCTTGCAGCACCGCCACCAGGCAATCGTCGCGCAACCGCTCCAGCTCGCGGATGGAGACACCGGCGGCCTGGTCATCCGATTGCGCGGCGATGCGCTCGATCAGCGTCTCGGTCAGCTCCGGCGCCTCCAGCTTGGTCCAGGGCAGCTTCAGGGCCGGGCCGAACTGTTCCAGGAAATGGCGCATGCCGGCCTCGCCGCCGGCCAGACGGTAGATCAGGAACGTGCCCATGAACGACCAGCGCAAGCCGGCACCATAGCGGATGGCATCGTCGATTTCGGTGGTCGTGGCGATGCCGTCGTTGACAAGCCACAGCGCCTCGCGCCAGACCGCCTCCAACAGCCGGTCGGCGATGAAGCCGTCGATCTCCTTGCGCACATGCAAGGGATGCATGCCGATGGACCGGTAGAAGTCCATGGCACGGGTCACCGTCTGCGGCGATGTCCGGTCGCCGCCGCACACCTCCACCAGGGGCAACAGATACACCGGGTTGAAGGGATGGCCGACCACCATGCGCTCCGGCCCGGCCATGTCCGCCTGCAAGCGGCTGGGCAACAGGCCCGAGGTGGACGACGCAATAATCACATCCGGCCGCACCGCCCGGCTGACCGCCGCCAGCACTTTTCGCTTCAGGTCTTCCCGCTCGGGCAGGCTTTCCTGGACGAAGTCCGCTTCGGCGACGGCGGCCTCCATGGTGGGCGCCACGCGCACGGCGCCTTGCGCCGGCAACGGAGCCAAGGTGAGCTTGCCATAGGCGCGGCGGGCATTGTCCAGCACCGCGCCGATCTTGCGCTCGGCCTCCGGGTCCGGATCGAACACCGCCACGTCGATGCCGGTCAGCGCCAGGCGCGCCGCCCAACCGGCGCCAATGACACCGCCGCCGATCAAGCCGGCTTTTTTGATCATGATCATGGTCGCGACCCGTTAGCCGTGCTTGGCGAGTTTGAGTTTCTCGCGCACCGCATCGGGCCCCAGGATCTTCACATTCATGCCTTGCAGGATGGTCACGGCCCGCTCCACCAGTGTGCCGTTGCTGGCAAAGACGTTCTTTTCCAGATGCAGGTTGTCCTCCAGCCCGACCCGCACGTTGCCGCCGGCGAGAACCGCCATGGCCACATAGGGCAACTGCCGGCGGCCGATGGAAAAGGCGCTGAACACGGCGTTCGCCGGCAACTGATGCACCATGGCCATGAGCGTGGTCGGATCGTCCGGCGCACCGTAGGGAATGCCCATGCACAACTGGATCATGATCGGATCGTCGAGCAGCCCCTCGCGCGCCAACTGCTTCACAAAGACCAGGTGGCCGGTGTCGAAGACCTCAAGCTCCGGCCGCACCCCCAGCTCGCGCACCCGCCTGGCCATGGTGCGCAGCATGGACGGCGTGTTGGTCATCACATAGTCGCCGGCCGAGAAATTCATGGTGCCGCAATCGAGCGTGCAGATCTCCGGCAGCAAATCCTGCACATGCGCCAGGCGTTCGAGCGGCCCGGCCATGTCGGTGCCCACCGGGTCCAACGGCAGCGGTGACTCGTCCTGGCCGAAAACCATATCGCCGCCCATGCCGGCGGTCAGGTTGAGCACCACATCGACGCCGGAGGAACGCACCCGATCCACCACTTCACGAAACAGCTTTGGGTCGCGCGCGCCTTTGCCGGTTTCCGGATCGCGCACGTGGATGTGGGCCACGGCGGCGCCGGCCTTGGCGGCCTCGATGGCAGCCGTAGCAATGTCTTTCGGTGTCACCGGCATGGCCGGATGCTTGCCCACCGTATCCCCGGCGCCGGTCACCGCGCAGGTGATGAATGTCTCCCAGTTCACAGATTATCCTCTTGTTTCGGTATTAACGCGCCACACGTCAGGTTTTTTCAATAGCGGCTATCTGGCTATCCTGGAGCCGCCGCCGCTCCTGCCGGTTCATGAAGATGGCCGCGATCACGACGCCGGTGGTGACCACCATGATGATGATCGTCGCCAAGGCATTGATGTCCGGGGTGATGCCCAGCTTGACCTTGGAATAGATCAGCATCGGCAGGGTATTCGCGCCCGGGCCGGAGGTAAACGAGGCGATGACCAGATCGTCGAGGGACAGGGTGAATGACAGCAGCCACCCGGAAACCATCGCCGGCGCGATCAACGGCAAGGTCACATCGAAGAGCACGCGCAACGGACGGCTGCCCAGGTCCATGGCCGCCTCCTCCAGGGACTCATCCATGGTGCTGAGGCGCGACTGAACGATGACCGCCACATAGGCCATGGAAAAGGTGATATGGGCGATGGTGATCGTCGATGCACCGCGTCCCTCCGGCCAGCCGATCACCCCTTCCAGGGTGACGAAGAGGAGCAGCAGCGACAGGCCGGTGATCACATCGGGCATGACCAGCGGCGCGGTGATCATGCCGCTGAACAGCACGCGGCCCCGGAACCGGTGGAATCGCGACAGCGAGAAGCCTGCCATGGTGCCGAAAATCACTGCCCAGGTCGCCGACACGGCGGCGATCCTGAAACTGAGCAAGGCCGCCTCGATGATCTGATCGTTCTGCAGTAACGCTCCATACCATTGCGTTGAAAAGCCGCCCCACACGGTCGCCAACCGCGACCGGTTGAAGGAGAAAAACATCATGATCAGGATCGGCACGTAGAGGAACGCGAAGCCGAAGCATAACCAGCTGAAGAGGAAGATCGAGCGTTGTCCCTTCATGAGCCCGCCTCCGCCTCTTTGCTTTGGTAGTACTGGAAGAGCATGATCGGCACCACCAGAAGGAGCAGCAGAGCCACCGCCACCGCGGCGGCGACCGGCCAGTCGCGGTTGTAGAAGAATTCGTCGAACAGAACGCGGCCGATCATCGGGCTCGAGGCATCGCCGAGCAGAGCCGGTATCACATACTCGCCAGTCGCCGGAATGAAGACCAGCAGCGAACCGGCAATGATCCCGGGCAGAGACAGCGGCAGGGTCACGTCGATGAACACCTGCCAAGGCTTCGACCCCAGATCCATCGCCGCCTCGCGCAGGTCAACGTCCAGGCGCTCGAGATTGGCATAGAGCGGCAGGATCATGAACGGCAGATACGAGTAGACGATGCCGATGTAGACCGCGAAATCAGTGTTCATCATCTCAATCGGCTCGTTGATGATGCCCGTCCAAACGAGAATATTATTGATGATGCCCTGTTTGTTCAGCATGCCCATCCAGGCGTAAATCCGCAGCAGGAAGGACGTCCAGAACGGCAGGATGATCAGCAGCAAGAGGGTATTCCGGGTTGCCGGCGCCGCCCGGGCGATGCCGTAAGCCATCGGATAGCCGACCAGCAGGCACAGGACGGTCGAGATGGCGGCGATCTTCAGCGAATTCAGGTAGCCGTACCAGTACAGCGAATCCTCGGTCAGAAACTGAAAGTTCGATATCGTGATGCGAATGCTCAATTCCGCGTCCTCGACCCACTCGAACAGCGGGCTGAACGGCGGTTGCGCGAACATCATGCTCGCGAAGGAAATCTTCAGCACGATCACAAAGGGGACGAGGAAGAACAGCAGCAGCCACAGGTACGGTATTGCGATCATGAAGAAGCGCCAGGCATCGGCGGCGCGGTATGCCAGGCGCTTGACGAGCCCGATGCCCGTGGTCAATCCGTTGGCGGGCGCGTTGGTGATGCCGACGGCGCTCATTCGGTCAGCACCAGGGCGGCATGCGGATCCCAGGACAACCAGACTTCGTCGTCCCAATCGACCTGCCGTTCGGTTTCGCCGGCGCGGCGGGCATTCTGAAAGCTGACCTGGACCATGCGGCCCGATGCCAATTTCACGCGATAGAGCGAATGGTTGCCGAAATAGCCCAAATCGATGACCGTACCGCGCACCGCATTGCGGCCGCCGGCTTTCGGCTTGCTGCGGCCGATGGTGATCTTCTCCGGCCGCATCGCCACCGACACCGGAGTCCCGGTCGGCAGGCTGCCGCGGAAGCCGGCCACCAGCGGTTCTTCGAATTCCGGTGACTTGACGGTCAGGAATTCCCCTGCATCCGACTGAACGACGCCTTCGAACATGTTGATGGAGCCGATGAAATCGGCGGTGAAGCGGCTGTTCGGATATTCATAAATCTCAGTCGGAGTGCCAACCTGCATGACCCCGCCCCTGTCCATCACCGCGATCCGTGTCGACAGGGCCATCGCCTCTTCCTGGTCGTGGGTGACAACGACGAAAGTGACGCCGATCTTGTACTGAATGTTCATCAATTCGAATTGCGTCTGACTCCGCAACTTCTTATCCAAGGCACCCAGCGGCTCGTCGAGCAGCAGCAGCTTCGGTTCCTTGGCCAAGGCCCGCGCCAACGCCACCCGCTGCCGTTGCCCGCCGGAGAGCTGCCCGGGCTTGCGCTTTCCGTAGCCGGTCAGTTGCACCAGCTCCAACATCTCGGCCACCCGGTCGTTCCGTTCGGCGGCCGTCATCTTCTTGTGTTTCAGGCCATAGCCGATGTTCTTTTCCACCGTCATGTGCGGGAACAGGCCGTAGGATTGGAACATCATGTTGACCGGCCGGTCATAGGGTGGGGTATTGGTGACATCCTGGCCATCGATGATGACTCGGCCCGAGGTCGGCTTCTCGAAGCCAGCCAGCATGCGCAGCAAGGTGGTCTTGCCACAGCCGGAACCGCCGAGCAGGCAGAACAGCTCGCCTTGAAAAATTTTTAGATTGACGTCTTCGACGGCGGTCACCAGACCGAACTTCTTGGTCAACCCCTGCATCTGGAGAAACGGTTTGGCCTTGGGGTCCAGCCAGGGTCGGTCCTTCACATGCTGGGCCTCGATACGTTTGGCCTCGTTTTGTTGGGTTTCGTTTTTTTCATTCATTGGAGCCAACCCCACCTTGGTGACCGGCGACAGCGGCGATTATTCGTCCTGCTATCCGACCCGAACCGCCACCCCGTTGCGCCATGGGCACGGCGCGGCCAACCATCTTGGGAAAAGATCGCGGCCGCGCCACACATTCGTTACATGCACCAGACCCTTTCAGACTGGAACCGGCCGCACCCTGCCAGCGGCAGAGGGCGGCCGGTTCGCAACCTGTGCGCCGGCTATTGCCCGGTCTTGATCTTGCTCCAGGCACGGGTACGGGCGCGATCCGCTTTCGCCGAAAGCGACTTGGGCGTGAATAACATCTTCAAGGTCGCCTCGTCCGGGTAGATCGCCGTGTCGTCGCGAACCTCGGCCTCGAGCAGGGCGGTCGCCTCCTTGTTGGCGTTGGCGTAGTAGGTATAGTTGGTGGCCGCCGCGATCACCTCCGGGTCGAGCATGTAGTTGAGGAAGGTGTAGGCGTTCTCCACGTGCGCCGCGTCGTTGGGAATGTTCCAGACATCGAACCAGGTCGGCGATCCGGTCTCCGGAATGACGTAGGTCAGGTTGATCTCGACCCCGGCGTCGGCGGCGCGGGCATTCGCATTGGCATAGTCGCCGGACCAGTTGAACACCATGCACAGCTCTTTGTTCGGCAAGGCATTCAAATAATTCGCCGAGTCGAAGGTCTTGATGTATTGGCGGATCGGCTTGAAGATCTCGACCACGGCCTCATAGTCGGCCGGATCCTCGGAACCCGGATCCCGGCCCAAATAGGCCAAGGCCATGGGAACGATGTCGCCGGGCGAATCGAGCACCGAAATGCCGCAATCGGCCCACTTCTGCGCCAATTCCGGCTTGAACAGCATGTCGAGCGAGTTCATGGGCGCTTCGGTCATGCGTTCGTTGATCATGTCGACGTTATAGGTGATTCCGACCGTGCCCCACATGTACGGCACGCCGTAATCATTGCCGGGATCCCAGTTGTCCAGGATCTTGAGGATAGCTGGGTCGAGATTCTTGTAGTTCGGCAGCTTGCTCTTGTCGATCTTCAGGAAGACGCCCGCCTGGATCATCTTCGGCATGAAGCTTCCGGCCGAGATCACGGCATCGTAGCCCGACCGGCCGGCCAGCAGCTTCGCTTCGACGGTCTCGGCCGCGTCATAGGTATCGTAGACGGTCTTGATACCGGTCTCCGCTTCGAAGTCCGGCAACGTCGTCTCGCCGATATAGTCGACCCAATTGTAAATATTGATGACTTTCTCATCGGCGGCCTGAGCCGGGCCGACGGCCAACAGCATGGCAGCGGCCAGTGCCGTTGCAATCGTAGATTTTGTAAGACTCATTACCTTCTACCTCCCGTTAAGTTTCGGCACCGATGGTTTTTCTTATCTTTGGCCGGCGGGCACCGGACCGCATGATCCTGAGTGACCCGCCAACCTGTTGGCGGCGAAACAGTTTGGCCCCATCCGGGGCATTCAGACAATAGTACGGATGACCACTATCCTCCCTTGAACCCTTGGATACGCCGATCAGGCCCCCAGCGTGCCGGCCAGGCCGCGCTTGAGCAGGCCCTTGGCGATGATCAGACGTTGAATTTCACTGGTCCCTTCCCAGATGCGGTCGACCCGCAATTCGCGCAGGAACCGTTCCGCCACGTTCTCCCGCATATAGCCCCGGCCGCCGAATATTTGCACGGCCCGGTCGGCCACGCGATAGGCCATTTCCGAGGCGTACAACTTGGCCATGGAGCACCGGGTGTGCAGGGTTTTCACATCCTCGCCCCGGTCGTGCGCCGCCGCGGCCTCGTAGGTCATCAGGCGGGCGGCATGCAATTCAGTGACGGAATCGGCCAGCATGGCCTGGATCATCTGAAAGCCGGCGATGGCCTCGCCGCCGATGGTCCGGGTCCGGGCAAAATCGGTGGCTTCGTCGATCAGGCGTCCGGCCGCACCGCAACAGCGGGCCGCGATCATCAGCCGTTCGCGGCGGAACCAGGCAAAGGTGAAATCCATGCCGTCGCCCTCGCGGCCGATCAGGTTCTCCGCCGGAATACGCACATTTTCGAAGCGAAAGATCGGATGGTGGTGCCGGTAGGTATGGGCATAGAGCGGCGTGCGCACCACACTGACGCCGGGCGTATCCTTATCAAGAAAGAACAGCGCGTGGCTGCCAGCGTTGGCACCGCCCGCGATCTTGGCCTGGAATACCATCACATCGGCCAGATTGGCGCTGGTGACGTGCCATTTCACGCCATTCGCCACATAGTGGCCGCCATCGCGCGATGCGGTGCTGACGATGTCATCCACATTCGAGCCGGCATTTTCCTCGGTAATCGCATAGCAGAAGTGCCGTTCCCCCCGCATCATGGGCAATACGAAACGCTTGAGCTGATCGGCGTTGCAGGCATCAAACATCCACGCCTGGGCTTCCGGATAGCACCAGGCGATGCCGTTGGTGACCCGGCCGATCTGTTCGGCGATCACCGCCTGCTCGAGAATGCTCAGGGCCAGGCCGCCGTGCTCGCGCGGAGCATCCATTCGCGGCAAGCCCATCTCCATGGCCATTTTTTCGTGCCGGTCCGAGGCCTCTTTCGGGATCCAGCCGTCGTTCATCTCGGCTTCGGTTTCCCAGCGGACCAATTCGTCATCGACAAAGCGCCGGACCTTGGTCCGCCAGGCGCACGCCCCCTCGGGCAAAGCGAAACTGTCGAAGGCGGCTGTCATGGCCACCCGCGCACGTCGCCATCCGGCGTGAAATGCTTTGGGAACACGCTGGCCAGGTGAGCCAGCGAAACGGCCCGTGCCTCGCTGGCCGTGACCTCCTTCGGGCTCATCATCAAATGCAGCCACATGCCTTCCAGCAGGCACACCAGACCGCGCGCCAGCAGGGCCGGCGATTGCTGTGCATCGGCCAGCTCTCGGCACAGGTTGAGCACCGTGAACTGGTACTCGCGGTCGTTGGCGCCGCAGAGATCCTGGTAGGTCGGCCGCGACTTGGCCTCGCCCCAAAAGGCGCACCAGGCGGCCAATTTGCGGGAGGTGCAGACCTTGCGGTCGAAATCGGCCAGTACCAGGGCGCGGATCTTGTCCGCAGCCCCCGGCCCGGCATTCTTCAGGGCGGTGCGCCAATGACTCCGGTATTCGGTGGAGAGAGTGCGCAAGGTTTCGACCAGCAGCTTTTCCTTGCTCTCGAAATGGAAGTTGACGATGCCCCGAGACAGGCCGGCGCCATCGGCGACCACCGCCGTCGTGGTATCGGCGTACCCCCGCTTGGCGAGGGAATCGATGGTCGCCTCGATCAGCTGCTGCTGGCGGAATTCCTTACTTTCCTTGCGGGAGCTATCCTTACGGGTGCTCTCCTTGCGCACCACCTTGCCCCGGCGGGTGGCGCCGAAGGTTTTCATGGCCACCAATGCGCGGCCGGAGAGTGCGTGCGAATTGTGGGCTCGTCCCATCTAACCTCCATCGACCTGCCGACCATTTCCGCTGGATACCTCCTATCTTTGCCCCATCGTCCGTCGCCGATTAAGGCCGAATCGCGCCCTCCCATGGGCCGCCGAATCGCAAGATACCGCGGATATTCGGCTTATAGAATAGCCAATTGGAGTCCGATTATCAACTAAATTGATTGAACGATCGTTCAATATTTGATTGAACGTTCGTTCATTACTCTGGACAGGACCATGGCCTATATGGCAATCTGGGGCCATCATTAAACAGAACCCATGGATATCGGCCGCCTTCGGCCGAGCGTCTACCGGGCACAGGTGAGGACATGCGAAGGAATTTGACGAAAAGCAACGCGCACTTCCGCAAGGCGGTGTCGCGCCTGCCGTTGGGAGTCGCCTCGAATTTCCGCTATTGGGGCGAAGAAAAGACCATATACGTGGCGCGGGGCCGTGGCGCCCGCATCTGGGACCTGGATGACAACGAGTATATCGACTATCGACTGGGCTATGGCCCGGCCATTCTCGGGTATGCCGATCCACGGGTCGATGCGGCGGCGCGCGCCGGCATGGACGTCGGCGGCGTTTTCGCCCTGTCCACCGAGCGCGAGTTCACGGTTGCCGAGCGTATCGCCAAGATGGTGCCCTCGGTCGATCTGGTGCGTTATTCCAATTCTGGCACCGAAGCAGTCATGGCCGCCCTGCGCCTTGCCCGTGCCTACACCGGCAAGGATTCCTATGTGATCGTCGAAGGCAGTTATCATGGGTTGTTCGATGCCGCCTTGTGGATGGCGGCCCTAGACAAATGGGATCCGTCCAAGACCGATGCGGAGCCGCCGGTGGTGCCCTACTCCGCCGGCGTGCCGGAACTGACGAAACAGCTGCTCTATATGACGCAGATGAACGACGCCAACCGGCTGGAGGATCTGTTCCGCAAAAAGGCGGATGAGATCGCCGCCATGCTGATCGAGCCGATCATGGGCAATTGCTGCGGTATCACTGCCGATATCGAGTACGTGAAGGCGGTGCGCGAGTTGTGCAACCGCTATGGTGTGCTGTTGATCGTCGACGAGGTGAAAACCGGTTTCCGCGTTGCCAAGGGCGGCGTGCAGGAGCTGATGGGAATCGAATCCGACATCTGCACCTTCGCCAAGGCGGTGGCCAACGGCTATCCCATTTCCGTGATCGCCGGGCGCGAGGTGATTATGCGCAAATTCGGCGCCGGCGTTGCCCACGGCGGCACCTATACGGCCCATTCGGTGGCCCTGGCCGCCGCCGAGAAGACGCTGGAGATTCTCGACGAAACCCCGGCGCTGGAAACCATTGCCAACTACGGTCGGCGCATGCAGGCGGGCATGCACGAGATTCTCAACGCCCGCGGCATCGTCCATTCCTTCGCCGGACATCCGTCCATGGGCGGCCTGTTCTTCTCCGAGAAGGCACCGGCCAACTACCGCGATTGGAAGCGTTCCGATTACCGGTTCTACGACGCCATGGCCCAGCATCTGCACGACGGCGGCGTTCTGTGCGAGCCGGATTCACGCGAGCCTTGGTTCATCTGTGAGGCGCACGACGAGCGCTGCCTGACGGATACCCTGAAGTCGTTCGAACGGGCGATCGATCTGACCCTGGATGATCTCGGGCATCGTGACGAACGTGTGGCAGCCAGGTAATCTGGCCGCCGATCCGAGCAAACAGGCCGGTCGCTAATGAAAACCTACGACGCCATTGTCGTCGGCGCCGGCCACAACGGCCTGGTAGCCGCTTGCTATCTGGCCAAGTCCGGTCTCGACGTAATGGTTCTGGAAAAGAACCCCTGGGTGGGGGGCGCGGCGGTCAGCCGCGCCCTGCATCCGAACGTTCTCTATTCCAACTGCTCCTATGTCTGCAGCCTGTTGCGCCCGGAGATCATGCGCGATCTCGAACTGTCGCGGCACGGTCTGCAGATCATCCCGTACGAGGGCGGCGCGGTCTTTACCCGCGACGGCGACTATCTGGCGTCCTACCGGCACCATGACGCGCACCGGCGGGAGCTGGCACGCCATTCCCGGCGCGATGCCGAGTCCTATGACCGTTATTCCACCGACGTCATCCGGCAATGCCGGTTTATCCGGCCATTGCTGTTGCGCACGCCGCCCGATCCCACCTCGTTCAAGGCCCGCGATGTGCAGGAGCTGCTGTATCTGACCAAGAAGTTCTACGATTTGGGTGAAGCGGAGATGTACGACACTATCCGCTTCTGGACCATGTCGATCGCCGAGTTTCTCGACGAATATTTCGAATGCGATGTGATCAAGGCAACGCTGGCCATTTCCGGCATCATCGGCACGGCGCTTGGCCCCTGCTCGCCCGGCTCCGCCTATGTGCTGCTGCACCACTACATGGGCGACGTGGACGGGGCCATTGGCGCCTGGGGTTATGCCCGCGGCGGCATGGGCGCGGTCACCCAATCCATGGCGAAAAGCCTGCAGGCCACCGGCGGCGAGATCCGCACCGATGCCGAGGTGACTCAAGTGCTCATCAAAGGCGGCCGGACCCAGGGCGTGGTCCTGGCCAACGGCGAGGAAGTGCGCGCCCGCCAGGTGATCTCCAATCTGGATGTGAAGCGCACCTTCCTGACCCTGGTCGAGCGCGACGAATTGCCCGGCGATTTCCTCAAAGGCGTTGAGAACTTCAAGATCCGCGGCTCGTCGGGCAAGGTCAACATCGCCCTCGACAGCCTGCCGCGCTTCCCCGCCTTGCCGGAAGGCAGCTCGTGCATCCGCGGCGACATGCATTTCACCGATACGATCGAGCGGATGGAGCGGGCCTACGACGACTGGAAGGCCGGGCGCTGGTCGGCCGATCCGTTCCTGGACATGATGATCCCGACCACGATCGACCCGACCATGGCGCCGCCGGGCCAGCATTTCATGAGCTGCTTCGTCCAATACTGCTCGCCCAAGATCGAAGGCGCCGAGTGGACCGATGCCGACCGCGATGCCTTCGGCGCCGCGGTGATCAACCAGATCGCCGACTATTCGCCCGGCTTCAAGGACCGGATCCTGCACATGGAAGTGCGCACCCCGCGTGAGCTGGAGGCCGAAGTCGGCCTGACCGAGGGCAACATCTTCCAGGGCGAGCTGACCTTCGATCAGCTGCTGTTCAATCGTCCGGTCCCCGGCTACGCCCAGTACCGGGCGCCGGTGCCCGGGCTGTACATGTGCGGTTCGTCCACCCATCCAGGCGGCGGCGTCATGGGGGCCCCGGGGCGCAACGCGGCCGCCGAAGTCTTGCGCGATCTGAAGCGGCCGGCCCAGGGAATGAGCGATGCCTACCCGGTCCTCTGATGCCATCGTCATCGGCGGCGGCCACAACGGGGTGGTCTGCGCCGCCTATCTGGCCCGCGGCGGACGAAAGGTCACCCTGATCGAGTCGGCGGATGCCTTGGGCGGCGCGGCGCGGACCGTTGAATTCGCCCCCGGGTACCGGGTGTCGCCCGTGGCTCACATTCTCAATCAGCTGCACCCGTCCGTGGTCCGCGATCTGTCCTTGACGCGCCACGGCCTTGAATATGCGGCCACCGGCATTCCGACCACTGCCCTCTCAACCGATGGCAATCATCTGATCATGCGCGGTGCCTTTGGCGACCGCATCGACGGCAACATTGAACACACAGACGCGGCGGCGTGGACGGCCCTGCGCCAGCGGTTGTTGCGTTTTGCGAAGACGCTGCAGCCACTTCTGGCGCGCACGCCGCCGCGGCTGCGCGGCGGAAACCGGACCGATCTGACGACGCTGGCCACGCTGGGCTGGCGCGTGCGCCGGCTGGGCCGCGCGGACATGCGCCAATTCATGCGCATGGCCTTGATGAACATTGCCGATGCGCTGGAGGAGGAAATCAGCGATCCCCGTCTACAGGGTGTCGTTGCCTTCGATGCGGTGCTGGGGACTCATCTGGGGCCGCGCTCGCCCGGCTCCCTGCTCACCCTGCTCTATCGCCTGGCCGGCGAGGCGGCAGGAACGCAGGCGGCACTCGCCTTGCCGAAGGGCGGCATGGGCGCGGTGACCGCCGCGTTGCAGCGTGCCGCCGAGGCGGCGGGTGTGACCATCCGCACCGGCGCGGCCGTCTCCCGCATCGTGATGGAGTCCGGCCGGGCGGTCGGCGTGACCCTGAACGGCGGCGATGAGTTGCGAGCCCCCCTGATCGTCTCCGGCATCAACCCGCGAACCACGTTTTTCGACCTGGTGGGCCCAACCAATCTGGATACCGGCATTGTCCGCCGCATAAAGAACATCCGCATGCGCGGCAATGCCGCCAAGCTGCATCTGGCCCTCGACGGCCTGCCGCCGTTCCGCGGCGTCGCCGCGGCGGAGTTGGCCGGACGCCTGGTGATCGCGCCGAACGTCGCCTACGTTGAAAAAGCCTTCAACCCAGCCAAATATGGCGACTATTCCGGCGCTCCGGCAATGGAGATCATCGTGCCGTCGGCCTCCGATCCCAGCTTCGCGCCCGCCGGTCGTCATGTGCTGTCCGCCATCGTCCAGTACGCACCCTACCGCTTGAAAGCCGGCTGGTCGGCGGGCAAGGCGGATTTCCTGAAGACCGTGCTGACCACCTTGAACGCCTATGCCCCCGGAATCGGCGAGCGCATCGTGGCCAGCGAACTGCTGACCCCGGCGGATCTGGAGCAAACCTACCGCATGCCGGGTGGCCATTGGCATCACGGCGAGCTGGCGGTGGATCAAATGCTGATGCTGCGCCCGGTCCCCGGTGCGGCGCAGTATGAGACACCGGTGCCCGGTCTGTACCTGTGCGGCGCCGGCAGCCATCCGGGCGGCGGCGTCATGGGCGCCGCGGGCAGGAATGCCGCCCACCACATTCTGGCGCGGAGGGCCTGAGCCATGCGCCGCGCCGCGCCCTTGACCCATTTCCGCCAGCCGCTGCTGCACACGCCGTTCCACCCGCGCATCGCCGCGTTGATGACCACCCACCAGTGGTACAACTGGGGCGGCTATGCCGCCGCGACGGTCATTCGCGACGAGGAGATGGAATACTTCGCCCTGCGCAATACCAGTTCCTTGTTCGACATCTCGCCGATGGTCAAATACCGCATCACCGGCCGCGGCGCGGAAGCGTACCTCAACCGCCTGTGCGTGCGCGACGTGGCCAGGCTGCGGCCCGGGCGCGTTCACTACACGGCCTGGTGCGACGATGCGGGCATGGTTCTGGACGACGGCACCCTGTTCCGCCTGGGCGAAAACGACTTCCGCCTGTGCTGCCAGGAACGTCACCTGCCCTGGCTGCTCGAATCCGCCTTCGGTTTCGATGTGGAGGTGCGCGAGGAGACAGAGGAAATCGCCGCCGTCTCCCTGCAAGGGCCGACCAGCTGCGCCATTTTGAAGCGCGCCGGGTTTGAAAACATCGAGACCATGAAGCCCTTCGACCTGCGCGCCTTTCCCACTGACGGCGGGCGCGAACCGGTGATCGTCTCGCGCACCGGGTTCAGTGGCGATCTGGGCTACGAGCTGTTCGTCGCCGCGGCGGATGCCCTGGCCGTGTGGGATCTGTTGACCACGGCCGGTGAGCCGCACGGCCTGCACGCCATCGGCTTTGCCGCGCTCGACGTGGCCCGCCTGGAGGCGGGGTTCATCACCTGCAACTCCGATTTCATCGCCGCCGAACACGCCGTCGAGCCGGACCGCCGCCGCTCGCCCTACGAGATCGGTCTGGGCTGGCTGGTCGATCTGGATAAGGCGGCGTATTTCAACGGCCGCCGCGCCCTGGCCGCCGAGAAAGCGAATGGCACGTCCCGCTATGTGCTGGTGCGCCTGGAGATCGACGGCAACATTCCGGCCGATCACGCCCTGGTCTATTCAAACAAGCACAAGGAAGTGGGCCACGTGACCGCCTCCGCCTGGTCACCCACCACCAAGAGCAATCTGGCGCTGGCCACCCTGCACCGGCCCTATGGCGATACGGTGACCGACGATCTGTGGGTAGAGATCTACGCCCAGCGCGAATTGGTCTATCATCGGCTGATGATGCGCGCGCACGTCACCAAAGGCCCGTTCTTCAACCCGCCGCGCCGGCGGGCCACACCGCCCGCGGATTTCTAGGATCGCGGCCATGGGCGTCCACCGCCTCGACCCTCTCCTGCGGCCGAAATCCATCGCCGTCATCGGCGCCCGGGCCCGGCCCCATTCGGTCGGCCATACCCTGATCGCGCATCTGCGCAAGGGCGGCTATACCGGCGATATCTATCCCATCAACCCGCGGCAAGACGAGATCGAGGGGGTGCGGTGCTATGCCTCCCTGGCGGACCTGCCGGTGACCGTGGAGCACGCCATCTTCGCCCTGGCCGACGAGCACATGGACGCGGCCTTCGACCAGGCAGTGGCGCACGGCATCAAGGCGGCGACCATCATCTCCACTCTGGCCATTGAGGGCGACCGCGACCCGCCGATCAAGGAGCGCATCCGGCAGCGGGCGAACGAAGCCGGTGTGATCCTGTGCGGCGGCAATTGCATGGGCTTCTACAACTTCACAGATAGTCTGTGGACCTGCGGATTCGAGACGCGGCCGGTGCACCGGTCCGGCGGCGTGGTGCTGCTCACCCATTCGGGTTCCCTGTTCACGGCCCTGGTCGATTCGGAGGAGCGGATCGACTACTCGTTGGCCGTGTCTTCCGGCCAGGAATTGAACACCACCATCGCCGATTACATGGATTTCGCCCTGGACCAGCCGGAAACCCGGGTCATCGGCCTGTTCATGGAAGCGGCCCGCGATCCCGCCGGGTTCGAGGCGGCGTTGGCCAAGGCACACGCCAAGGGCGTGCCGGTGGTCGCCTTGAAGGTGGGCCGCACCGAGCAGGCCGCGCACCTGGCGATCAGCCATTCCGGCGCCCTAGCCGGTAACGATGCGGCTTATCAGGCGCTGTTCGACCGCTACGGGGTGTCCCGTGTTTCCTCCATCGACGAGCTGGCCATGACGCTGATGGTCTTCAATGCCGCCATCGGTATCGGTCCCGGCGGTCTGGTCACCAGCCATGATTCCGGTGGCGAACGGGGACTGATCGTCGATTTGGGAGACGATATCGGCACCCGCTTCGCCAAGCTGTCCCCGGCCACCGTGGCGCGTCTAGAAGAAGTGCTGGATTTCGGCCTGCCGCCGGTGAATCCGTTGGACCGCTGGGGCACAGGGCGAAACTTTCCGCAGGATTTCCGCGACAGCTTCCTCGCCCTGATGGCCGATCCCGATACCGCCATGGGCGCCCTGGTGCTCGACCGTGCCGCCAAAGGGAAGATCGTGCAGGAATATCTGAACGTGGCGCACACGGCGCATCAGGCCTCAGGCAAGCCAACCTTCCTCGTTTCCAACCACCAGGGCAGCGGCAGCGACCCGAAGGCCGTCGAATCGACCCGCGCGGGTGTGCCGGTTCTGGATGGCGTGCCCGCCTTTCTCCTGGCCAGCCGGTTGCTGTTCGACTGGCGAGATTTCCAGGCGCGGGCGGCGATGCAGCCGCCCGCCGCCGATACGAAGATCGTGAGCACATGGAAAGCGCGCCTGACCCAGCCGACACCCCTGGACGAGATCGAGGGATTGCGCCTGCTGGCCGATTTCGGCGTGCCGGTGGCGGCCAGCCTCGTCGCCACCAGCGCCGACGAAGCGGTCGCGGCGGCCGAAAGCCTGGGCTTTCCGGTGGCGTTAAAGAGCGCCGCGCCGGGCTTGGCGCACAAGTCGGATGTGGATGGGGTGCGCCTCAGGCTGCGTGGCGCGGCCTCGGTGCGCAGCGCCTATGGTGAGATCGCCGGCCGCCTGGGCCCGCGCGTGGCGATTGCCGAGATGATCGAGGGGCCGGCGGTGGAAATGATCCTGGGTCTGACTCGCGACGCGGATTTCGGCCCCATCGTGCTGATCGGCTTCGGCGGCATCCATGCCGAGATCCTCAAGGACGTGGCCGTCGCCAAGCCGCCGTTCGATACCGCCCACGCCCGGCGCCTGATCGATACCCTGCGGCTGCGCCGCCTGCTCGATGGCGTGCGCGGTGCTCCCGCCGCCGACATCGACGCCTTCGCCGCGGCGGCGGCACGGTTTTCGGTGTTGGCGGCAACCCTCGGGCCGCAGCTCGATGCCTTCGACGTCAATCCGGTTCTGGTACTGCCCAGCGGCTGCCGCGCGGTGGATGCGCTGGCGGTGCAGCGGTCAACACCGCACTCCGACCGAAGTGATCGCCCGAAAAACCGGAATACGCCGTCTTAGCCCATCGGGTGCGCCTGCGCCGCCTCGGGCACGTCGGCGCGGACCCAGCTTTGCACGGCCTTGACGGCCACTTCCTTGTCGCCGAGCAGGCCGGTCGAATAGGAAGACCCGGCCAAGCCCCGCTGTACCGACGCGATCAGATTCAGATCCTCGTCATGCACCTGATAATTGACCCGCATGTTCAGCCAGCGGGCCGCGCGCATGGCCCGCGACGGATTCGGCAGGCCGTAGGCGCGCCAGCGCAGCCGCACCCGCCCCGGCCCTATCGGGACCACGTGGAAGAAGTCGATCATGTCCGGATAGATCTCGAAGGAGACCGCCGGATACAGGAAGAAGTAGCTCCAGCGGCGTCGCAGCGCCGGAGGCAAATGATCGTAGTCGGGCAGGATGCTGGAATACATGCGCGCGCCCCAACCACCCTTGGCCTTTGCGCGCATGGGGTGGCTCAGGCGTACGGTGCGGGTGGCATCGTTCGGCTGCCGCTCGTAGCTGGGCGACATGAGGCCCGAAAGGCCCGGGTGGCCGCCGGGGAAGTGATAGTCCTCCAGGTAGTTGTCCCAGACGTTCTTCCAGTCGGCGTCCATGTCGCCGCCCCAATAGTCGGCGATCGGCTCCATCTCCTCAAGGCGATGGGCGGCCAGCTCATCTGCATAGGGCGCATAGCGTTCGGCCACCGATGGGCCGCCCGGC